>CAZCJU010000001.1:0-32240 GCA_964498965.1 uncultured Lachnospiraceae bacterium
ATGAATTTGCAGGAGGAAATTATGAAGGCATTAAGACGATGCACATTGCGGATTTTCTGCTCAGTTCAGAATATTAAACGAAAGAACGCAGAAACACTTTCGATGCCACTTGCTTTTCCTTCTGTTTTAGAACACAATAATATCAAATCACGATTTAGTAAATCACGATTAGATGTTATCAGAGAATAGAACTTTAATTCCTGAATAATAAATACGAAGCCATAACGGAAACGCTCTCGGTTTGAGGGCGTTTTCTTTATGAGAGAAAGGAACTGTTATGAAAAAGAATATATGACCGGGGAGGAGGTTAATAAAACGGAAACATTTCTCAAAACAAATTCAAACATTGTGGGTATAAGATAGGGACACAAAAAACGAAACGGAGATAAAAAATGAAAAACGGAACAATTGAAAATGCGGAAAAAATAAGAAGAAAATACGTCATTACGGAAAAAACGGAGCTTGAGAAGCTGATCGAGCTTGACAAAAGGGTGAGCAGGCCGGCGAAGGCATTTGCATGGAGCTTCGGTTCACTCGGTGCCATCGTTTTCGGGGCGGGAATGAGTTTGATAATGACCGACTTCGGGCAGACGATAGGACTCTCGCAGATCATGGGTTGCGGTATTGCAACGGGTATTATCGGAATGGCGATATGCATTTGCAATTATTCCATATACAAGGCATTGCTCGGTTCAAGACGCAAAAAACACGCAAGCGAGGTGCTTTCCGCTTATGAAAAAGCGAGCAAGGCATAAAAAATTTCAAAAATAAGCTTCATTGCGGCACGGCGTAAACATAATTTTAACATTTGCATGGTAAAATACAGCTAAGCGAGAATTTCGGAGGTGCGATATGGTTAAGATCTTGGTTGTCGAGGACGATAAAGAGCTGAACAAAACGTTATGCAAATTTTTATCGAACAGCGGCTATGAGGTATGCGGTTGTCCTGATGCGTATCACGCATACGACGCACTTGCCGAAGGTATTTTCGATATGATAGTGACCGACGTAATGATGCCGGGTGACGACGGTTTCGAGCTTGCCGAAAGCGTTCGCTCCGTAAACGGGGAGTTGCCGATAATTTTCGTCACCGCAAAGGACGAGCTTGCGGCGAAGCAACGGGGATTTCGTCTCGGCATAGACGATTACATGGTAAAGCCGATCGACCCGGACGAATTATTACTTCGCATAGGGGCCGTATTACGGCGTGCGAAGATATCATCGGAGCGTAAGCTTTGTGTCGGCGGATTTACAATGGACGCCGACGAACGCACGGCATATCTCGACGATGAAGAGATAGAGTTGACCGGCAGAGAATTCGACATTTTATACAAGCTGTTATCGTACCCGAAGAAGGCATTCACCCGCACACAGCTGATGGACGAATTTTGGGACATAGATTCCGATTCCGCACCGAGAGCGGTCGATGTTTACATGACAAAGCTGAGAAAAAAGCTGTCTGGGTGCGAATACTTCGAGATAAAGACCGTTCACGGACTCGGATACAAGGCGGTGATAAAATGAATTCGGCGAAGAAGCTGTTAAAACCGATGTACGATTACATCGTATTTTTCCTGCTCGTTGCGTTTTCCGTGACCTGCACGACCTCTCTTTTTGTCAAGAGCTTAGCCGCCGCGCTCGGCACCGAGCTTACGAGCGAGAATTTAGGCACGGCGGCGAAGCTGACGTTTGTCAATGTGCTGATATTAAGCTTACTTTTCACGCTGGTAGACACGATAAGAAAACATTTGACGACGGAAAAATACACGAAAGAAATATCTAATGCGGCAAAGGAGCTGCTCAAGGGCAATTACGGTACGAGAGTGCAGATACCGAAAAGCCCGTTTGCCGACGAGTGTTTTACCGAGATCGTCGAGAGTTTCAACAAGCTCGGCAGCGAGCTTGAGGGACTTGAAGCACTTCGCAACGATTTTATTGCCGACGTATCGCATGAAATGAAAACTCCGCTTGCCGTGATACGGAATTATTCGACGCTGTTGCAGGATCCGAGCCTCGATCCGGAAGAGCGTGCGGAATACGCAAGCGGCATTGCGAAAGCATCGCAAAAAAGTGCGGACATGATATCGAACATATTGAAGCTGAACAAGCTCGAAAATCAAAAAATATATCCGAACGCCGGCGAATACGATCTGAGCGAGCAGATATGCGAATGCTTGCTTCGGTACGAGAACACGGCGGAGGAGAAGCAAATAGAGATAGAAGCGGATATCGAAGAAAACGTCCGAGTTCGGGGCGACTCGGAGTTGCTCGAGCTTGTTTGGAATAATTTGCTTTCAAACGCATTCAAATTCACCGACCGCGGAGGAAAAGTCACCGTCGGACTGCATGCTGACGGAGAAAATGCGGTGATCGAGATCAGCGACACCGGTTGCGGCATCGGAAGCGAGGTCGGTGAGCGTATATTCGAAAAATTTTATCAGGGCGATGCATCACACGCCGCACAGGGCAACGGGCTGGGGCTGGCTTTGGTGAAGCGGGTAATGGACATAATGCACGGCGAGGTGAACGTAAAAAGCACGGTCGGCATCGGTACGACGTTTACCGTAAGGATAAGAAGGGTAAAGAATGAATAAAAAATTATTGCGTCGTCTGATTTTTCCGCCCTTTTTTGCGATATTTCTTTTGACTGTCGCAAGCACGAGCCTACTCGTATACGTATTCGTCGCCGACAAAGACGACAGTGTGCTTGCTTATGCGGTGTACGTGCTTTCCTTTTACACGCTGAGCGTGCTGTGCGTTTTCTGCGTGAAAACGTTGCCGCCGCTTATAAAAAGGGTTAAAGAAGCTCTGCACCGTAACAGATTTGCCGACAAATATTTGACAAACGTCGCTTTTCGAACGCACGTGAGCCTATACCGCTCGCTTGCGGTGAATATGCTGTACGCTGCGGCGAACGCATTTCTTTCGGTGATATATTCCACCGCCTGGTTCGCACTTTTCGCTTCGTATTATGCGATATTCGCAATAATGAGATTTTTACTCGTTCGCTACGTGAGCAAAAACGGAATAGGCAAAAACCGCATGGGAGAGCTTAAACGTTCACGCATATGTGCGTTTGTTCTTCTTGCCGTCACGCCTCCGCTATCGGGGGCTGTCATGATGTCGGTGTACTTCAATCGAGGCAAGGAATACAAAGGCGTTTTGATATACGTTATGGCGATGTATACCTTTTACGTGACAGGCTCGGCGATAAAGGATATTGTCAAATACCGAAAGTACAAAAGTCCGATAATGTCCGCTTCCAAGACCGTAAAGCTCGCTTCGGCTATGATATCCGTGTATTCGCTCGAAACGGCGATGCTGGCACAATTCGGTACGGATATGAGCGACTATGACAGGCGGCTCATGCTGATATTGACGGGAGCGGGAATAAGTGCCGTTATCGTCACGCTTGCCGTCGGTACGGCGGTGTATTGCACAAGAGAATTGAAAAAAATCGGGGGAGAAAAAAATGAACGAAAACGATAAGGAAAGCTTTAATTATACCTATTCCGCACCGCAGTGCGATGAGATCGAAAAGATCCGAATGAAGTACGAAACAAAATGCGAGGAGGATAAGCTCGACAGGCTTCGCAGGCTCGATAAAAGCACAACGAGAAAGGCATCTGCCGTCGCAATTGCGATAGGCGTTATCGGAGCATTACTGCTCGGAGCGGGTATGAGTCTGATAATGACCGAGCTTTACGAGTCCTTTAACCTCGATTATGCCAAAGCCGTTATCGTCGGCACGGTGGCGGGCTTGTTCGGTATCGCACTCGTATGCCTTGCGTACCCGATATACGGCAAGCGTCTGAAAAAGGAACGAAAAAAACTCGCACCCGAAATATTGAAGCTCACCGACGAGCTGATGAAATAGCATAAGATAAAAGCAAAGCCTCCGCATATGAAGTGAACCCAAAAGCGTCCGAGCTTTAGGGGCATATCAATATACGGAGGTTAAATTCATTTCGCACATAGAGCCTTTCCCGGGGAATGTGTCGGTCCGCAAGGCCGACGGTTGAGGGCGTTATCGCACCGTGCTTATCTAAGTTAGTTTGCACAGTTTATTTCACCTCATCCACCGTGACAAGTCACGGTTTCCCTTCCCCTACACGGGAAGGCTTACGCTCGGTAGCACTACGCACGGTCGCTTTACCGAGGGGGAAGTCTTTAGCGGCGACGGATATTCTCGCCTAAATTATTTCGAAATCGAATTCGTGTCTGTTGTCATCGCTGCTTTCGGCTATCCAAAGCTTGAATTTACCTTTTTCGATGACCGTGTTCATATGCGGGTCGCTGAACGCAAGAGCCGAGGCGGGAAGCTTGAGAGTAAGCTTCTTAGCCTCACCCGATCTCAGATATACCTTTTCGAAGCCTTTAAGCTCCTTTACCGGGCGAACGGTACTTCCGATAAGATCCCTTACATAGAGCTGAACGACTGTCGCTCCGTCGTACTTGCCGGTGTTTTTCGCCGTGAGCGTAACGGTCAGCTCTCCGTCGCCTGTCATTTTATCCGATGACAGGCGAATATCTTCGTACTCAAAGCTCGTGTACGAAAGGCCGTAACCGAACGGATAGAGCGGTGCTATTTGACAATCTCGGTATTTCGATTCAAATACCCACCTATTGAGTGCGGGTCTTCCGGTGCTTGCGTGGTTGTAATATATCGGCACCTGACCCGTACAAACGGGGACGGAAACGGTGAGGTGTCCCGACGGACATACATCGCCGCACAGCAGTTCCGCTACGGCATCACCTGCGGAGCTTCCCGGCTGCCATATAAGCATAAGTGCGTCGACTTTGTCCTTTAATTCGGTGATAACAAGCGGTCTGCCCGCCGAAACGAGAAGTATCAACGGTTTTTTAAGCTCGGAAAGCCGTTTTACAAGCTCCGCCTGCAGTCCGGGCAGTTCCAAATCGGCACGGCTGTTCGCCTCACCCGACATTCCGCCTTCCTCGCCCACCGCCGCTATTATGATATCGCACTCGGCGGCTTGTTCTATATCGGCGAGCATTTTTTCCCGCTCCGTTGCCTCATCGGCACAAAGCACGTTACATCCGTGCAAAACTTTTATTTCACAGTCCTCTCCGACCGTTTTTTCCAAGCCCTCCGAGAGTGACACTGTCTTTGACGGATCGCACAAGCACGGCCACGGACCCAGCAGATGCGATCTTCCTCCCTCATCGGCAATAGGTCCGATTAGGGCTATTTTTTTGCCCGCCGTCTTTTCTCTCGCAAGCGGAAGTATTCCGTTGTTTTCCAAAAGCACGGGGCATTCGTGTGCGGCACGCTTCGCCAGCTCCATATGCTTGCGGCAGAAGAAAATTTCTTCGTCCGTTATATCGGTATACGGCTTTTCGTCCAGACCGCAAAGAAATTTCAAGGTAAGCACGGCAAGCACGGAGGCATCGACCTGCTCCTGAGTTATCTTGCCCTCTTTTATCAGCTCGGGCAGGCAATCGTTGTACGGGTCGCCCGCCATTATCATATCGCATCCGGCACCGAACGCAAGTCGTACCGCATCTTTGATATCCTCCGCAAAGCCGTGATGAATAAGCTCGACTACCGCACCGGCGTCGGACACGACGAAACCCTTGAAGCCGAGCTTGTCCCTAAGCACGTCTTTAAGCCAATATTCGTTTGCCGTCGCAGGCACGCCGTTTACGTCCTCGAATGCGGACATGACCGTTGCCGCACCGGCATCTATGCCCGCCTTGAACGGCGGCAGATATACGTCGTGAAGCGTCTGAAGCGACACGTCCGTCGTATTGTAATCGCGTCCGCCGATACAAGCCCCGTAGGCGATGTAATGCTTCATACAAGCGTATATGTGATCGACACCGAGCTGCTCGCCGTCGCCCTGATAGCCTTTTACGGAAGCTTCGGCGAAGCGTGAGCAGAGATACGTGTCCTCGCCGTAGCCCTCGACTATGCGTCCCCAACGGGGATCCCGCGCTATGTCCACCATAGGCGAAAACGTCCAGCGTATGCCGTCGCGATACGCTTCCTTTGCCGCCGCCGCACAGCATTCTTCCGCCACCTCGGGATTCCACGAGCAGGACTGTGCGAGAGGGGTGGGAAACGTGGTTCTGTAGCCGTGTATAACGTCGTCTGCAAACAATGCCGGTATCGGCAGTCTTGTCGCCTTGAGCAGTGCTTTTTGGATCTTGTTCGTCTTTTCCGCACCTTTTATCGTAAGGTACGAGCCGACTTTGCCCTGTTCGAAATGATCGTCGTAAGTTTGCTCATCGTCGGAGTATATCGATGTGCCGAACTGCGAAAGCTGACCGAGCTTTTCGGTAAGCGTCATTTTTTCCAAAAGTCGCTCGGCTTTCTTTCTCGCCTCGTCAAAAGCAGGTGAACTCATTAAATTTTTCATATTTTTATCACTTCAAATATTTTTTGTATGCGTCAAGCGGCGAAAGCCTGTCCGAATTGTCTATGTACAGTCCCGAAAGCGTGCCTGTGCCGCCGCTTATGCCCTCACGCAAAAGCACGTTGTCCGTCTTATTTCTGAAGCATACCTTCAGCGTATCCGCAACGGAATCGAACGTGCCGTCCGTGTCGAATACCGTATGACCGTCGCCGAAATCGTCGTACCAAAAAACATAGCAATTTTTAAAAAAGCTGCGAACGCCGCCACCGAGCCTGAATGCCGTCACAAACTGATCGCTGTAGCAAAAATCGTACCAATTTGTGCCGTAATTGTCCTCAAAGCCCGCCGAATCGGCGATACCGTCGGTGCCGTACAGCAACGGGTGGACATTGCGGAGCGAGTTTGCTCCCCTGTTCAATATGACACCCGTATGCATCTTGCCGATACGGATATTCGTCAATGTGTTGTCGTGTGCGTCGATCAGAATGCCGACAGAATCGGCTTTTCCGTTGCCGTAAATGTTGACACCCGTTATGTCGGCATCGGCAGAGCCGTTGTTCGCACCGTTTTGAATGTGTATTCCGAGCCGTACGTTTGTCAAAAGCATTTCCGATACGGCGTTCTGTATGCCGCTATCAATTGAAATTCCGTCGGCTACGCCGTCGCCGTCAAGCACACCGCCGGTCACCGAGGTATGGCTCGTCGGTGCTTCGCCGTTTGCGTGTTCGCCTACCGCTCCGAGCCTAAGCATTGCCTCGCCCGTCTTCCATTTGCTTCCGTCCGCCTTTATCACGGCGTATTTCGACATCGCAAACGACACCGTGCGTTCGGGTGAGGACGATGTCTTTAAGCCGTCGCTTATCAGATATGTGCCGTCGGGGAAAAACAGCGTCTTGTTTGCGTTTTCGTCGATAAATTTTTGAAGCGACTCCGTAACATCCGTTTTTCCGTCCCTCGGAATGCTGTCGGGAACGATCGTGTAACCGAAATTCGGCATAATATTATTATCCATGTTAAATTAAAACCCTTGCCCGTGTATTGCCTCGCCGCACGGCACCGTGAGGTGCGTGCGGCGAAAGGTAAGCCCATTGATCTCAGTTAAAGCGTAACAGCAACGAGGAACGGGGACTGTCGGCTTTAAGCTTAAGTCCTTTTGTCGTAAGTTCGTAACCGGTCATGTCGAATTGCTCGCCCGTGTCCGCATTCGTGAAATGATATGTCTTGTATAAAAGAAGTCCGTCCAATTTTACCGTCACCTCGTCGTAAGGACAAGCCGCACGGCGGAACGCCAGGATCACACCCGTGTGATTGCTTCTGTCGAGATATTCCGTCGCACACCACGTCGCATTCTCTCTCGAGAACGGAATGAGCGGGTACATATCACGCGAGAAGAAATGACGGATCTCGTTGTATTCGGCAAAATATTTTCTTGCCCAGTCCATCGGCTCGTTCATCGCACCGACCTCCCATTCGGGATCGGCGTGTTCCCATGTACGCACGGTCATGCCGTTGCAATATGCGGAACGGAACGAATAAAGATCTCCCAGTGTCGGACCGTAACCTATGCCCGCATACGGCATCCACCACGAAGCCTGATTCTGCATCTGATTCGCCTCGGGCAAGCAGTCCCATTTGCATTGATAGTCGCTTCGCCACATGGGAACGGAACGCGAAAGCATCTCCACATCGTTTCTGTGACCGCCGCCGGCACAGTTGTCTATGAGTAAATTCGGGAATCGTTCAAGCAACGTGTCCCAAAATCTGTAAAGATTGTTTATGTAAAGTATCTCCGTCATGCCGTGACGCTCTTCCTCGTCGGCTTGCAACCAGATCGAAAGCGGAAGAATGTTTATGTCCTGACGGTAAACGGAAAGCGACAATGTGCGTACCTTTTCCGATACCATTTCGATAATTGCGTTGCATACCTCGTCCTTGTTCAGTGCGGCAAGCACGCTCTCCGTGTTCGGGTCGATCGGCGGCAAGTACTCCGTCCAAGGCTCGCCCGCCCTCTTGTTTATTCTCTCCGGCTCGAACCAAAGCATGAAACCGACTCCATGCTCCTTGAGGTATTCCACAAGATCCATGTAACCGTTCGGGTGGTAGAAACGGTTTACCTCCCACCTGCCTATTACGGGCCAGTCGGCGGATTGTCCCGCAGTCGTCGTCGAACGGAGCGGCTCGTACCAGCCCGCATCTATCCAACAAGTGTCGAAAGGAAGCTCGTTTTCGAATATTTTGCCCCAACGGTCGAACATCTGCTTCGTGGAAACACCACCCCAGAATATAGCCGAGAACGGCGTCTGCTTGCCTCGAGGACTGTTTTCGCCGACAGGCGATATCTCACGCATGAACGAGCGGAAACGGTTGTGTGCCTCGTTCTGTCCCCTGTAATACATCATTACGGCGGCGGAAGATGTCCTGAAGCTCTCTCCGGTACGTATTCTGAAGCCCTGCTGAGCATATTGAATGCCGCTTCTTATGCGAACGCTTCTCTCGTTGCGGTCTACCTGTGCTTTCCATTGTCCCGTCCAGCCGACAGCAAGTATAACACCGTATTCGTTTCTGTTGATATCTATAAAAGGCGAAGTCTTGAGTCCGCTTCTTCCCGCATCACAGGAAGCGGTGTAGGTATCTCCGTCCCAAATGCGAACGTATGACGGAGAATAGTCATCCTGACTTACATTCGCTCCTTTTGCCTCGTAAATTCTGAGCGACTTAGGCTCCCACGTGTCCTGTCTGTCGCGACGCGACGGCTTAACGTCCGGCTCGAACGGAACCGTAACGTCACAGTCCCAAAGCTCCGTTATAAGCCCGCTGTCGTGTCCGGTCGTGTTCTCCCAACGGTTTACCCACCAGTATACCCGCTGCTCGGGGAATTTTTTCAACTCGCACGTGAGTATAACGCCGTCGGGAAGCGTGTAACGTACACCGTTTTCGATCGTTTCCGTCTTTTTGTCAAGCTCGGAAAATTCGACTCCGTCGTACTTGAACGAAAAGGCGGGCGTTATAAAGTCGGCAACGGGGTGTATCCTGTAGCCGTACATAAAGCCCTCCTGCTCGCTTATAGGCTCGCTCCAGGGCTGCGTGGAGCGTATACGCTCGACGCGACCGCAGTCGTATCTGTAATGCTCACCCTCGACAGCCGATACACCCGCATAAATAAACGTGTGACCGGGACAGTCTATGGAATTTTTCCTTGTAAATACAATGTCACCGGGCAGAAGCTCGTCAACACTGTTTATACGCTCGAACCCGTGGTCAATGCACCAATTCGTAAGACCGGGACCGGATACGCAAAGACCTTGTACGTAAGGCTGATCGGTGTAGCCGAGCTTGTATAATACCCAGCCGACAAATCTGTCACAGCTCACAATCTTGGCATCGTGATTTATCGCCGGATTGATCGGAGCGTCACCGTATGAAAATTCGTTGTCGCGAACGTAGTCGGTGACTTGCTTCGCATAATTCAAGATCTCGCAGGCAAACACACCGTTGGGAGCGAATACTATCCCGTCCTTGCCCTCTTCACGAACAGTCGTGCCGTAGCGTTCGTTTACCTCGGCATATTCCTTTGCCTGCTCAAGCGTGTCGAATATTACTTCTTCACCGCCCGCAGGCGTGCATATATACCTTGCCATAACAGTTCCTTTCAAATCGAAAATACTATTTTTGCCTCCGATATCGAAAATCGACAGGCTTTCCTATGATCGGTTACAGTATACCATGCGAAACGATTAATGTCAATGACTTTTTCGTAAGTTTTTTCAAATACGCTTATCACAAAATAACCTTGAGGGAGGTGAACAGCGAATAATACAAACGTCTGTGCATTAAGCGGCGAGCAAAAATAAAAAAACGGATACTCTCGCCGAAGGGTATTGAGTATCCGCCCAACATGATCCCGTTTATCCTAAACAAAGAGGCGAAATAAAAAACAGGCCTTCCCCCTTAGGGGAAGGCGGCGATCCCGATCGCACGGAGGACGACAATTACATATTTCGCATTTTTTCGGCGATCCGACGATCGCTTTTACCAATTCGGCAATTTTTTCGCACGATTGACCGCATTCACTTGTGCCGTTTTGTATTTATCTGCCGCAAATCTCAAAAATTCGGCATAATTCTCAAGTGCCTGCAACATTTTCCCCGATGTTGATTCGTTCGAATCGATCTGTTGCCACTGAATTTTCAATTGCTCGTAATCGTTGCCTTGCCACGCAAGACCGAGTTCGGTCATCGACGCATCGATATCACTCATGTTCTTTTTATGTTCGGCGACATAATTATCCACAGCCGCCGCAGCTTTCTCCAGCCGGCTGTGATCCGCCCTTATGATTGCCATATACACTGTCTCCCGTTATTTAAATGCCGAAGCGACAGACGTAATTGCCGCCTCGGTCTGCTCGTACCCGACACATACCTGTTTTTTCATAAAATTCACCATATTGTCTATGACGTTATAGCGGTCGGCACAATATGTGTTCTTAATATTTTCGAATCCGGATATTGTATTCTCCGAAGCACTTCCCTGCCAGCTTTTGCCAAGCTCGCCTATTATTTCGCAAACGGAAGAAAAATCGTCTTCCATTTTTTTATTTACGTTCGATATTCGGTCTGCCGTTGCAGACACGCAATTTGTATCGATTCTGACAGCCATAATTATTTCACTCCGTGTTAATTTCGATCCTGTCACAACAGGCTTCACGTTCTACACATTTCCCGGTTCAAGACAAAAGCTCTTTTCTGATCCGATCTACCTTTTCTTTAAATCGAAACTGTTCTTCGTCCTGATATCCGACCGCAAAAATCTTTTCAATTTGCTCACTGTTAAACAAAAAGGTTTTGTCCGGACCCATATATCCTTCCGGATATAGGCAAGCCGAATAATCCCAAATGATATCTTCACCGTCCTTAATTTGCTTCTGAATCACGCCGATGATCATAACTCGTTTTTGGCTGTTTTTCAACAATACAACGGTGCCGATAGGCAACAATCCTTCAAACATTTTTATACCTCATTTCTGAAATTTACAATATAGTTGCAAGTCCCGCAACGGCAAGTACGACTGCCGTAACAAACATTACGATCGACACGATTTTAATTCCGTGACCTAACCGCAAGCTGTTCGCCGGCGGATTATTCGATAAATGAACCTCTACAACGCTTATTCCGATAATTTTTTTCGGTGCATACATAACATCTACAACAGTTCCTTTCGGATAATCTGCGAGATTTATTTTACCCGATGTGCAATTATAGATTTTTCCGTCATTCAATTCGGGAATACTGACAAGCAATGTGTATCGATTCGACTGATTTATACGTTCGTATCCCACGACCTCAGCCTGTCCTCTTCTTTGATTCGCACAAAAGCTTTTTCCGCTTTTTTCCGTTGCAAGCCCGATAATCAGCAGAGCAAGTGCAAAAAGGGAAACCATAACAGCGGCGAACAGAAAGCTCATTTTCTCTCTCCTTTCAGAAGATAGAATCTATGACACCGGTAACACCGTCCCATGCGTCGGCAATATCGTCCCATGCGTCGGAAACGGCATCGCACACGGCATCGACGGTTCCGCTTACATCTACCTCAAATCCGAGATCAAATCCAATGCCAACTGCGGCACCGACATCGACCTTTAGTTTTCCGTCCGTCCATCCGACTTCCGCATGGGCACCGATGCCAACCTTCGCACTTGCTGTCACTCCTACGTCGGTACCAAGCACCGAAATACCCGCTACACCGCTGACTTTTGCCAAATTTGCTTCGGCACTTGCCTTGGCATATAGCTGGTTAGCACTTAAAGCTACTTTTCCGGTTACTTCGGCACTTAACGCCTCAACGTGTGCATCGCCGTATAATCCGAGCATATTCTTGTTTTCGCCCAGTCCGATTCGTTCGTGTGCGTCTAATTTAAAAAGTGCCGCACTCGCTCCGACTTCTGCGGATACGCCCGGAGAAAAAACTCTTTTTGTATTGCCGTCTTTATCCTTTGTGTATACATACATTCCCGCCGATATATCGCCATGCATTTCGCCTGTCAAAAACTTAAACTCGGCAGAACTCTCCGAATAGTCGTTGCTATCAGAGAAAGACGTTCCAAAAACGCTTCCTTCTATTTTCTTTTCGCTGAAGGTTTTTTCAAAGATAGTGGTCTGAGCTTCGTACCATTTCTCGTCGGGATTTTTCTGATATTTTGCACTCTTTATCTCATTTTGCTCTTTGACTTTCTCTTTATGCTTATAGCTGCCGTAGCTGATTCCCGATGAAATCGACTGACTTGCCGTAAGAAAACCACAATTTCCGTAGGTGTTGCCATGTTCTGCACTCAGGGACAGTACCGACTTTTCAACGATACTGTCCGGTACATTCCAAAGTCCGTGTATGTCTTTCGCAAGAGAAATCAATAATGCACTTTCCGCAACGCCGCATTCAATTACTCCGTGTAAAAGTCTGTTTCGGGCTTCTCTGAGCCGTTGAATCAGTTCTGAATTCCGCTCTTTTCTTTCTCGCACTGACAAATCTTTCCACAAATAAGGATCAAAGCCTAACGGATCCAGACTTACCAACAAATTCTCAACCTCTTCAAAATCAATTGCCGTCTGCTGTAAATATTCTTTACAGTTATGTAACCGCAAGCTGTAACAAGTTAATATGTCTGCCTGCAATAAATTCCGCAAGTCAAGAAGTCCGACACTTGCGTACAGGTCGTCCATTCTGCGATCGAGGCGTTCGATTCGTTTGTTGACAGCGAAAATGCGTTGGGCATACAATTTCAATTTGTGCGTATCAACAATAATAATGTCTGCCATTAAAATCCCCCTCCGCCGCCGCCACTGCCGCCGCCGCCACTGCCGCCGCCGGAACTGAGACCGTGCGTTTTCGCAAACGCCTCGGTAACCTTTTCGGTATCAATGTTGTCAAGCTTTCTTTTAACGGTTCTGTAATTCTTTATCACCTTCGAAATGCAATCTGCGGCTTTTTCCGTTCCGATATTCGAAAAATCGTTTCTCAAGCCTCTTTCAATATCTTCAAGCTCATTTATGATACGCAAAAGCTCCGCTTTTATTGAATACAACTCCTGTAATGCCTTTTGATCCATAAAATCCTCCTTTTACAAGCAAGATACGATCTCCCGCTCCGCACTTTCAAAATCCGCAGCCGTATCGTTTAAATATTCCGCACAAGACCTTACACCCATACGCTCCGATCATTAAAAACACGATCGGCAAAACCAAAATTGCCTTTTTGTAACAGTACATCATACCGACACCCGTCGAATCGGATCACTTGAACATATCCGCCGGTCTTATATTGTCCGACGGCTTTGTGACAACGTTTTTCAATCGCCAAGTGCCGTTATTGACAGCTTCAAACACATATCTGTTGCAAAAATCGCCACTCGGCGTAACCGCATATTTCACGTACACGTCAAATCTGCACGTGCTATTTGTGTTGCTTTCGATTTTCATGTCGAACGATTCCCACGGCGAGGGCAACCCCGCACCCGTTGTTTGCTCTGCATACACATACAGTTCGCCGTCACGCTCAAAATACAGAGGTTTGTCGGCGAAATACCGTTTCAAAAGTCTTGATGTTTCGTCGTCAACATAAATTCGACTTAAAAATTCTTTTATATCGTCTAACGTTTTATATTTATCCGAGTTTACTTTTGCCACATACGTGCCGTCAAGCGATATAACTTCTCCGTACGGCAAATTTCCGAAGAAAAACAGCTCCGTTATGCAAGTATAATTCTTTTCAACCAAATCTCTGAGAATTTTTTCCATATTTTCTCCGTTATGTGTTGCAAATTATGTAAGACGAATGTTTTTTGTTATACCGATGAAGGTCCGACAGTCGCATTTCGATCTGCTGACCTTGATGACCGTTGCCGTACCAATTTGCGGAAAACGGATCGTTTATTTTCGCGATATATTCTCCGTCCTCGTTCTTATATACACCCGTAACGACAACGTAGTGACCGGATGTAGTGTAACCTAATTCGCTTTTTCCTTTAACGCTCATCACCACTTCGACGGGATAACCGTTTTCAAGACTTTTTACGAACATTAGGTAATATTCCTCGAGGCTCATATCGGCTGTATAAACGAAATCATATTTATTACTGCCTATAAAATGATTCAATGTTTGTGCTATCCGATAAACGTAATCGCCTTGCCCGTTGGCATTTGCATAATTCCAAAACGACGTTTCGTTGCAATTAACGCCCAAAGCCGCCAGTATCATATTGCCCGCCGCGGCACCGCAACTATAATCGGTATTTTGACCGCACAGCGGAACCTCGACCCATATCTCGTCCTCTTCACGGTGAACGGTGCTAAAGCTTTTCGTATTCGATGACGAAGAATATGTACCTCCGCTTCCCGTTGCGGTGTCTGTCGAAACCGCATAGCCTACCGAAGAAACGGTTTGTCCGCTCGACGCAGCATTTACGCCGCTTACCGTGTTTGTCGCACTCGCACCGACGCTCGACGCAACGGTTGCGACCCCGATACAGGATATTTCGGGTATATCGTTCGCTTCGGATCTTATTTTGCTGTCTGTATCACGATAAAGTCGTGCGGAAGTCGGAACGACGCTGTTGAGCCTGTCAAGCTTGGCTTCGATGTCCGCCAGTCGACCGCAGACGGATTTCAGCTTGGCTTCTATATTTCTTCTGCTTTTGATTTTAGGATCTATACAGTACATGACATTTCGCAAAAGATCATCGACTTCATTGACGGTGCTTTCCGCCTTTACCGATCGCTTCGTCGCTTCAATGATCGCCTCGGGATCTATCTCTATTCTGCTCACTTCGTTCGCCTCCCGTCGGTTCGGAGCTTATCTTCTCGCTCCGCAGTTCGGACAATATGCCTGTGCCGCATCAAATTGTGCCGAACATTGCTTGCAGTATACTATATTACTGCTCGGTTGCTGATACTGCATTTGATATGACGGTGCCTGATATTGCTGTTGAGGATAATAGTGTTCGTTCGTCGGCTGTATGGGCGGAATATAGGGAGTGCTTTGACTTGATGAAGCTCCGTTTTTCATAAGCTTGATCAACAGGAAAATTACCACACCCAATACCGCTATTATAACTCCGAGCATAATATAAATTGCCACAAATTCGGGATACATTTTTTCAGCTCCTCAATATAAATTAAATATAAATTCTTCGTTTGCGAGCCTTATATTCGTCCCGTCATACAGCTCTGTGTCCGTATTGGGGTGAATCGCCCGTCCGTTGACATACGTATTGTTTGTCGAGTTTAAGTCGGAAATAAACCAGCAAGCACCTATGTGCTTTATCACTGCGTGACATCTGCTTATTGCGGAATTGCCGCTCACACAGTACTCGCAACCGCAAGCCTCCTTACCGAGGACAAAGGAATCGGTCGTTATTCTGATCTGCTCACCGGTTTTGAGTCTGCGAATATACGCTTTTTCGGAGGCGTTCGTGCCTTGAGTGTTCGTTTTCGAAGACTTTACCGCATTCTTCAATGGGTCATAAACCTTGTCGGGAGTCACATTGTCAAGCGTGTATATGCTCGTGCCGCAGCTCGGGCAATAGCTTACTCCGTTCGGAACGGCATTGCCGCAACGCACACATTTTCTTTCATCGTCGCTCGTCTGCCCATCGGATATGAGTTTTTTTATGTATTCCTCAAGCTTGAAATCGGAAAAGTTGATACCGTCGTTTACTATCCGTATGTATTCACGTGCGTAATCGTTGCTTTCGTTCGGTGTGAAAAAACAATTTTGAGCTATGCTCAACAAAAAACTTCGCAGCTCCGTACCGCTGTCGTAAAACGTTATCGGCACGTACACAAAGCCTATTCTGCGTGTCATCGGCTCAATCATTACGGCGTTAATGTCGAAAAGTATATATTGACGGTTGTAATACGCCTTTTGCAATCCCTTAACGGTATTCAAAATATTGTCGATAAGCGTTATAAATGTCGATTTGTTTATCGGTGCCGAAAGAAATTCTCTCAATGATATATAACCGGAAATGTCATAGCTCAGTCTGAAGCTGTTTCCCCGACCGATAAGCTCCGCTCTAAGCAGTCCGGGAACCTGTCCCGTGCTTACGGCATAGAATTCCCGTTCGCTGATCTGCTGTCCTTTTTGTCCCTGAACGACAAGCACTCTCCGACCGGAAATTATCTCTGTTTTGTATTTGCTCATTACCCTTTATTCGCCACATCAAGCTTGTTTTTCGCTTTTGCCTGCTCACCCTTTAATCTCGCCGTTTCCAGGCGGCACAGCTCATTCATACGTTGAAACTCCGCTTCCTCCATCGATTCCCGCTTTGCCGCAAGTTCCTGCCTCTCCGCTTCTTTCTCACGCAGCTTTTCGCAAATTGTGTCGTAAACCGCTTTCAGCTGCCGCAATTTTGCGGCAGCTTCCTCTTTATTCACAGCGGTTGCGACGGGGACAAGCTCGCCGCTTAATGAGCCGAGTTCATTTGATACCTTTTCAATAGCTTCAACGATGCTGTCTATTGCGGATAATACGTAACCGCTTTCCTTACCCTGCCAGTTCAGGGAAACCTCGTCGCCGTAGGCGTCAAGCTCCCTTGCCGCCCGCCTCAACGACGAAGCACACGACTCCAATATATCCGCCTGCTTTTTCGCATTGTCGATATTCACAGCCATACAAATGCCTCAAATCTCATTAAATTTTTATTCAGACCATGATGTATCCCTGTTGATTTACTATATAACCGAGCGGCGTGAAATCAACATAGTACGATGCGAGAACGGTTACCGTACAGTACTGTGCGTATATGCCGTCTTTTGTTTCGACCTTAACATGACACGTACCCTGTGAGATCGCACTTACAACGCCGTTACCGTCTACGGTTGCAACGGACGGATTGCTCGACGTGAATACAAGGTCGCTTGCGGTATATCCGTCGGGAAGCTTTTCTATAAGAAGCTTATCCGTTTGCTTTTCTTCCATCGCCGCAAAGTACGTTGAGATTCCGAGTCCCGTCTTGTTCTGCAATATTTCATTTGCAACATCTTCTATTCCCGGAATATCGGTGTATCGGTCTTCAATTGTAGAACCGCTTTCGTCACCCGTTTCTTTTCCTTTTTTGGTACATTCGGGTACAATTTTCCAATCCTCGATATGCAAATTTAATGTAAGCGGACTGTTGCTTGCATTCCATATTTCATCAATCCATTTAATACCCAATTTTCCTAACAGAGTTTCCTTGTTTTCTGCTCCGATATAAAATTCGAGTGGTAAAAAAACATTAACATCAACGCAACCAACATCATTACTTGTGCCAATTTTCTTAGTTTTTCCCGAAGCTTCTATACCGCCGCTTATTCCTATGTTTGCAACATCAAAACAAGCAATTGAAAATACGGCTTTCACATCGAGCAAAGCATACGCTTTTGCTTTAAGAACAACATCAAGATTTGGATTTTCTGCGTTCGTATAGTATTGAACCGCTTTGAATGGTTCATATGTAAGACCTGCCGATGTATCGAAGGAGCATTCCACAGACACACTTCCATTTATACCCAATTTCAAATCAACCTTTAATTTAAATACAATAACGCCGAACAAGCTAAACGGTACTTCGCCCAGCGGAATTTTTGTTGCTGCATCGTCTTTTTTCTCGTCGTTATTTTTGTTGCCAAATTCGCCGGATAATATTATCTTTGAATCAAGCTTGATGTCTGCTTTTTTTACAACAGGTCCATATATCTCTATATCCGCAGTTGCCACAATATCCTTGATCGTAACTTTTCCGCTAATGTGATTCAGCAAATTGTCTTTATCTCCACCTTTAATAGGTCTTAGTTTTAATTCGATTTTACCCAAATCTAAACTATTTGCAATCGGCGTTGCCTCTACTCCGCAATTTCTCGTTCCGAGGCTATTTACATACATTGTAGTGCTTGTTGTTTTTTCACCGTTATTGAAGTATACCGACTGTGTTGTTGCACTTGCTCCCCCAATCGACTCAATGGTCACTCCGTCATATGCCGGAATAAATCCGAGAGGTTTCGCTTCATACGTGCCGGTAAACACTACATGATCAAACATTTCCTCAAATTCGGGTTCGGTGTACTTTATCTCCGTACCGTTCACCTCGGTAACCTTTGCGTACATACCGTAGGGGTACAGCTCCGACGGTTCAATCGTGATAATATCGCCGACCTTAGCCGTAATACCGTGAAGTGTTGCCGTTTTCCCGTCCATGGAGAACTGAACGTTTTTATCGTCTACCGTAACAACGTTTGATGTGTATTCTATATTTTGAGTTTGCTCCAGAGCAAGACTGCCGTATATTCTGCTTACGTCGGATAATATCTCCGAAGCCGTGTCCATGTACAAGCTCGAGCCGGAAATATATTTCGTTTCGCTGTTTTCATTGAAATAATCAATGATTTCCTTGTCCGTGCCGAGCTTCTTGCCGTTTACCGATTTGGCTATTCTGTCGATACCTATCGATTTGACCGCCGTTACAATGGCAAAATCGACATCGGCACGCTTATCGGGGTTAAATTTCTTATCCTTTTCGATAATATCCCACTCAACGCACGCCTGAATAGCATTAAAATTATCGTCGCTCGCTTTTACGTCCTCGAAATACGGTGTGGTGCTGCTGGGATCGTTCATATTATAAATTTCGGCTATTGCACCTATCCATTCGGAGCGTGTATAAATATGTACTTTTTCGCCCTTGCAGCCCGTGAGTGAACATACGGACGAAAGAACCGTCGCCACCAGTAATAACAATGCAATAATTTTTTTCATGATGTAACCTAACCTTACAATAATTTAAACTTACGAATTTGTGCCGAGGTCGCCGATACAGGCGGGTACGGTGAGCCGTACCCGCACATATACGGTCGATTTCATTTTGATTCTATGAACTGGCTTGCGTTTGTTTTGAGTGTCGATTCGGTTTCTTCGTAAGTCTGTGCAGTGTCATCAAGGAACTTTGCGTAAGTTTCTACAACTTCTTTATATTCTGAAAATCTCGGTTTCATAGCATCCATTGCCGCACGAATTGTTTCGGCACTATCACTTTCCCACTTGCCTTTTAATCTGCTCATCTCGGTGCTGATGTCCGTAAGATCTTTGTCTAAATTTGTATTACATTTACGAATTTCAGTCGCTGTATCTCTAAGTGCCTGAAATGTTACATTAATTTCTGCCATTTTTCATTCCCCCTCATTAGTTTCTTAATTTTCCGGCTTGTTCTACAATCGTTTCTTGTGCTGTGCGGTAAGCTTTTGCACTTGTTCTAAGAAAAGTTGCGTACTGATTCATCAAGTTATACATTTTCGCAAAATCTTCTTTAAAACCTTCAATCTGGTTTATGTATGCCTGATTGTCCTTTCCGCTCCACGATGAAGCCATCGCATCGGTTTTCGCATAAAGTGCCTTGTACTGAGAATCATAATCATCAGCCCATTGTTCGATGTTTCCCGCAGCAGTTTCAAGCTCTTCGGGTGTTACCTTGATTTTTGCCATTTTTTAAATGACCTCCTTAATAATTTTTATATCAACATGAGCTTAGAGCCGTTATGTATTCCCAGCTCATAAACAGTCATGTTAACATTCAAAACAGATCCGTTTTCACGGTAGCAAACGGCACTTTCTTCCGTCGGGACGAATAGTCCCCCGGACAGCTCCGCCGCGGCTTTTTTAAGCAGCTCCGTGACCTGCGACATCGGGCTTGTATTCGGAATAAATACGTCGTAGCTCGTTCCCGTTATCGGAACATACAGCTCCACCAATACTTTTTTCATTATTCCGCATACTCCTCTCCGTTACACGAGAGCAATTTTGTAAGGGTCGGGCGGCTCTTGTTTATCACCCAACCGTACGATGCTCCTATTTCGTCGTACATATCCCGTGTAAGCTTATTCACCTTGACCACGTACTGATCGGTAATTCCGTCGCCGATATAGATCCCGTCGGCTCCGTTCACCTGTTTTTTATACCATTCTCCGTGCTTATACGAAGCGAAATCCGATGTCGAATCGACGATAATGAAGTGTTGTTTATATATCGCTTCGGATTTCAGCAATACAAGCTCCATTTTTTCTTTTCCGTCGGCCGTAAGCTGTTCGAGCAACCGTTTGCAACCGACTATCACTATGATCCGCCGTTCAAACGGTTCAAGCGAACCGGGATCGGATTTCGAATCCTTATATGTGTTATTACGCAAGACCGTTTCGCCGAAAAGTGTACGCACATATTCTTCATAGTCGCTTTGCACCGTTTCGACGTTTTGCAATCGTTCGTTTTCGAATATCCGCTCGGTATCGATGCATATCGTTTTTTCAAGTCTGCCGAGCAGTTTAAGCCACTCGCCCAAAAAGTCCGCACATTGAGTAAGTTCCTGTGCCGCAACCGGGTATGCGACCTTTGAAAGGATATTGCAGGTAACTGCGGTAAGCGTTTTTTTGGATATACCCACCGGAACATTTTTCAGATCGGTAATGTTGTCCTCGACATCCGCACATTTTACGACGCTCGGCAAAACGGGGATCTTCTTAGCATATGAAGTCGCATTTTCCCGGAGCTTTTTGCAATATCCGTTCAGGAATTCGAACACGTCCGCATCGTCACTGCAATACGCAGTTTGGAATTCATACACCTTGCCGAGCGACACAAGACCTCTGCCTTTATATTTCGAGGGTACAAGTCCCTCCGTTCTGCCGACGATAACGGGATAATCCGTCACATCGTTAAGCTGCATACAATACGTCATTTTGAAGTTTTGAGCCACGACGTAGCGTATCGCATTCGTATTGCTCGCACTGACGGCAAAATAGATTCCGTATTTTACTCCGTCGCGTGTCAGTAAAGCGAACGATTCTGTAAGCTCCTCGTACTGCTCCGCAAAGCCCGCATAATTATTGATAAGCACTACGATATTAGGCACGAGCTTACCGCCGTTCTTGCAATAGCTTGCGTAATCGCCGCCGAATTCCGAGAACAGATTTTTACGGTACTCGACCTCTCTGTGCAGCATTTTGAAGAAGTTCACCGTTTTTTCGGTTTCCCCGGCTACGATAACGCCGCCCGTTTGCGGAGCTTTTTCAAAGACCTTAAGCGTTTCCGAGCCGAAATCCATTATATAGAGGTTAAGCTCGTCCGCACTGTGGTTTTTCACAAGCGAATATGCTATAGTCGTCAGCATCGTCGTTTTACCGTTGCCCGTCGCACCGTAAATGAGGCAGTTGCCCTCGTCCGAGAACGGAACGTTCAGAACGCACTGTTTTTGGTTAAACGGGTCATCGTACTCGCCCACGACAGGGCAAAGCCTTGTTCCGTTCGACCTCATGTGATATTTTTCCTCAAGCTTATCAACGAAAATTCTCGGCGGGATAGGCGGCAACCACAGCGGGCGAACGGAAATATTCTCCTCGTTTGCCAAATCGGAAATATATTTCACGATCGACACTATCTGCTTTACCTTTTTTTCCTTGCGTGCCGTCTTTTTTCCCGGTTTAACACTTGCGAGAGTACGTCCGATATCATCTATGACCTGTATACTGTCATCAACGCTTCTTTCGACCTTTTCCGCAGGTGTATATTCCGCTCCGCACCACGCCGATTGACCGAGAGCGAACAGCTCGTTAAATCCGACTTGCAGATAAAACCTTCCCGTCTGTGACAGCTCCGCCGCATCGGGACATTTGATCATATCCTGACTATCGGCTTTTTCCTGCACCTTAAGGCATACTCTGAATTTACTGTTACTCCATATCTGGTCGTCCACCACTCCGCTCGGCTTCTGCGTTGCGAGTATCAAATGCACTCCGAGGCTTCGTCCTATACGTGCGGCACTGATAAGCTGTTCCATAAATTCGGGCTGTTGTGTTTTCAGCTCCGCAAATTCATCCGAAATGATGAACAGGTGCGGAACGGGTTCGCTCACCGTCTTATCTCTGTACAGCTGCTGATATTTATAAATGTCCATTGTACCCTCGTTGGATACTTTGCGTGCTTCGTTAAATATTGCCTGCCGGCGACGCAGTTCGCTTTGGATCGATATAAGCGATCTTTTTACCGCCGCACCGTCGAGGTTCGTTATCGTTCCGGCAAGGTGCGGAAGCTTTATACCGCGTTCCTCGTCCTCGAATGCACCCGTAAGTCCGCCGCCTTTATAGTCGATCAGTATGAATGCGACCTCATCGGGGTGATAGTTGACCGCCAACGAAAGAATATATGTAATAATAAATTCCGATTTTCCCGAGCCTGTCATACCGGCTACCAAACCGTGAGGGCCGTGGAATTTTTCATGCAGATCGAGATAAAATATACCGCCGTAGGCATCGACACCGACGGGAGTCTGCAGGGTCTTTGTCGGATTGTTTTCTTTCCAACGGGTCAGAATATTGAGATGCTCTATTTTGCCGACGTTGAACATCTCCGTAAAGGTTATCATATTCGGCAATGTATATTGCCAGCTTGACAGGTCAAGTTCTATATTCGCAAGTCTTTCCGCTACCGCACCTATTGCGTTTTCGTTCACCCTGTCCGGAGTAAACGGCAACGTTTTGCCGGTCGTATCGGCTTTATCGAATATGCACGAGCCGTCATTGCCTATATACACGACGGAACCTACCTCTTTCGGCAGATCGTTCAACAGCTCCGTCATATAGATCAGACTGCAGCCTCTGTTTTCCTTAAGCTTTGAAATACGTGTTACAACGTCGCTGCTCTCCGCAAGCTTCTTGTCGGCGGCGATTATAACGTAGTATGGCAAATATTCCTCGTTTTCCGCACGCTCGCCGTCCCTGCTCAGCACGGCTTTTTCCAGATACGCACTAAGCTCCTTTACCTCGCCTTCATCTGCGGCGAAAAATCTGATCTTTTTTTCGTTATCCCAAAAATGAGGGATGTATCGAACGAAATCCCAATATCCGGTTTCGTTGTCGGCTATCAAAACGAGCTTTACCTCATCGTAGCTGTGCAAGGCGACAGTCTGTATTATAAGTGTCTTTATGAAATTTCCGACCTTGCCTTTTTCGCCGTAAACACCCGAAACGAATTTTTCCCTGAGTGAAAGGCTTACCGGAACGCCGCGGAGCAGCTTCGGCTCGTTGCCGAGAGAAAGCATGGCATCCTGAAGATTATCCTCGTCCATGGTGAATCTTTTTTCCGGAACGTTCACCTCCGCATCGAGCGGAAGCGTTCCGAGTCCGACTCTCAATTTCAGAAAATCGTCGTGCGTGTTATTTCTTTCCCAAAGGCTCGGCTTTTCGCCGTATATCCTTGAAATGCATTCATCCGGACCGACAAGATTTTCGGTTAAAATGTCCGATTGCTCCTTGCATTTTCTTCCGATCTCGTCCCGAACACCGTCAAGATATGCAAGATATTTTTTCTGACGCTTTTGTTCGTTTTTCGCTCTCTGCTTTTTTTCGTATTTTTTCGTGAGTATCGGCCATAATACCGTGCCGAGCAGCATACTCATCGACATCATCAACGTCGGCAACGCCTGAGTTATATCGCCGACGTTGTTTATAACATTGCTCACGGACAGCAAGCCGGTGGAAAGCGATGTTATACCCATTGTGAGTGAGGGACCGAGCATAAGAGCCACGGGAACGGTGTCCGCCTTTTGAATTTGCGGCGGAGGGTCTATCTTTATTACCGAATGCTCTACCTGCCTGAAAAAGCGAGGCGAGCGATAAAAGTAATGCGATTCCGGTATTTCCTCATGCTCCGTTTGCTCCACGGGCTGTGCCTGATAATTCGCAAGGTTATTCGCCTGCAGTGTCAGCAAGCCGTCTGGGTTGTTCACCGCAAAGTAATTGCTTCCGACGACGATTTTAAGACCCATTATGTATATCATGTCGCCCGGTCGAAGCTTTACCGCTCCGACGGTTCTGTAACCGTTTACATACGTTCCGTTTGTGCTTTTATCGTCGCACACGGTCCAGCCTTTGCCGTCATACGACAGACGAGCGTGATGTCCGGACACGAAATTATTCGCAAAAAACAGGTTGTTGTCGCTTACTCTGCCTATACCGAGCGTACCCGGCTCAAGCATGATTATCTTTGTCAATACCTGCCTTGACGGTTCTATCGCCTCGGCATACAGGATTATTCTTTCGTCGGAGTTGTGGTATCGCAGGTTCAAAAAGCTCATCGGCTTGATCTCCGCACCGTCCGTCGCTCTGTTCTGCGAATCGAGGACCGTTATGTGTTTATTGCTTTTTACGGTCCAAACACCGTTCAGGGCTTCTATGCTTATCAGGTCGCGATGATTCCCTTCGCTGTCGAAATCCGACAGCCAATATTGTCCCTTGATCTTTTCCGGCAGGGTCAGACTGAACATTTGCTTTGATTTTATCAGGTTTACTATCAATGCTTTGTCCTCCCTTTTTTCCTATATTATCATAAAAAAACTCTTTTTGTTGATTTTTGTAATAAACGGACCTTAGATTGACAAAAACCGAAGCTTTTACCGTATCGTAAACGTAAAGTCCTCGTTTGCGAATCTTATTCCGTCGCCGCTTGAAAGCTTTATTTTAACATTACTGTTTATTATCATGCCGTTTACATACGTATGATTGGTGGAATTCGTGTCTTCGATGAAATATTCGCCCTTTTCGATATGTATATTTGCGTGACTGCGGCTTATCGCCGTATTGTCGGCAATGAAATAATCCACGTAGCTTTTTTCCTTGCCTATGCGGAACACGGGCTTGTCTATTGCGACTTCTTCACCCGTTTTCGACCGCATGAGATACGCCGTCGGCTTTGCATTCTGCGTACCGAGTACCGTTGTAGCCGGCATTGCCATATCCGGCGTCAGCACGGTTGTTTCGTTAAAGCTGTTCTGAACGGGTACGGGTTGCGGACGGGGCTGTACGTACTGCGGCTGAGTATATTGCGGCTGTGCATACGGCACTCGGGCGTTCACGCCCTGACCGTTCGGTCTGTTGGGGACTCCCCCCGCCGCCTGTGGTGCGGTTTGATCCGTCTTTGCCGCTTTGGCGGCGTTTTTGGCAGCCTTGGCATCTTCTTTTTGCTTTTTGTAAAGCTCGGCGTTTTCCTTGTTATAGTGAGAGAGTAAACCAAGCAAGGATATCTTTTTCCCGCCGTTTTCCCCGTCGGATCGTGTATTTCCGACGGGAGCGGGAGGAGTCTTCTGTTTCGAGGCAATACCTTGACCTTGACCGGGTATGGCAAATCCGGGTGTGCCGGGCATGGGCGGCCTTTGCATTGCGGGCTGTGTCTGTTGCGTCCTCGGCGGCACTTGTGCCGTTGATCTCGCACCGTTATTTATCGGCACATTGCCGACAGGCGGTCTGTTTGCCGCATTCTGTGTGTTCGGAGCGACGTTCGCTCTCGGTGCGTTGTTTATAGACGGAATGGGTGTGGTCGCATTTGTGCGGCGAGGCTGTGTTTGAATATTCTGCTGTGCCGCCACCGCCGCCATTGCCGGCATATCGTCTATCGATATCGTAGAGTCGAGAGCGGACACCGAAGCGGGTGCCTGTACTCTCGGTGCTGCGGTTTGTGCGGGATTTTGCGTCTGTGTCGGCTGTACCGTCGCTCTTTGCGGTGTCTGTTGTATATTAGGTTGCACGCCGGACTGCACATTAGATTGTATATTAGGCTGTATATTAGGTCGCACATTCGGCTGTGCCGTCGGAGCGGACGCATTTGCGGCGGGGGACGGTGTGCCGTTTTTCAGCTGTGCGACAAGGTCCTTTAAGCCGTATACGGTAAACGAGTCGCCGTTTATGTATGTTATGAGCTTTGTAATGTAATCCGCGTTTTCGCCGCTGTCGAAATGTGCGGTGAACATTATTTTTCTGAACAACGCTCTGCATTCCTCGTTTACGTCCTTTTCGTTTGCCGCGGGAATGCATATGAGCGAGCTTTCACAGCTTGACACGTTGAGAAATACGTGTTCGGGGTCAAGAGCGAAGCTGTTTAGGTCTATCATATATTCGTCGGCGGAGCATATCGCACTCAATATATTGTGAAATGCGTTGAGGACACGCTCCCGATTTACCGTCGCACCGAAAAATTTCTCGGCGGACAGCCTTGCCGAAACATTGTATTTTAAATATCTTCTCCCGTCCATTTCGGTATAAAGCATGGGGGCGAAGCCGACGATGTGATTATTCGTGAGCATTCCGAGCGTTATGCTGTCTACCTGCTCCGTATCGTCGAGTTCGCATACCAAATATGTTATCGCTCCCTGCGTTTCGTAAACAAAATTCATTTTTTAATTCCTTTCCTTTGCCGTCAATCGCCGACAGCCGATCGTCAGTCGCCGACAGCCATGTTACAGTACGATTTCGCCCACTCCGAATCTGCGGAGTAGTGTCTGAACGTACATAAAATATCGTTATAACCGTATTCTTTTGCAATCTTCAGTATCCATACCGAGCCGTCGGTATCCCGTATGCGAAGCTCAAGCTCCGCTTCGCCGTCGGCTACCTTTTTCAGCGAACCCTCGTCCTCGGAATCAAGCACCGTGCCGTCCTCGGAAAATACGGAATATTGGTTCTCTATCCGTGTTCCCAAGGCATTGTCTATACAGCGGAAAACGCCGTAAAGCCTGTCCTTAAACTCCGAAAACTCAATATCCTCGGTGACGTATTTCCCGTCCTTCGGCTCGCTGTCCACCATTCGGTAGTAAACGGAGGACTCGCTTATGTTCCCCTCTCCGTTTACTCGGTAGTTGTACTGTGCCTTGCCCGAGGCGAACGGCAGATCGTATATGTAAGCGTAATCTAACTCGTATTCCGCTTCCGCTCCGGTCTTTTCGATAAGCGATTTAACATCCTCAACCGTCGAGCAGTCAAGCCAATTCGACGGCGTGATCGGCTCTTCCTCTGTCTGCACGTCCGTTTCTGCCTCGGTTTGCCTCTCCTCGCCGTCGCTTCCCCTGCCGAACAGGAATATCCCAACACACACAATTGCAACAGATGAGGCAAAGACGATTATAATTTTTTGTATTCTTTTCTTTTTCACTCTGTTCTATTTATTTTCATTCTGTTTCTTTGCTTCTTCTTTTACTTTTTCGTTGTCCCACAAATATTCGGAGTCAAGCTTACATTCGCTCGCCTTTCTTTCTATTACAGAATCCCAATCTGAGCGTCCCCCGATATAAGTCTTATTGTTATTGTAATAATATTCTACAAGATAATAAGTTTTTCTATATAATCCGTATTCTTTACCATCAATAGTGCGTTCAACCCACCGCTCCGGTTGTTCAACTTTTTGGCAGTAACTACACATGACGTGACTATATTTTATCCATTGGCGTGTATTACCGCCACTATCCGTAATCTCTCCTACACCTTCCGGAACTTCGTGACCTTCTTTTTCAGAACAGCATTTTGCGTTGAAGTCATCTTTCGTATCGCCACCATCTTCATAAATACCATACTCATCTTGCGTAACTTTTGGTTTTTGTACGTCGTGTAACAACTCGTTCGGAAGAGGGATTCTCGTTTCACTTGCACCGCATTCGCACTCGAATGTTGCTGTTTTACCGTTTGATTTCCCATCTTTATAATACTCCCGACAAAATCTTTCTTTCGACGCAAATTTTATGTTGTTAGAATGATCCCACCGTGCATAAAGGGTGGTGTCGGTTTCGAATGCACGGCTTTCGCCGAGAGTATATTTTTGTCCCTTACCGTCTTCTGATGTGTTCCATTCCGTTATCGGGTGACCCGAAATGCCGCTCAACGTGGGAATCGGCATTGTAATCGAAGTACCGACTTCGCTTTTCAGAGTGGCACAAGAGCTTTCTACCGTATTCATCGATATATTCCAGCTCGCCGTCAAATTTTTATTCTTTGTATTCAATCGGAATGTTACTGTATACGCCCACACGGCATACACGTTTATATTTCTGTTGACCGGCGTGTCGGCGGTAAAGGTCTTATCCGTGCCGGATATTCGCCACTGCAAGAACGACACGTTATTTTTTGTCGGTTCGGGCGGCATTGCCGATCCGATCCCCGCCGCCGAGGCTCTTACGGATTCGGCACAATAGACCCCCGTGCTTCCCAGCATTGCGGTGAGCGTTTTATCGGAATAAAAGGTGACGGTATACGTATTCATTTTGAAATACGCCGTATAAACACGGTCCTCCGATGCGACGACGCTCGTTACGTCCGAGATTATATTGTTGCTCCAACGTTCGAACACATATTTGTTTCTGTCGTTTATCGGTGTCGCACGCAGCGTCACGCTGCTACCGTATTCGACGATAAGCTCCGTTTCGGAAATATTACTTCCCTGTTCGACCAAAACGCCGCCGTATGCCGTATTATTCGATATTACCGATATCCTGACGTTTATCGGCTTAAACACCGCCGTAATATGGTATGTGCGTTTGACTTCAAAGTCGTACTCGAAGCTTTCGCCGTTTCGGCGGCAGGCTTCGCTTTTCACGTCTACGTTTCCGTCGCCGTTCATATCCCAGCCGACGAACTCGTAATTACGACCCGCCCTTGCGGTGATCGTCGCTTCGTTCAAATACTTATACTCGCCCTCGCCGCCTGTCACACCGTAATCGATGTGTGCGAACGTATTGTATTGGGCTTTCAGCCGTGTATCTATATTCACTCCGTATGCGATATTTTCGAACAGTGCAATGTAATGTGCCGGGTCGGTAACCGTCACTCTTCTCGGGTTTTCGGTATTATCGACCGCACCGTCGCCGTCGTCGTCCCAGCCTAAAAATCTGTAGCCGTAATCGGCTTCGGCGGAAATTTCTATCTGCTCGCCGTGTATGACCTTTGCGTCGCCTTTTGTTTTTCCCGCCTGTATCGGCTTAGCCTCCGTGGTGACATCGAAAAGTATCTCGCCGAACGTTTTCGATTTAACGGTTTTGGAAGCGTCTATCTCGTTATAGCCCAATATTTTAAACTGCATTTCTATCGAATAATCGAGAGTAACTATAACGTCGTCGTTTACGATATCCAGATTACAGCCGGAGAAATCTATTCCGTTAAGCCCGTCCTTTATTCCGAGGCTTTTCAGCTTTTTGTCTGCGTTTTCCTCCGTATCGGCTACGGCGGCGATAAATTTTTGTCTTGCGATACTCGGCAGATCCGCCGAACGCAAGCTTTCCAGGCTGTCGGCGTTCAGCTGATCCGTTGCGGATATTTTCGAGGCAAGCTGAACTATCTTTTCCGCATCGGAACGCAGAGCCGTTTCACGCAGATACGATTCCATTGCGACGGCGTCCGCACTTTGCAGTGCCGCATGGCTCACAAGGCTTTGGGCCCTGTAAACACGGGCGAAGCCGAGCAAAAACAATATAAACAGCATTGCCAGAGGCAAAACGATCGAGGCTTCGACCGTAAGCACGCCTTTTTTTCCTTTTTTCATAATAATATATCCTCCGCCATGCGAGCCGATCCGACAGCTCCTTGATTTAACGGCACGCCCGTTTTAATATCCTGCGTACCTGACGCTTTCCACGTTTGCTCCCGACACGCTTTGTCCCGCATTGAACGACAGCACGGGCAATATCGAATTGAATTTTCCCGTTGTTTTTACCCTGCAATACGTATTTTGTTCGCTCATGAGAAACGACGCACCGGTATGATCGACATATTCCTCTTTATATCTCATTTCGAGCTGTATAAGGTCGGCGACCCTGTACAGCTTTTCGGAATTAGGCACGAACCACAGTGCGAACAGAAGCGAATCGCCGTAGGACAATTTACCCCCTCCGTCCGAATCGAGCGTAACGGTTTTCGTATAGACCTTTTGCGTGTTGCCCTCTTCCCAATCGTTCTTCTTATCGTCCTCTATCTCGTCATATGTTATTTCCACCGTGATATGACCGAGAGCTTCAAGTGCTTTTTCGAGGTCATGCTCCGAAAATGCCGTATATACGCTCTGCGGCTCGTTCACGGGCAACAGCATATCGTTTTTATAAAGCGGCACGGACAGGTTATATCCCGCCGCAAGCTCCGTATCCGCAATGCTTTCGTAATTTGCCCATGCGATATGTGCGGCAACGGAATAAATGCTGTCCTCGTCGAAGCAATTCGAGCTTGTCATCACCGCATACAGATTCGAAACAAGTCTTATCGCCTGAGTGTACGTATATGCGATCTCCTGATTCGTTCCCTCGTCGCCGCTTGCTCCGATAACGTATTCCACGCACGCCGAAACGAAGCCGGCATTATCGACACCGTTCATACCCGCACCCCTGTCGGGTGAGTAGCTTCCCTCGACTTTGGTGTTTCTGTTTGAAAAATATTCGGAAATATACAGGTTAAGCAGCAGATTTTCGTCTGCGGAAGCGTCTAATGTATTCAATGCGGCATCGAGATCGAGCATCAGCCGTCTGATTTCTTTTGCCGTATTTATCGCCTTTTGCGTTTCGTTCGCCGTATAAGCGTCGTTAAGGTCTTTTTCGATATCGGCGACGAACAAAAGCTCCGGTTCAACGTCGATCTCGGTGTTTCCCTCTCCGCTCTGTGCGGAATCGAGCATATCGCCCGACCCGTCCGTATTCTCGTTCGGAACACCGCTCTCGACCGTTCTCGTTAAGCTCGGCAGTATCGCCGTCGTGTTACCGTTCAGCACCGTATCGCACTGCGTATCACGGCGATCGAGGTCTTTCATCGTTTCGTGAAGCTCACTCAACGCTTTTTTCATATCCTCGGGTATATCGGTCGCCTGTCCCGCACCGTTGCCCTCTGCCGCGACCTCGAGCCGATTTGCGATATAAAGGCATTTGTTTTGAAAATCCGCAAAGAAATCGGAATATGTATACAGGTTCAGTGCATGGTCTTGAGCCGCAACATGATATTTCGCACGTGACAGCAGCTGTCTTTTAAGGACCGAGGTATATGTAAGATTATACATTCCGATAAGCTCCACGGAATCGAGGCTGTACAATCTGCTTATCTTATTTCCGTAATAGCCCGATGCCGCATCGGAATTGTATATAAGGTAATCCGCGGCTCTTTGCGAGGTGAAGCGTTTTTTGTCTATCGCAAGCAGTCCGTAGCGGTCGTACAGATCGCCGTTATATGCGGCAAGCATTGACGATGCCGCACTCGTATTCGCTTCCGTGAGTTGTGTTTTCGCACTCTGATATCGCCCCGCCTCCAGCACGAGCGTACCGACGGACAACGCCCCGACAAGCATTAAGGAAACAAGAACGGTTATAACGCCCTTTGTATTTTTAACTGAATTTTTCATTATATATCCCGCTTTGAAAAGATCAATATTGCTCGGCTCTGCTTATTTTTACGCTTACGCCCTCATCGGTAACATACAGTGTTATGCTCCACACTATATCGTTGTCACGAACGTATAATAATTTTGACGCTCTTTGTTCCAGAAAATCCTGTTCGTCCGGGTTTTCGTTTTCTTCGTCTGCGGGGACGTATTCGTATTCGCCGCTTAAGTTAAAGTCGCTTAAAAATGTGTTCTTCAATTCCTCTGCCGCTTTCGACAAATTTTCGTCGTTTTCTATGATCGTATTGAACACCACACGGTACACTTTTCCGCTGTTTTCTCCGCATTCGACGATACAGTAGCCTTTATACGAACAGTACTCCGCATCATATAAATGCATGACCCCATTGTCGCCGTCCATACAGGGTATGTTGTTTGCCTCAGCATAGCTTTTAACTTCATCTGCGGTATTGCACAGGAAGATGTTTTCCGCAACGGGTATTTCGCCCTCGCCCGTAGTCACCGAATCCTCGCCTTTTTTCTCCGGTCGGAAGAAAAAATACAAGACAAGCATTGTCAGTGCCGAAGCAACAGCTACCACAATTGCCACGGTCAATATTAAATTTTTTTCTTTTTTCATTTTTCCTCCCGATGTGCGTTATTGCTTATAGTTGTGAATGGCA
>CAZCJU010000001.1:32340-102077 GCA_964498965.1 uncultured Lachnospiraceae bacterium
TTCTTTTTTCATTTTTCCTCCCGATGTGCGTTATTGCTTATAGTTGTGAATGGCATATTCTCCCGCCGTTCTTTTTTTCCACCAACAGTCATACACTTCGTTGCCGTTTTCGTCATATATGTGCTTTGTACACCAAATATATTTGCTTACTCCGCTAGTATTGTGGAAGTCACCCAATCCAAATTTTGATACATTGTTGTAACCATCAAGCAAAGCACCGCAATTACTACAAACTAAACATCTGAACTCGGTTGCACCAAAATACGACGTTCCTTTTCCGGCATGGAAAGGTTCACCTGCCTCCTCAAGTCCTCTATGGTCAACTCCGCAATCTCCCGCAACGTGTTGCGTACATTTGCTCCACTCTGCATGAAGCGTAACGCTCCGTGTTATTGTCGTTTCGTCGGTATATTCAGTGTCGCCTTCGTCGTACCAGCCCTGAAATACATATCCCATTCTCAGCGGTAGCGGCATTTCCGTTTTTTCACCGCAAACCACGTCCTGAGAGTTGCTGTATCCGTTCGGCAAGCTGCCGCCGTTTGCGTCGAATGTGACCTTTAACATAATTCTTTTCCATTTTGCCGTCAAAACAACGTTTTCGTTTATCGGCGTGCCGTTCGAAATATATTCTACGCCTTTTGAATCGTACCAACCCAAAAATTCATATGTGTCACGAGTCGGCGTCGGCATTGTCGTTTTTTCGCCGAGGGGGACTGTCTTTCCGTAGGCACTGCCTCCGTTCACCGTGCCGCCGTTGGCATCGAAATTTATGAAGCACTCCCACTTGCCGTACACTGTCATATCTCTGCCCACGGTCGTTGTCGCCGTAAACGTATGTCCGTTTCCGTCTGTCCAGCCGACAAAATCGCATTTCGTACTCGTCGGGTCTTGCGGCATTACTGAATTCGTATATTTATTCGAGGATATTATGCTTTCGCCTCTTATTACCGTCACGACGTACCTCTGCAGCGGGTCGTTTTTTTCGGGGATAAAGCATACGGTACAGGCATCGAGTTCCGACACCGCATCGAGGTTTGAGTGCTTCGCACCCGAAACCGCATCCACGCCGTTTATATATTCCAGAATATCGACGCAATCGGCATATCCCGTCGCATCGAATTCGACAAGTCCGTCCACGCCGAACAGACCGACGAGCGGAACGTCGTATTTGTCCTTCACCTTAACGACGATCTGATTTTTGAGTAATTCGCCCTCTTTTTTGACTATATCGACGTCCACCGCAACGGAATCGGACGCAAGTATTCTCGACGATTTCAGGCGATAGCGTGCGAACGCTTCCGCTTTTTGTCTTACTACATCCGTATACGCATCGGTCTTCATATTGCCGTAGGTGACCGACCGATAGACCTTGTCCGCATCGATATATCCCGTGGCGGGGTCTTTAAGGTTATTGCCGTAGACCTGTGCCAGATTCGATGCCGTTTGTTCTGCCATAACGGAAGCGAGTGTCTGCTGATACATCACCATACCTATATACAGCATGACCGTTATCACGGCGACGACGAGCGTAACGACTATCGAAGCTTCGACAACTATAACGCCGCTTTTATTTCCGTTTTTCAACCGACACACCTCTTTCAGCTTTCGTTATAATAGAATTTGATATACGACCAACGTTCGTTATTCGTTTTCACAAAACAAACGCCTTTCGAGTTAAGATATCCGATATCGACAAACGTATCCGCCAGCACTGCCTCGTTATCCGCGTTTATAAGCGTCCACCCGTTGCCGGCAAGCACCGCACCCAAGCCGTTCGAGAAGGATTCGGCATCGTCATACTGTGCCTGTATGATTATTTTTCCGTCCGTTGCGACAAAGCCCCACAGTCCGTCCTTTTGGAACGCCGCATACTCTCCGACGAACGCTTTTGCGTTATCGCACGAAAAATCGCCGATCTGTTCGCCGTTCAGGCTGTAGAGGTGATATTTTTCTCCGAGCTTTGCTATCACCGTTCCTCTCGCACTGCATTCGTCCGATTCGTTCAAAACGATATCCGAAAAGCTTTTATCCGTAACGGCATTGCCCGTTCCGTCGATAAGCCTCCAATTGCCGTCTTTTTCCTTAACGGCGGCTATATTGTTTCTGAACCTACCGGCAAATGCGTAATCTCCGAACGCTTCGTTTCCGTTTATGTCGAGATATTTATACCCGTCGCCCGTATCGCACGCAAGCAGATATTTCGTTTCTCCGTCTTTATCGGTGATCTTTCCCACGCCGGACGAGCTTACCACGCCGTCCAGATACACCTGTCTTTCACCGCTTTTATCTATTATTACGCTTCTGTCGTTTCCGTCGGGGTGAGTTGTTTTTACGAATGCATACCCCTCGGAAAAAGTTGACGCAAGCAGATATGTACCCGAAGCCGACGAACCCGTATCGCCCAAAAACGTATATCTGCCGTTTGCCGTTTTTGCCGTAAAGCTTCCGTCGTTCGACATGATAACATCGGTATACGTCGCATAATGCACGGAGTACTTATATCTTATATTTTCTCTGTACTGTTCTATTTTATCCGAGGTAACGCCGAGCTGTTTTGCCTGTATGAGCAATTCGGCACATTCCTCGATCTTGTTGTACCTCATGTACATTTCGCACACCTTTTCGTACATTTGCACGTTATCGGAATAGGTCTGTGCGGATTCGCCTATAAATCTGAAAATTTCGTAGCTGCCGGAAAATTCGCCTATTTCTATGCCCTTTTGATACACGTCGATCATTTCCATACGCAGCTCGGGGCTGTCCTCCATGGCAAGAGCCTCTTTAAACCTTTTAATGGATCTCGAGCAAAGCTCTTTTTCGGCAAATGCTCTCGCTTCGGCGACCGCGTCGCCGTATTCGTCCGTTTGATTCATCAGGCTTTGCGTTACGGTAAACACAACCAATGCGTTAAGCAATATTACGGCTATGATGATAAGAACCTTATTGTTTTTCATATTTTGAGTACTCCGTTTTCAATAGCAGGTTAAAAGGACGGCCGCCGTATAGCCTATGGCAATGAACGGACCGAACGGGAACGATTCCTTTCGTCCCATTTTCTTTGTCGCAACGGCGACAACGGAAAAAACCGCCGAGGCTATAAGACTTAAGAGCAGTGTGCCGTACGTGCAGTACCAGCCGCCCGTTATGCCTATTATGCCGAAAAGCTTTGCGTCGCCGAAGCCGAGTGCGCCTTTTGTTACAAGCGACACCGCCGCCAAGAAGCCGAAGCCCAAGGCAAGTCCTATCAGGTCGTTTGCGACCGTGTCCTTCAGCCCGTCATGCATACAAACAATCTCGTATATATATATCCCCGCTCTGAACAATATTCCCGACAGTATCAGGAGATCGGGGATTATTTTTCTTTTTGAATCTATTACCGCACAGCAAAACACTATAATATACATACCGTACAGCTTTATGAAATTTACGACCGATGTGTTTGCGTGCAATGAAAGCTGTACCGCAAACGCCGGCACGGCACACAGCAATGCCAGCGGGATCAGCTTACGACCCTTATACGGCGAAACGCCTTCGTATACTTTATAAATTTTGAATTTTCCCGTATCGATGACACCGGCAAGCGAAGATGTGACAAAAACGGCGATGCACGTCAACACGGCGAGTAAAAAAAACAACAGAATAATCAAGGTACGGCTCCGAAAATCGATTTCGGTATGCCGCCGCATAAAAGAAGCGGCATACCGTTGTTTGTACTAAGTTCCGAATAAAGGTCTTATGTCGTTTCGAGTGCTTTATCGACGTTATCGAACGTGTTGTCCCAGATCTTGTTGAACAGCTCGGTAAGCTTGTCCTTGAATATAACGGCAAGGGCTATGACTATCGCAAGGATAAGTATGATCGCGATGATATTCGTGTCACCCTTTTCGTTTCTCATAAGCTTGATAAAGCTTCTCTTTGCGGCAAATGCCTTTGTGCGGATCTTTCCCATAAGTTCGTTCATTTTTCTTTCCTCCGAATTATATATTGAATTTACATTAGAAGCCCAAATTTGTCATTATAGGTCCCATCACCATTATGAGTATACCTACAAACATTATCATAAGCGGGATCATCAGCTTATTCGAAGCAAGCTCGCCTCGCTTCAGAATATTCTGCTTTTTCAGTTCCCAAAGCTCTCTCGTTTGATTCTCCAAGGCATTTGTCAGATCCCTGTTGCCCTTTTCGAGTCCCTGAACGACGAGCGATGTGAATTTCTTGATCTCGGGCGTGACGCACCGACGGCCGAAGTTGAAGAACGCATCTATTTCGGACACGCCGTTGTCTATCTCGTCGTTCACTCTTCTCATTTCGAGATAAAGCTCCGAATCGGACGAGATCGCAACCTCCTTCCACGCATCACGCAGTATCATTCCGGAATTGACAAGCAACGCTATCGTAGACACGGCGTTCGGAAACTCGTCCATAAAGCGTATGCTTCTTTTTTTGACTTTGGACGAGGCGAGCGTACCGAAATACACGATCAGTGTTACGCATACTGCGAGCAAAAGTGCGAAAAGCACTATTTTATCCGTTCCGTCGGCAAGCGAGCAAACCGTACAGCCGAGAGCGAAAACGAGATAGGTAATGCTTATTTTTTCCGCATACATGACCTGCATATAATAGTCGGCATATCTTTCGCCGTACAGTATCGCCGCATATTCCCGCAGTCTGTTCGCTCTTTCGCTTTTAAACTCGAGCCTGAACAACTTCATTATAACAAAGCCGACACCGTATATCTCGGGAAGCATAAATTCCTTTCTGTCGAGCGGCGTTATGTAATCGTCGAATTCGCCCGAAGCAAGCAGCAATATCACGAACGAAAGTCCCGACAGAACGGAAAGTGACAAAAACACGATATTCAAAACGTTTTCCATGCTTTCCATGTCTTACACCTCTATCTTAAGTATCTTTCGTCCTATGAAATACGCCGCAACAAAAGTCGCAACTGCAACGGTCGTGCATAAGATTCCCGACGGAGTGGTGAAATTATCGGCAAATTCCTTCCCCGACGTTTTGAGCATCAAAATAAGGATTATCGGCATAACGACCATTATATTCTGCTCGTTTTTGTTCGCCGCCACTTTTGTTTCGATCTCGGTTTCTATCTCGCATTTACTGCTTAATATCAAATGGCATTCGCGTATTGCGTCCTTCAAGTTGCCGCCCTTCGAATACGAGATCTCGAAAACTCTGCCGAACGTCTTTATATCCGTTATCCCGCTTCTTTCGCCGAAATTGACAAGCATACTGCCTACATCGACATTATTGGCGATACCGCCGATTATGTTGTCCACCTCCTGAACGATATACGAATCGGGGCGGTATTGAACGAGCAGGTCCTCACGTGCGGCTACAAACGCATTGGGAATGTTTTTGCCCGACGATATCGATGCCGCCAGCGAATCGAGCAAGTCTATAAACTGAAGTCTTAACACTCTTTTTCTCGATTCGATTATCTGCTCACGCCTTATCGGCATAAAAAGCCTCCCGGCGGCAAGTCCGACCAGTGCCATTATAACACAGTCGCATATGTACGTAACGGCTGTTGCTTTCCCGTCACCGTCCTTGCCTATTCCGCCGTAGAAAAGGTACGCCACGCCCGCACCGACGACAAACGCCAAAATAAAGTACAGTGCCTTTTCGTTTGCCGACATTTTGTAGACTCTGTAGTTTATCATTCGTCTGTTCGCACCGGATACCTCGTACAACGGTTCATTTACCTTTTTTTTGTTTTCAGCCATGTTTTTTCACCCTTTCCCTCTTACATGAGCTGTCCGAACACATCGGACGTGGCAAGCTGTCTTGCCAACTGTGCCGAACCGACAGCCTGATACATCGGGAACGAGCCGAGCAAGCGTATGTCGTGTTGACCTATGCCGCCGGCGGGTGACTTATTACAAAGCAGCCAAGCCTTCGGCAGTATTGCGAGTTCGGCTTTTTCGTCGATTATCTTAATACACGACAAAGCTCTGTCCGTCTTGTCGCATGCCGCATCGGTGCCGTCCGTCACCAACACTATCGAGCTGCAATATCCGAAAAACTCGAATTCCGCCTGCGTTCTCGGAAATTCCGCGTCTATCACTACGTAATCGTAACAACCGAGCAATTTCAACTCGTTTTGAAGCGTTATGTAGTCCTTTGATCCCATTTCCATCATGTCAAGCGGCACTCTGACCGAAGAATAATAGTTTACTCCGCACGTATCGTGCTTGACCGTGCTTTGCAACTTCATCGTCCGGTTCGTCTTGTTACTCTTTACGGCATATATCACGTCGCTGAAATCGAATTGACCGTCACAGGAAAAATACATATCGGCATTTCCGTATATCTGTGCATTGAGGTACAGCACTCTCTGTCCGGCATTCGCAAGAGCGATCGCCGATGCCGCCGCAACCGTCGATGTGCCGACGCCGCCGCACGGTGAGGTAAAAACGATCGTTTTCATCGCACCGTTCTCGATTGCCGCCGCACCCGAAATATTCGGAATATGCTCGGAATATATGCTCAGTATCTGCTTGTATATAAGCTCGCCCTTTTGAAATTTACATATTGCCTTATGCTTGTCGACAAAGCTTATATCAAGGCTTTCCACCAAATACGCAAAACCGCACCTTTTGGGCAACATATTGGATTCTATTTTGAAATTGTCGCTTGCCAAGAACACGTCTATCTTTTTCTCTTCAAGGCAGGCACTCGCCGCATCGAGATCGGTAAACGAGTATATTTCCAGCTCGTCGGCGTATTTGTTATTAAACATCGGAACGACACGGCGAAGATACGTAGTATCGCTTTCAAGTATCGCAAGCTTGATCTTCATATTTTATTCTGTCCTCCTTTTCACTGCGAAAGCATATGCTTTGCAACCGTATTTTTGTAATTATATAATTAACGGCGGTTTAAATGCGGTATTTCGTCAAAATTCGCCCCTCCGATGTAAAAAACAGCTTAACGCACATTAGATACGCTTTGCCTCGCCCGCCGTACTTTATATGTTAGCCTGTGCGAATTCCTTCGTCTTATCCGCCATGCTACCGCATGTCCCCTCTGCCCCTAAAGGGAAAGGCTGTTTTGATTTTGCCTTTCCATTTTCGGGGAAGGTGTCGGCGAAGCCGACGGATAAGGGCATCGCTCCGTTATCATATTACGGTTTGTATTCCCGACAATTTCAGTTTAAAATCGTTTTTAAGCTCGTTTTGGGTCCGAACAAGGCTCCCCGAAACCCTTTCGAGTGTGCTGTTTTTATCTTCTTTGAAAACGTACAGCGGATTAAGTAAGATTTTTCCGTCCCGACATCCGACCACTTCCGTTATTTCAACGGTTCTTCTCGATTTATCACGCATTCTCGACAAATGGATTATCACATCTATCGCCGAGCCTATCTGCTGGCGTATCGCTTCGAGCGGAAGTCCCGAAGCGCCCTGCAACACCATGGTTTCGAGTCGGCTCAACATATCTTCCGTCGAGTTTGCATGACCGGTCGAAAGAGAACCGTCGTGACCGGTATTCATCGCCTGAAGCATATCGAGTGCTTCCTCGCCTCTTACCTCTCCGACAACGATACGCTCGGGACGCATACGCAATGACGCTTTTATGAGTTCTCTTATCGTGACCCGCCCCGCACCCGATGCGTTCGCATTACGCGTTTCGAGGCTTACGAGATTATCTATGCCCGTTATCTGAAGTTCCGCCGAGTCCTCTATCGTAATGACACGCTCGTCTTTCGGGATAAAATTGGACAATGCGTTGAGGAACGTCGTTTTACCGGAGCCTGTTCCGCCGCTGATGAATATATTGTATTTCGCTTTGACAAGCAATTCCAGCTTTTCGGCGATCTCCTCGGTTATCGATCCGTATTCGATAAGCTTTTCTATCGTCATGGGATTTTTGGAAAACTTTCTTATTGTAAGTATCGGGCCGCAAAGGGATATGGGAGGAAGCACGACATTCACACGGGAGCCGTCGGGCAGACGTGTATCACATATCGGATTCGCACGATTGACCTCACGTCCCGCCATTCCGACTATACGTTGTATTATGTCTTCCAATTTTCTTTGGCTTTCGAACGCCGCATCCAGCTTTATAAGTCTTCCGTTTCTTTCTATAAACACGTTTTCCGGGCCGTTTATCATTATTTCCGTGACCGTTTCATCGCCGATTATCGTATCGAGCAAGCCGAAGCCCCTTATCGAGCTGTACACCTGCTGAACGAGATCCACTCTTGCCTGTACCGAATAATACTGTCCTCTTATATTCTCCTCTACGATGTCCTCGATCCCCGCCGTCAGCTCTTCGTCGCTAAGCTTACTCAGCTGCAGCTCCTCGGTGACTATTTTCTTTAATTTCGAAACTAAGTCCTTATCGAATTCCACAGACGCTTCACCTCCGTTATTCAACCTGTATAACTATAAGCGTGGCATTATCTCCGCCGTTTTTCTTATCGACCTCGGCGAGTATTCGCTTAACAGCCTCGAAAGCGGTATTTTCCCTGAGTATCCCGTACATTTCTCCGATATTCAGTACGTCGGTAACTCCGTCCGAGCAAAGGACATACATATCTCCCGCACGGATATCGCCCTTTGAGATATACGGCAATATGCTCATCTCGGTTTCGTCTATTCCGATATATTGAAGCAGAACGGGCTTTTTTCTTATTCCCATTGCCGTCAATATCCGCTCGTCCGTATGATCCTCGGAAATACAGATCATTTTTTTGTCCCTTATTCTGAATATCCTGCTGTCACCGACATTGCAGGCGACCACTTCGTCCTGTAAAAACCAGACGGCGGCAACCGTCGTACCGACGGCGGACAATTGCTTGCTCTCACGCAGCAGATTCACCTCGTTATTTGCTCTTTCACAGGCGGAAAACATAAATTCTCTGCCGGACATCGCCCACTCTTCGAGCTTTTTGTATTCCTCGCCGAACACCTTACTCGAAAGGCAGGATGCCTCCGCACCGCAGCATTCTCCTCCCATTCCGTCGAACACGGAAAACAGCACCGGCTCGTCCGTCGTACTGCTGCATTTAAGCGGATTTTTCAAACCCGTATTCGGGATCGGAAGTCGCTTTTTGTTAAAATAGAAATTGTCTTCGTTATTTCCCCGTCCGCAGCCGACAAACGAGCCGCAGGAGGCATTTAAGGTTAAGACCATAGCTTCAACACCGTTTTTAAATCTTCAATAAGGAATTTTCCCCGTCATTAAGCTCGGCAAGCAAATCCGGTATGGGATCGTATCCTCTGCCGAATGACGAACAAAACGCATCGTCCGAGAGGCGAGGCTTCTTGCCTAAGCTGCGGGTTTCATATATTTCGAGAATAAAATTTTTTAAAGATCGCATTTTTCAAGTCAAAATCGTGCGAATATATCGGAAGCGACAAGTATTATCGACGCTACCGCACCCGCTCCCGCCGTCACGCACGTTATTACGTACATTATCAGCTTTACGCCGTGCGGCTTCTCGCCGCTTCTGTAGCCGTATGCCCACACAAATGCGGTAAGAGCGGCTATATCGTAAAATACTTGCCACAATCCCGTTTCAAACGCTCCGTTTGCAAGGCAGTACACGTTAAAAAGCCACTGCAGTGCGATCGCATAAACACACAGCACACCGCCGAGCCGCACTTCTCTTTGCGAGATTATGACTATGCCGCCGAAAAGCGTAAGCGCACCAGCCGCAAGCACGACTATGGCATCGAACGGTATTTCCGTTCTCACGCCGCCGTCAAGCATTGCCGTCGCACCCGTGACCAGCTTACCGAGCGAGAGAGCCGAAAGAGCCGTGCCGACCGCAAATTTGTTTCGGTCCGATGCCGCTATTGCGAATCCGACGGACAAAAGCGACACACAAACGGATATTTCCGTCGAGGTCATATCTCCGGTCACCGCAAGCACGACTCCGAGAACGCAAAGCACCGCCGCCATAAATACCGCCGCTATTCTGCATGCCTTGCTCGATTTCGAGGTAAGGTATGTATCGCTCTGTTTCGAATCGCTTATCGGCAATATCGTCCGCCGTCCGCCCGACGAGCGAACCTCGCCGACTTGATCCCCTTGTCCGTTCGGATAAGTCGCACGGCTTCGAGCGTTCTGCGGCACATTCGCATAAGAAACCCGTCCCGCATTCGGGTACGGCGGGGAAGTCATACCGTCCTGTCCGAGGACCGTTGTGCCGCTGTCAAGCTCATCCACCACAAGACGTCCGTTTGCCGTCATATCGTTCGTCGTGCTTTGGAATATACTGACCGTATCGTTATAACACATTGCTTCCGATCCGATCTTTCCGTTATCGCCTGTTTGAACGAGTGTATTCCATTCCTCTATCAGTGCGTTCTTAAATTCCGAAGCCGAACGGTATCGCTGTGACGGTTCGAACGAGCAAGCTTTGACGATGACCTGCCCCAGAGAAGCATTTGCGTTGCACGGCAATTCGAGCGGCTTTCCCGAAAGCCTTTGTGTCAGTGCCTCCTCGTTGTCCTTATACGAGATCGGTTGCGGATATTTCGGTAAAAACGCCGTTCTGTTATTGTTCAAAAGGGTGTAAAGGACAAGACCGAGGGAATAAATATCGACACTTGAGCCGTATTCCTCGCCCTTGTACACTTCCGGAGCCATATAATTCAGCGTACCCTTTCTCGAAAGGTTTGCGTGCGTCGCCTCAAGCTTTCGCGCTATGCCGAAATCGCCCAGCTTGTATTCTCCGAAGCGTGATATAAATATATTGTCCGGCTTGATATCTCTGTGAACGATATAATTCCGTTCGCATATTTCAAGGGCGGAACATATGTCCAAGCCGAGCTTGATCACGTCTTTTTGGGAAAAGCTCGGATTCGATATAAAGCTGTCAAAAGGTGTCAAAAGCTCCATTCGGATAAATATATCCCACCCGAGTTCTCCCTCATGCTCGACTATCTTGTAATCTTCTATGCCGACTATGTTTTTCGCGCCCTTAAGATTATCCATAAGGGTTATTTCGTTAAGCAGATTGTCCACGATCCCTCTGAAATAATCGTACACTTCGCTGTCGCTCATGCCCTGCGTTTTGGCGTATTTGATCTCCTGTTGGCTTTTCGGAATCGTAATGACCTTGACGGCAGACCAAAACGTTCTGCCGTACTCAACTCTTTTAGCACGGTATACCTTGCCGAACGAGCCTTCGCCGAGGACGCATTCCTCGTTCCACTCCGGCCACACCTGATTTATATTCATAAATTTCCTCGTTTCTTTTGCCTGCATAGACATTTTAACCTAAAAAACGCCTGTTTTCACGCAAATGTAATTTTCCGACCCGTAAATGTAATTTTTCATCGATTTTTTTACTGTTCCTTCATTGACAGTACCGCCGTTGCCGTAAAAATTCCGTTTTGAGCGGAAACTATGAAGTCGCCTCTGTATTTTTTCGCTATTCCCGCAATGATGGGCATTCCGAGTCCGTGAGTTTGGCTTTTCGATTTCGTCGTTTCTATTCTGTCCGTGCTTTCTACGACCATGCCTATCTTGCACGAATTAAGGACACGCACCACCAAATACCCGTTTTTTTCGAATATTTCTATTATCATCTTCGGGTGCGACTGCTCACTGCAAACGCAGCCGCGTATGGCATTGTCGAGCAGATTGCCTATTACCGTGGACAGGTCGAAGTCCGATATCGGTATGTTATCCAGCCGCTCCTTTACTTTTATACGGGTTTCTATGTTCTTTGCCTCGGCTTCGCTCTTTTTGTTGGACAGCATAATATTAACGACCGGGTTATCGCAGTACATCATCTGATCCACCAAAGCATATCTTGCTTTCAGCTCGTTTATCAGCTCCAATCCCTTTTGATCCTGACCGTTGCCGAACAGCGAATACACCGTCTGAATGTGATTTGAAATATCGTGCTTGATCTCACGCAGTTTTTTTTCGTTCTCCACGCTCATTTCATAGTATTTGTATTCCATACTGCTTATTTCACGCCCGTAGTCCATGCCCGTGGACATGGTGACACGCCGCACAAGGTACGGTGCGACAGTACCCACGGAAAGGTTCGCTCCGATCATGCATACCGTTGCCGCAAGGGAAAGAGGAGAAAAATCGATTTCCTCCGCACCGCCCGCCGCCCTTCTCATCGCAAGCACCGCAGTTATCTCGGCGACACCCGTAACGGCAAGAGTTCCCAGCACCCACGGCTGTTCCACGCTTCTTCTCGGTCTTGTGAACTGAAAAATAACGGAGGTCGTGACCGAAAGCAGTATTAGGTATAATATATTACAATATATCGGATCGGTCGGTGTTTCCGCCGCCGAAAAAGTCACTTTACCGCTCAATGCCGCCGAATACAGGACGAATGCAAGTGCCGCCGAACCGAATGATGCGGCAAGCCTTATCAAAAGTACCCGTATTTTCTTTTTCGGCTTATCTTCGTACATTAAGAAAATAAATACGAACTCCGCTACGGTCGTTACGACGCAACGTATCAAAAACAGATCGCTTAAGGCGAGTATTATCGCCGCACATATCTCCCCCCAAAGCGTCAGCAGTAAAGGTCTGCCGTATTTCGCCTGCAGCATATTCGCCGTAAACGCACCCGATATCACCGCTTCAAGCACGAAAACAACGATCGAGTAAATATATTCGCTCATTGTTCTTCACCGAGATATGATATAAATTTGATCTTCGCATCCTTTAAATTCGGCTTACTTATCGGAAGAACGCTTCCGTCCGACAGATAAAACTCCTTGTTCGTCCTCTCGGTGATGTATTTCATGTTTATCAAAAAGCTCTTATGACTTCGTATAAAAGTGCCTCCCAGCTGCTGCTGAATAACGTCCATTTTTTCGTAGATCTCGTTCTTTTTACCGTCTGCCATGTACAGTATGAGTTTTCGTCCTCGGCTTTCCAGATACATTATCTCCTTGCGGTACAATATCAGCTCCGAACCGTTCGTTTTTATGACTATAGCGTCGGCTCTGTCCGCCTCGATCTCGCAGCTTACCTTGGTTATTGCCGCACTCAAGCTGTTTTCGTTTATCGGTTTGAGAAGAAAATATGCCGGATTCGTTTCGAAAATAGTTGTCGCATAGCTGATAACACCCGTCAGATAAATGACCTTGAGCTTCGGATAGTATTTCTGCAGACGCTTGACGGTTTCTATGCCGTTTCCGTCCTTCAGATTTATATCCATAATAAGAAGATCGGGAACATGTTCGTTAATCTCGATCATACCGATAAGCTCACCGCAACGGTTCATCGTGATGACCTTGTACTTGTCCCCGAAGTGCTTCATTATGAAAAATTTCAGAAATTCCGTTATATTGATGTCATCGTCACATACAAAAATTTCGAGCATGATCTTTTACTTCTTTCATTAATGCTGTGTCTGTGTGGTTTTTTTCGCATCGCCGACCTCCGCACTTCCCTCTTCGGGGTGAAGCATCGGCTGCAGCCCTTCCCGCAAAGCCTTCCCTTTTTGAGGGAAGGCTTTGGCTCAGAAGCGACGGGTGTAAAACACCCGAGAAGAGAATTTGTTGTTTATGCGTTCTTCTTTTTCTTCTTTTTTCTCGAAACGATAAGCAATACGAGTGCTGTCAATGCGAGTACCGCACCGCCTATCGAGCCGTAAAGTAAGGGCTTATTCGCGTAATAGATTACCCAACGGCTTTGCGATACCGTTACCTTTGTGTATTCCGCATTATACTCGTTTGCGTGTCCGTTTCCGTCATCGGACGAGTCACAGCATATTATTCGCACTCGGTTTTCAAGCCCTTCGGGAACGGTAAACGTGACTTTTCCTCCGTTTTCGGACAAGTATGTCAAAAATTCATCGCCCGATTTTTCGAATCTTACGCTGATATCGTTTCCGTTTTCATCGCACAACGGCTCCCCGTCCGAGGTAAGCACTACGGCTTTAAAGCTGTACAATCTGCCTCCGTCGTCATTGGGTATTGCCGTTACCGTTTGTTCGCCTACACGATAGCGACCGCCGTTTTCGATTCCGCTCACGGTAACGGTCGGAGCTGTTTTATCGACGGTAAACGCCGCATTCAGTCCTTTAACGTCACTGTAAGCCGCCGCACCTGCCTTATCGGTGCTTTCCACCGTAATGCGGTATTCGCCCTCTTCGGCGAACAGATCCTTTGAGATCACATATATACGTTTGCTCCACTCGTTTTCGCTTTGCGTCAAGCTCGATATATAGTCGCTGCCCTCCGCAAGCTCTTTTCCGTTGAGCTTAACAACGTATGTGTCAACGGGGTCCGTATTGACTTCTTCTATCACCATATCCTCGTTGACGCCGTACACATAGTATTGCTCAAGCAGCTTATCCGTGCTTTTATCCGCGGTAAATGCCGATCCGTTTCTGTTTACGGAGAAATCAACTTCCTCATATGCTATTCCGTCATCGAGGGTAAGTGTCGAGCAGGTGTTTCCCGCAAGATCCTTTACCGTGCAGACAAGGGCGTATACACCGTCGTCCGCAAGGTTTTCGAGCTTAAGCTCGTATGTATTTCCCTCCCTGACGCACTTCATATCGGCGAACGGCACGTTTTTCTTTTCATATGTTCCGTCCTTGCCGGCGACAAGTACCGTAAGGCTCGGCAAAAACGTATCACCGTTTATATTCGCATCGTCTGCCGTGATCGTAATACCGAGCTTTTCTCCTTTGTTTGCCGAATTTTGCTTCGGTCCGCTCATTTTTACGGTCGGTGCGACCGTATCCAGCGTCAGCCGCTCGGAAGTATACGATTCCATTTTGTTATCGGATCTGTCGGTATACTCGACCGTCACCGTATAATTTCCGTCATCGGTGAGTTTGAATGTGCCGTTATGTACATCGGCACTTTCGTTTTCCCACTTGACCCCGACATTTTCGCCGTTCACCTTAACGTCCACGTCTTCCGAATAGAAGTTAGCTTCGTTTATGACGAGCTTTACCTCGATATCCGACGAATAATATTTCACTCCGTCCGAAGCATACACCGGTTCGTTATACACGACGTTCATCGTCGGTGCTATATTATCCACTATGACGCGGTGCTTGTCCGCTTTTTCCGCACTGTTTTCGGCTCGGTCATACGCCGTAAATCTTACCGTGCCGTTGAATTGGCTTTCCGTTTTCATCGCATCCTTCGGTACGACGAAGGTTGACGAATATTTTTTACCGTCCGTTATGATATCCGCTTCCTTTACGACGGCGTTTATCATTTCCTCGTTTACGTCGCTTACACCGGCACTCTTAACATACGAATATGCAAAGCCGTACACTCCCGAGGTTTCGTCCTCCGCACTCACCGTAACGGTCACCTCGGCGTTATAATAGCCGAATGTTATCGCTTCAAGCACTCTGTCGGTAACGCTTCTGCTGTATGTAACGGTGAGCTTTTCGGGCGGAGTCGTATCGACCGTGAATTTATCCTCGCCGTATTTCGCCGCCGCATTGCGTGCCGTATCCGAGTACGAATATCCGAATGTATAATTCGCATCGGCGGAGAAGCGTACGGTTACGGTGTGCGTATCTCCGTTTTTATTCCAGTTGGCTTCGTTCGACATATACGCCGCAAAATCCGATATTTTAACGTCGTTGCCGAGAACGTTTTTCGCCGTGACGGTCGCCGCAAAATCCGACGCACGGAAATTATGTTCCGTCACCGTCACGGTAACACTCTGTTCCTTATCGAAATATTTTCTTCCGTCGATCTCGTTCACCGCATTCGTATTGCCGTAGCGAACGCTTACGATCGGTGCGGTTTTATCGACGGTGAAAATGTCGGACTTATAATATTTCCTTGCCGTGCCGTTATCGTAAGACGATATATCGGCTTCGTTGCCGGACATATCCGTGTATTCCAGCTCCAAAACGTAATCGCCGTCTTTATCGAAGCTTATTACGAGGCTGTGCCGATCACCGTCGCCGGACCAGTTAAAATATTTTTTCACGGCGTTTTCGTATTTGCCCAAGCTGCCCTCGGGCAGATACTCATAAACGGTTTTTCCGCCGTCGTTATTTGTTTTTGTGAGTTTTATTCCGATATTGTGTATCACGCCGTCCGACGCACGCATTCCCTCGAAGAAGCTCGCCTCGTTCACCGTGATCGTCGCTTTAATATTGCCGTTATAGTATGCATGTGTCGCTTTATCGAGCGTACTTACATCTTTTCCGCTTCCGTCCGTAAAGCGAGCTTTTGTATTTACGCTTTCCGTTTCGTATTTAATACCCACAACGGGCGAGATGCTGTCAACTACGATGATCTTCCTGTTCTTCTCGTTTTGCTCCGTGTCGTTTCCGGCTTTATCCGTCGCTTTTACGGTTATATAGCCTCTTGCCTGCGCGTCGACGGTAAACGTCGCACTCGCAACGGTTCCGTTTTCGTCGTATGTAATATCGTCCGCACCTATTCTTCCGCTTTTGCCCGAGGAATAAGTACCGCTTACGCCGTCCTGCCTTACATAGCTCCATTCGAACGAGTCAACACCCGAAATACCGTCGTTTGCCGTTACGGTCACGGTCACCTTATGCTTATAGAAGCCGAAGCTTACCGCTTCTGTTAATTTATCCGACAAAGAACTGCCGTATTCTATTTTAAGTCCCTCGGGTGCCGTTTTATCGACAATGACCTTTTTCCCGTAAGCCGTTCTCGTACCGTTCACCGTCAATCCGTTTCCGCTCTCGTCGGTAAAGTCAAGCAGCAGCTCGTACTCGCCCTCGTTCGACAGTGTATATTCGGCGATCCAAACTCCGTTTTCCCCGTCGTATTCCCATGTAAGAGCCGTAAATGCGTCGTTCACCTTAAAGCTCGGCTCGCTTTGACGCAGGTCGAAGTTGTCCTCTTTGATTTTGAATACGACCAGCACGTCATCCGAACCGTAGATCACGTCGCCGAGTAGCTCTTTGCCGTTTACGCTGTACTCCGTTTCGAGTATCGGCGACAGTGTATCGACGACGAGGATGCGATCCGTTTGCACGCAGTCCGAGCTTGATCCCGCCTTGTCCGTTGCGGTCATTTTCACTCTGTTTCTGAATTGTGCCGGAATATCGAAGCTGTATTCGACGCTTCCGTCCGCATTTACCGTGCAAGCATCCGCATTCACCGTTACCTCGCCGTTGCCGATATCGTACGTCAGGTGATCTATACCCGAGGTCGCATCAAATGCTTTGAGCGTTACGGTAACGGTATCCGAACTGTATATACCGAATGTGAGCGATTCGAGTATTCTTTCGACAAAGCCCTCCGAATACGTTATTTCGAGATTTTCGGGTGCTTTTCGGTCTATTTTTATGTTTTCGATCTCTATCGCCTGCGAGATGTTGCCGTCCTTTTTCAAATATACCGTGATATTGTTTATTCCGTCGTCACCGAGTACAAGCGACTCGGACCACTCGTTTCCGTTCAGCTTGTCCGACGTGCTTATTTCCCAGCCTTCGGGAGGGATAACGATCGCTTCTCCGACATACCATTCCGATCCGTCGTTTCTTTCGCCCGAAACGGTCGGGGTCGGTACTTCCTCCTCATTTATGTAAGAAACCGTCAGCATAAAGCTTTTTTCCAGCTCCGAATACCGTTCGTCGGCTGTTCTTTTGACCGTAACGATAACCGAACCGACCTTGCCCTCCGAATCGACGAGCGTAATTTTTCCGTTTTCGTCGACACTTGCTCCGATATCGTTTTCTCCGACGAGATATGTATACTTTCCGTCGTTGTCCGATCTATCGTCCGTCTTGATCTCGTACTCTGTCATGCCGTATTTCAATTCCGCGTCGGACACGTAAAATTCGGGAACGGCACGCAAAACGGTAAGCGTATATTCGACCGTGATCGCTTTATACCTATCGTCCTCCGCTTTTGTCACTCCGATCGTTATTTCGCCCGCTTTTTTCGTTAAGATTTCGCCCGTTTCGCTGTCTATTTCGGCAACATCGTCGCCCGAAACTATTTCATACGACAATTCACCGTCGCCGCTTCCGCCGCTGACGGTAAGCACGCTTTGTTTTTCATTATTGTATACGACATCTCCGGCGACGGATACGTCCGGCTTCTCCTGCTCCGCCTTTGTTACCTCAAGCGTATACTCCGCACTGCCCGCCTCATATGTGTCGTCCGCCTCTTTTGTCACCTCTACGGTAACAAAACCGGCTTTTTTGATCGTAAGCTCACCCGTTTCGGGGTCTATATCGGCAACATCATCACCCGAGGTTATTTTGTACGTCAGCTTTCCGCTGCCGCCCGCATTCACGGGCGTGTACGTATATGTCAAGCCGTCTTTGTAAGTGACCGTCGGGTCGGGACGTTCGAATTTGAAATCGGGACTTTGATCTTTTCTTACCGCACTGACCGTATATCGTGCCGTTGCCGACTTATATTTGTCGGTTTTGGCTATCGTCGCTTCCACCGTCGCCTTGCCGGACTTTTTGAAAACAAGCGAACCCGTTTCTTCGTTTATCTCCGCAATTTCTTCGCCCGAGATCAGCTTATACGTCACCTTGCCGTCGGAGCTTTCCGAAGTTGCCTTGTTCGTGTACTCGTCACCGACAAACACGTCGTCCGGGTCCTCGTCCCCGAATTTCAGATCCGTCAATTCCTTCAGCGGTTCAACCGAATACAGCTGTGTTGCCTCGTCGTATACGGCACCGTAAATTTCGTTATCGATATACCCGCCTACGTCCGATGCGAATTTTCCGCCGATTATGCCCGTAACATTATCGACATCATCGGTCTGCGTAAGCTTACCGAACGTACCGTTTGATATATCAAGGAATATTTTGCCTTTTACCTCGTCTGTGTTTTCGAGATGTACGTTTCCGATCTTGACGTTTTCCCCTCCGCAGATTATATATGCGTCGTTTCCGTTAAGCGGATCGACCGAGATCGCAAACGACGTTCCGGATCTGTCGGAATAGCCGTTATAAACCTCCGTGCTTCCGGAAAGTGCGAGCTTGCACCTGTTATTTACGGTGAAACGTGTTTTATCTCCCGTTTTCAGCTCCGCACCGTCAAGCGTCAGCTCACCGTCGTTTTCGATACCGTATTTAGTGCCGCAAAGCACCGTGCCGTTTTTAATGCAAAGCTTGCTGTTTTTCCTAACGCACGCACCTGTATTTCCCGCCGTGCAAAGAGTGAGTTGTTTGCCGTTCAGCTCGAAAACCATATTTTTCGGCTCTTTTCCGTAGTAATCGCCGATATCAAGCTCCTTTTCAAGTGCGATATTATCCGCAAGACGTATCGTGACGGGCTTTTCGGGACGTTCGCCGTCACTTCCGGCGTTTGCCGCAGCTATGAGGCTTTCGAATTCGCCTGCGTCGTAAGCTCCGAAAGTACCTCCGTCTATCTCAAACTCCGTATCGACCGAGCTGTTTCCGTCCTCTATGATCCTGTCGAAGCTGCCTGCGGAAATGTCTAACTTTACCTTGCCTTTATTGTCGCTCGTTCTCGCATATCTTTCTATCTGAACCGTGCCGACGCTTACTTCTTCGCTGTCGCAGATCAGCGACGCATCGACATCGTATGTATAATACAAATTGTACGGGTCAAGCGTAACGGCGATAAAATCGTTCTTGCCTACACTCTGCTCCGTCTTGCCGTTTTCGATACTCGTTTTTCCCGAAAGCGTGAGTTTACCTCGATTGTTTACGGTGTATATCGTCATCGCACCCGACTTTAATGTAACGTTCTCAAGCGACAGCTCTCCGTAGTTTGCGATTCCGACCTTTATATGCGACGCTTCATCGTCGGGACATACCAGCGTACCGTTTTCGATATGCAGCTTGCTGTACGCCAAGACACGTATACCGTTTGTTTCCGTTCCCTTGGAACCGACGGCGGGACGAAGCGTAAGCGTATTTCCGCCGAGGTCAAGCTCTATGTTTTTTGTCACCGAGCCGTTCGCCAGTCCGACATCGAACCCGCATTCCGTATTTGCCGTAAGTTCGATCCTCGTCGGACTGTCCGGAAGGACACGGTTCTCGCCCGACTGTGCCGCATTTATCGCTTCGGACAGTGTTTCGTAGCTGTTATCGCCTATTTTCGCAACGCCCGTTTCCGCTTTTACGTTGACGAAAAGCACTGCCGCAGGCACCGAGCCGACGGCGATCGCCGCCGCCAGCAGTATTGCCGACAGTTTTATCGGCAGACTGTTTTTAAATTTTATCATTTTCGATCTTCCCCCTTCGTTTCGGAGCTTTTCGCACGTTCTTTTTTCATTTCGCCGAATATTTTTTCTTTATTCGTAATATAATAAAATATTTTTCCGTTCAATGTGCAGTGCATACAAAACGACAGCACGAACAACGACAGCAGAATGTAGCAGATATAGCCGGTGCCTTTCGTCAATATCAAAGCCGCAACGAAGCCCGCCAAGTTCAGTACCGCGGCGATATCGGCACACACCGCACCCGGGTTTTCGAAAAACGATATGATCCCCGGTCTTCTTTTCACTCTTGACCGCCGTATACGGTTTTCGGCGTACCACGCCTTTCTTTTATGCGACAAAACGCATTGAACGATCGCCGTCCCGACAAGGCATGACCAAAACATGATCCCCGCCGCAAACGTGTAGACCGAAATGCCGTTCACCGCTTCCTTGCCGTCGATGGGCATGAGCGAAAAGCTTGCCGACAGTCCCGTGAAAAGCAATATCGATATTGCGAACAATATGTACTCGCTTCGCTTTCCCTTGGCTTTGTTTTTCGCTGTTCGGCTCATTGTACCGCCTCCGCGTAGATTATCTCGTCGGTATGTATGTACGTTATCTCGTATTCTATCTCAAACACCTCCGCACACGGAGTGCCGAGTATTGTCGTTTCGGAGGTCGGGTGAGCGTCGAGATCGAGCGTACCGACGGCAAACGAGTCAAGCAAAGTTGTTTCCGAAGCGGGGCTTTCGTCGAGATCTACGGTCGTTTTTCCGTATGCGTCGAGCAAGGTCGTTTCGTCGCTCTCGCCGTTCGGCATCGTATATGCTCCCAAGCTCTGCGTGCCTATTTTCGATGTACCTGCGGCGTGAGTCTGCGTTCCGTGCCTTTGCACGACCTCGCCCGAGGACGAGATCTTATCGGTAAGCTTACCTCTCGCCTCATTAAACGCACTGCCCTTGTAATTTTTTTCGCCCGTTTCCTCGTTTCGGCGGCGAATGTCCTTTATCGCCTTTTTCGCCGTTGCTCCCGAAAGATCGCCCATCACCTTAGGTATTTTAAGTGCGATGAAGATTATCAGCGTTGCGGCGAGCGATATTCCGCACAGAACGGCGGAGCCGATAAATATGTATCTGTAAATTTCGTATGTCATTTCCGTCCTCCGTTACGGATTGACGGATTCGGCTTTTTTCACCGTTTCCGCAATCTTCGTTTTAAGTGTGCTTATGTCTTCCTCAAGCACCGATATGTTTATTTTTTCGGCTTCCGACAGTATCAGATTCAGCAGCTGCGCAACTTCTCCCGGTTCGGTAACTTCAAGCAACGGTGCTATATCCGATTCCGCCATGTCGCTTATCTCGTTCCACACCTGAAGCTTGGCGTCCACTCCGTCGAAGCCGTCGGCTTTTTCTTTCAGCTCGCACATCATGCCCCACAACCGTTTGTATTCCTCGTACATCTTTTCCGTCTGCTTTATCTTCGAGCCGTTATATTGATTTATCAGCTCAAGACAGCTTGAAATGTCACAGTAGATCCCGGCTATCGGATACTTTTCGCGTGCTTCGGCAAACCAATTATACGCATTGGCATACCTGTCGCCGGTGCTTTTGCCGTCATAGTAGAACAAAAACGACCGACCTATCTCGTAGCACACGTCGCAATATCCGTCGCCGTCGGATTTTTTCAGTTGTTTTAAGACTTCCCTGCTCTGCGAAAAGCCGTCGTCGTCCTTTTCGTCAAGCCCTATCCGAAGCTTGGTCAGCTGCTGTCCCTCCTCCGGTGTCAACAGAAAATCGTCCGTAAGAAATTTATTCAACTGCAAATACGCTTCCGTTTTCGTCGGGTCGGTCAGTATCGCTTCGTAATAGTCCTCCGTCGAATCGGCGGATCTTAAAATAACCTCGTAATTTTCGCTTTTCTTGTTCTCCGAGCATATATAGCCCCAAACGGAAACGGCGGCGAGGATAAGCGTGAGGATCGCCGTAAATATGAACAGTCCGAGCTTTCTTTTCTGCTTCTTCTTATGTATGTCGTCTATTTCCTCGTAATGCTCGAGTGCGTACATAAGCTCCGCACACGACTGATATCTGTCCGCGGGATTTCTCTGCGTGCATTTTTGTATTATCCGCTCCAAGCCTCCCGACAATGTGGGGTTTATTTCCCTTATCGGCTTAAGCTCGTAGGGCGGTTCGCTCGGATTTCTGCCGGTCACCAAATGATACAGCGTCGTTCCCAAACAGTATATATCCGTCCTTGCATCGGTTTGTCCCATACCGCCGAATTGCTCCGGTGCGGCATATCCGACCGTGCCTAAGCAGGTCGTATCCGCCAGATTTTTTTCCTTGTACTCTCTTGCCGTACCGAAATCTATGAGCATTATGTTGCCGTCGGGTTTGAGCATTATGTTTGCCGGCTTCATGTCCCTGTATATGATCGACGGCGAACGACTGTGCAGATAGCCCAATACGTCGCACAGCTGTTTTGCCCAGAGGATCACGGTTTCCTGAGGTTGCGCTCCGAATTCCTCCAACGTTTTGTTCAGCGAATTTCCCTGAATGTAGTCCATTATGATGATAAACGAGTCTTCCGTGTCTATAACGTCGATAATACTCGGCAGATTCGGGTGATCCAGCTTTTTCAAAATGTCGGTTTCGGCAATAAGTCCCTGCTTGACCGATTCGAAATCAAGCACACCGTCCTTTCGTACCTCCTTGACCGCCCATTGTTTATTCGCCTTTTCGTTCATGGCGAGATAAACAACGCTCATTCCGCCTTGACCGACCTTGTTCAGTATCTTGTATTTTCCGTCGACAAGCGATCCTATTTCAAGCATTACCCATCCCCCTTAAAACGTTCTTATCGTTATGACGGATATGTTGTCGCGTTCGCCGCGTTGCTTGTTCAATTCGATAAGCCCGAATCCGCCCCTGTCCATGGCAGCTCTGTCGGTCAGTACCTCCGGTCGCAGAGCCTCGAATATCTCATCGGGGCTTATCTCGTGCCTGAAGCCGTCCGAGCAAAGCATATAAGTGGCGTTTTGAAGCACATGACCGGTGAAAAAGTCGGGATATACCTCCTGCGACGCTCCTATGCATTGCAGAAGCACGCTTCTTCTTTCGTCGATCTCCGCTTGCTCGGGTGTCATATTGCCCAATGCGACCTCGCGTGCGACAAAAGTCTGATCGTACGTCAATTGCGTGAGCGTCGAGCCTATTTCATAGGCCCGGGAATCTCCGACGTTCATTATGCAGTAATCCGTTTGCGTGAGAAGCATTGCGACGGCGGTCGTGCCGAGCCTTACACCTTGTCTGCCGCCGTAGGTCCCTATCACGTTGTTTTGACCGATGAGTATTCTCTCCCACTGTGCCTTGATCGTGTCGGCATCTATTCCGTTCCGACATAACGTCGGCAGCTCGTCGATCACCCATCGATCGAATGCCCTTATTACCGATGCACTCGCCACCTCGCCTTTCGCAAGTCCGCCCATTCCGTCACATAAAACAGCAAAAGACAGCCTGCCCGCCGCAGTGTTTATCACCTTGACGGATAAGCTGTCCTGATTTGTACTTTTCACGTTTCCGATATCCGTATTCGCCGAAACAATAAAATCCATCGTTTGTGCCTTTCTTCGCATGATATTATACGGTCGGCAATTCTCGATATTCGTTGTACGCATCGTGAGCGTCAATATGTTTATACGTCCGTACGCCATCATACGCCATCATACGCCATCATACGCCATCATACGCCATCGTACGTCATCATACGTCATCATACGACATCGTACGACATCGATCGACAATCGCCGATAACATTATACATTTTATGAATTTAAAAAAATATATATGTTAAAAAAGGACCTTATTTTGTAAAAAACGGATCATATCGACAACGTATTCGGCACGCATTCGAATGTAAACGCAACAAAAAAAGGCAACATTGCCTTTTCGTAAATATGTATTTCACCTTTAGCTTTTCCGTTCCGTACGCCTTTCCTTCATAAAGCTTTTCCGCTCTCCGTCCGTAAAGCTTTCTCCTTCGGGTACGGCGGCGATCGCCGCTCCTCCCTCGCAAGCCTTCCCCTGCCGGAGAAGGCTTGCGGAGCGTGGGAGATATTTATTTCACATATTCCTTTGCTTTATTTCTGATGATCTTATCCGACGAGGTTTTCGGCAAGGAATCGACATACACTATACGTCTGGGGTATTTATACGGGGCGGTGCTTCTTTTTACATAAGCTTGAAGCTCTTTAGTCAGCTCATCGCTTGCGACGTAGCCTTTATTAAGTGCTATGACGGCACACACTATCTGACCTCTCACGGGGTCGGGTGCTCCGACTATGGCACTTTCCTTTACCGCCGGGTGGGCATTGAGGATACTTTCTATTTCAAACGGTCCTATTCTGTAGCCCGAGCATTTTATCATATCGTCCACTCGTCCGACGTACCAGAAATAGCCGTCCTCATCGGCATACGCCGTATCGCCGGTATGATATATTCCGTCTGCGGCGGGATCGGTTCTTTTTCCGTCGAGGCAATAGCAATCGAGCAAGCCGAGCTGATTTTTTCTGTCGTGTATCCTCATCACTATTTCGCCCGTTTCGCCCGTTCTGCACAGGCTTCCGTCGGGGTGTACCAGCACGGTATCGTACAAGGGCGAGGGCTTACCCATTGAAGCGGGGCGGACATCGAGCCACGAGAACGTACAGGTTATGGGAGTACCCTCGCTTTGACCGTAGCCCTCGTGTATATAGTGACCCGTAAGGGCTTTGAATCTGTCGTTCACCTCGCCCGACAGCGGTTCGCCCGCCGTCGAGAACCACTTTACGGACTTAATATGTTTTTTTTCAAGTCCGTCACGAAGCAAAAATCTGTACATCGTCGGCGGTATACATATCGAGGTGGGCTTATATTTTTCCGTTATCGCCATCATATTCACGGTATTGAATTTGATCGGGTCGTATGCGAGTACGGCACTGCCGCATATCCACTGACCGTAGATATTGCCCCAACCGAATTTTGCCCATCCCGAATCGGTCTGAGTCAGGTGCAGACCGTTATTCCGCACTCTTTGCATAAATTTCGCCGTAACTATATGACCGAGCGGGTACAGTCGGTTGTGTATTGCCATTTTGGGATATCCCGATGTACCGGATGTGAAGTAGATCACCATTTCGTCGCTGTTTTCGGCATTTCGTTCCTCCTCGTACAGAGGAGAGCCTGTCATTTCCGCATCGAAGTCGTCATACGGTGTATCGCTTTGTTTGTTGACTGCCGCAATGCGGACAAGTGAGGGACAAAGTCCGCTTATCCCGTCTATCTGCTTCATCACGAACTCGTCGTCGAGGGCTATGAGCATTTTTGCCTGTGCCGAATTTATTCTGTATGCGATATCCTTGGTCGTCATCTGTATCGACGAGGGAGCGACGACCGCACCTATTCTCGCACAGGCAACGGCGATGACCCAATATTCCCATCTGCGTCTGAGCAGGGTGACCACTCTGTCGCCACGACCTATACCGACACACGTGAAATACGATGCCGCTTTTTTCGACAACTCCGAAATATCCGAAAACGTGAACACTCTCTCGTCACCGTCGTCGGTGCAATAGACGAGGGCCTTTTTTTCGGGTTCTATCTTCGCCCATTCATCGACGATATCGCGTGCAAAATCGAAATTTTCGGGTATATTTATTCTGAAATTCTTTTTAAATTCCTCATACGAATCGAACTCGTACTCGGGCAGATATCTTTGCAAAAGCTCCATTTTTCCACAGCTCCGTGTTTTTTTCGTTATTTCATGACCTTTTCTTTGCATTATACTATAATATTGCCGTTAAGTCAAGGACATTTTTTTCACATTTAGTATGAATTTTTTAAAACACGGAGAAAATGCGGGGTAAAACGGCAGCTTGTGTCAAAGCTTTATACCGTATGGCGTGCGGTTTTCGGTCCGCACGCCGCATCGTTTCGGTCCGTCAATCGAAATAATCGATATCTACGCCCGATTTATACAGATCGAGAGCCGTATTCAGCTGTTCCATCGTATATCTCGGATTTTTGGAGGCGACGATGTTTTTGTATATATTCGCGAAATCGCGTGCGTAATCGTTTGAATCACGCAAGGTTTTCACTATTTCCTTTACCCTGTCGTCATAGCTTTCCGATTTCTTTTTGGACGTTATCTCCTTGCGGAATTTATTCACCATGGACGAATATCTCGAACTTCCGAATATGCTTTCTGCGTTTTCGGCGTTCACGCCCGTCACGGATTGATATATCCGTTGCATCTCGTCCGAGGTCTTTGCCTTTTCGAATTCCGTAAGCATTCTGTTATACAGCTCCGTTCTGTACGCCTCGATCGTTCCGCCGTCCGACGTGCCGGAGCCGGAGGAGGAGTAGGTGCCGTATTTTTTATCGGATTCCGCTTTTTTGAAGTTCAGCTCTTCTCTTTTCAAAGCGTTTTCCTCCTCGTCGCTTTGAGCCTTGTAAAGCTCGTCCGCAAGCTCTTTATCCGCTTGAAGCTGTGCTTCCGCCCGCTTCGCCTCGATGTCGGACAGTTTGCCGTTTCTTTCCGACAAAAGCGTGTCGAGTCGGCTCTTGCTGTCGCGTCCGAGCTGTGCCAGATCGGAATTATACGTAAGCTCGCTTTTAAGCTTCATATCGGTTTCCAATCCGCTTCCCGAATAGCCGTTATTCGTAATGTAGTAATTGAGATACCTACTCGCTTTCGCCTTGTTTGCGGCAAGAGCGTTTTTTTGTTTCTCGTAAGCGTCGTTTTCCGTTTTGACTTCGCTGTCGTAGCTTTCGTTCGCCACCGCCGCCAAAGCGTTGTACGCTCGGTCTATATTCTCCTTTTTGTCGCTGTTCAACAGCTGTGCCAGCTGCTTATATGCCTTGTATGCATTGCTTTCGCCCGCCATTCGATCCCTCCTTTAATCGACCGTTCGCTTGTATCCGTAAACGAATACCGCACCGCCGCCTCCGCTTACTTCGCCCCAGCCGCCTCCGCCGTAGCCCGACGGATTTTTAACATCGTCCCTTACGGCTCCTCCTACCGCACCCTTGCCGTAGGTCAGGCAGTCGCCGCCTTTGCCGTAATCGTCAGTGCCGTCGCCGTAAACGCTGTCCGTGCCGTATATTCCGCTTCCTCGTGCGATCTTGGAATATTCGCTTCCGACGCCGCCGCCCGAGGCGATGCCGATGTATTCCTCTCCGTCCTCGCTCATAAAGCTCGTCGTTTCGCCGACTTGACCGACGCTTCCGCCTCCTCCGACGGTCACCGTATAACGTCCGGACAGCGATACTCCGTTTATGAGCGACGCATCGCCTCCGCCGCCGCCGAGCGTTACCGTGCCGACGTAGCCGCCGCCACCGCCGCCTATAAGCACGATATCGTACAAGCCGTTGTAGCTTTCGTATTCGTCCGTGTCGAAAACATATTCGCCCGTCTTGGTAAACGAGGCAAGACGCACTCTCGTCGGAATGTATTTGTACCCTCCGTCGCCGAGTACCGTGTTCGCCAGCTCGTCCAAAATGCACGGAATGAGCGTGTCGTTTATGTAATTTTTGATTATGTTTCCGCTCTCGTCGAATTTCGCCTTGAGTGCCTGCGGCGTGTAGTCCGGGCTTGCGGGCGAATCGGGCAAAGCGGAAATTATGTCCATGCTTTTTTTCAGCTTTTCAATTGCCATTCGATTTCCTCAAATTCTTTTTTCGAGATCTCAAAATTTTCATTGTTCGGTTGTAAACCTTTTCCTTTTATGTGAAGGCTTCTCGGGAAGCTTCTGTGCGATAACGCCCTCATCCGTCAAGCCTTCAAATCGCCGCCTCCCCCGAAAGAGGACGACTTACGGGGGCGGTTACCGCCTTCCCCCGGAGGAGGAAGGCTTACGAAGCGGGGTCAACGGTTTACTTTTATCAAATGCTCCGTTGCACACCAGGTAGACAGCGATGAGCCGATCTCGCCCGTTTTTCTGTTCACCTTTCTGCCGAGCAGCACGCACTCCGCACCGTTTTTCAGCACCTTATTACCTCGGGAATCGGCTGTTTTTTCCGCAATATAATCGTAATCCCGCACCCATTTCGGAAAATTCGCACTGCCGGGTGCATACGAGCTTTTATCCTCTCGAAGCCGCACGACATCTCCGACCTTTATCGTCGTTTTTTCATTCGGTATAAGAAGCTTTTGACCGACGAATATCAGATTCGGGTCGGCTATACCGTTATATTCGGCAAGGCACTTATACTCCGTACCGTATTTTTTCGCCACGGCGTAAAGGGTATCGCCCTTTTTCACGATATACTCCGTCGTTCTCCCGTCTGTTTTTTCATTTTCCTTAAGCGACAGCCTAAAGTACTCGGCTATAGCCTCCGCTTCGGCTTTTGCGACGAGCTTCCTTTTTTCTCCGTCCGCCATAAATCCGCACTCGGCTTTGTTCGTATGGAAGCCGTGTTCGATGATATACGAGTATTTCAAGCCGTTTTTCACGCTTGAGCGGATAACGCCGTAATAATCGAGTATTTCGCCGTTATTCCCCTCATATGTCCTCGTCATAACGCCTCTCAAATATGTTTTGGACGTATGCTTTCGCATTACCGTCGCTACCGCCTCGCCGAGCTTCACGCCCAGTTTGTCGCTCTCGTAGTTTTTTATGCTTCTGAAAACGGACACGCCGTGAGCCTTTTCGCTGTTTGCGGCATTCGTATGTAACGATATGAACAGCTCCGAGCCGTTATCCCTCGCTGTCTTTCCTCTTTTTTCGAGTGTCGGGTCGTCATCGACGCTTTGTCTTGTGACGTAAACGTTCACGTCGGCGTATTTTTCAAGCTCTGCTTTAAGCTCGTATGCCAGCTCGAAAACGGCACTGCCCTCGTAATAGCCGTCAACGATGCCCTTATTCGTATATCGACCGTGACCGGGATCGAGAGTTATCGTCATTATTTTCCGTCCTCCGTATCCGTAATGTCTTTAATAAGCTCGAACGAGCCGTTCGACGAGAGCGACACAAAAGCTCCGTTCACAAAGCACAGTACAAGCTCTCCCGACGAATACGAGCCGGTAAAAAAAGCGGCAAGCACGAGAAGCGTGACCGCAACGCCGTAGCTCAGCAATCTTGTCGGGATATGAACGGGAACAAGCTCGTCGAAAAGCTCTTTAAGCAGCTGCGTAAGCAGTGTGACCGCAACGCACGCTCCCGAAAAGCTCAATATACCGCTCCAATCGGTAAAATTCGCAACATCCGCGATATTCGTAATACTATTCGTAATATTGATTTCCTTTCTTTATAAACGTCCGACAAGCTCACAGCCGAGCGGCGAAAAAGCCTATCAACGCCGAGGTGAGAGCGGAAATTATCGCATTTACGAATTTTTCGCTTCGCCTCGTCGGAACGCTTTCGAGCCTGTCTATACGCCCGCCATGCTCGCTTATCGTTTTATTCGTATGCTTCAGCTCCGAGGTCAGCGTGGTCAATGCCGTATTCATCACTCTAAGCTCCTTTGTCAGTTCCTTTATCTCGTTTATCTGGTGCTGTAAGGATTTAATGCTTTGGGATTGACAGCTTAACGTGACGGAAATCTCCTCCTCCGTCATATGCTCACCGTCCTTACGTGCTTGCGAAAAGCACTATTTCGTTCACCGTACATCGTCCGTCCGCCTCATCGTTTTCCATTCTCAGCTTAACACTGTCGACACCTCGCAGATTCAGTCGCCGTTCGACCGACGACGGTCTGCCCTCACACTCAAACGAAAATCTGTTGAAATCCATTGCGGAAAAATCGAATGCCTCACAGCAAAAGCACCCGTCCTCGCCGCATACCTTAGGCACGCCGACATTCGGCGAAACGGTTATTTTGACGTTCGTATGCGGCTCCGGAATGAGCGAGGCGGAAAGTCGGTAAATGTTTTTTCTGCCGTTCACCCCGAGATCCGCAAACGAGCTTTCCCATACCGCCTTGTATGCTCGCCCGTCGTCGGTGTACGTACCTTCGCCGAAGCGGTACAAGCCGTTTTCGTTCGAAAAATACACCGTTCCGTCGCAATCGTAAAACCTTTCGGCGTTTATCCCGTCGTAAAAATACCACGCCGCACGCCTGTAGTTATATACGCAGATCGTGCCGCCGTAGGCGAGCCACGCCTCGCCCGCACCGGTTGCGTCGAAAACGGTACAGTTTTCGAGAAACTCCCTCGTCAGCAGACGATCTACGGGAGATGAGATACGCTGTGCGTTTTTTTCGTCACGCACGTTCGTACCGCTCCAAACGTAAACGCCGTCGGGGCTTACGGTAAGCGGTATGTTGTTGACCGGCACGCCGCCGTCCCTTATACAGCCGACCTTGCCGTTGAGCGGAAAGATCGGATATGCGTTTTTCGTGTAATCGCCGTCCTCGACGCTCGATTGGGAAATGTACCATGCGTCCTTTTCGGTAAATACCGCAAGCGTCGAATAATGACGCACGAGCGAGGTGACCGGCGTGCCGTCGCCGACACGAATGAAGTTGTTTACGGGAAAATACATACAGTCCGCTCCCTTGTCCGTCACATCGGAGTAATATATCACATTGTCGCCGCCGTATACGAAAAGTGCCGAGTCGGTTCGAGAACCGAACGCACAAAAGCTCTTTTCGTAAAACAGACTCCTGTCGGGAAAATTCGGGTCCTTTAGCGAAAAAGTCACCTCAAGCCCGTCGGGAACCGACGAGGACGGAATGTGCATGAGCGTAAGCGTTCTCTTGCTCCTGTCGTAGCTGTAGCCGTCGGCGGGCAACGCAAGTCCGTTTTCTACCACGCCGACCACCGATAACGCCTCGGAGGGAAGCACGAAATTCGAGCTTGTGCCGTTCGGCGAATACGAAATTCGAGCGTAGGGCGACAGGCGGTTGAGCGATTCGAGTGCTATGCCGCCGCCCTCGTTCGGTGCGGTCACCGCCACCTTCGGTATGTACGGCTCGCATTTTCTTATGTTGTACCCGTCGAAAGTCAGGATATCCTCGCCTCCGACGATGTAAAGCGTGCCGCCGAAAACAAAACAGCTTCTTTTCGTCGTTTCACCCGTGTCGTATTCGACCGTCGAACCGTCGTCAAGGCTTTTTGCGATCACCGTCGTTCCCGATTGATAAACATACTTGATTCCCCTGCCCATACGTCCGCAATACAGCCCGTTTGCGTCCGAAATTTCCGCCACACGCTCGTAGCCGCTTCGCTTTTTGAGCTTTCCGTCGTCCGTTATTCGCCAATTACGCATATAAACGGCGTTTTTTACCTGCGAACCGAGGCGTCGGGTGCAATCCGTGCCGCCGAAATCGTCAAGCGTCATTCTGACGCTCGGCGTTTTTTTGAACAGCATCATAGTTTTCCTCCCGTCAAGAATATACGTCCTTTATCTGCGATATGTCGGCGGGAAGCGAGGCTATGTACCTCGCCCTCGCCGCCTCGTATTCGCTTCTGAGCCTGTCCGAAAGTGCGGGATTTTCGTCCGCACACAGCAAATACGCAAGCTTTATCGAACATAGCCAGCCAAGCGGCTCGTCAAGCGGAAACGCACCGTCAAGCCCCGAAAACGGCGACGGCAGTACCGCCGTCCCGCTTTCGCCCGTCGTCCTTTGCAAAACGGACAGCTCGCTTATCACCGCCCGCAGGAGCAATGGCGTCCTCTCCCTCAGCTCCCGTGCGTTTGCCGTCGTGCTGTCCTCGGAAATGTACGCACAAGCCGTATCGAATATGTCGGACAGCAGCATTTTTACGCCTCCTCGCCGAGCGTAACGTCCAAAAGCATAAGCTCCTTGGGGTAAACTATCTTCGCTCCGTAAAGGTGAAGCCCCTTCACCGCATCGGCAAATCTCTTCTCGGGGCGGTATGCCTCGACCTCGTTTATCTGCTCCGCAAAGGCTATGGCTCGCTTCGTTCTCGCAAAACATTTATATGCACCGCCGTTTTTGACGATATTGTTCGAAACGTATACCTTGAAGCCCAAAAACGTACCGATACAGCCTTTGTCAAGCTCGCTCTCGTTGCTCGTGCCGTTCATTATCTTCGCCTTGATTATCTTTGCGGCAACGGCGGGCGTAACCTCCAAAATTATCTCCTCGTTACCGGCTACGTTGTTTTCGAGCAATGCCCGACGTACCCCGAGGAGCAGATCGATAACTCCGTCCGACGTGAGAGAATCCGCTTTTACCGTGTTCTCCGCGGATACCGAAGAATAAAGCGAATAAATGTATTTGTCCGCTTCGTCGGATAATGCGGAAGCGGCAATGCTCATCGCCTCCTGCATGAGCTTGGGCGTGGATTGTGCTTTGTCTATGTCGTCTATCAAAAAGTTGAAGCCCTTTGCCCTGTCGATAACAAGCGAACGCTCCGAATCCGAAAGCTCCTCCGGAGCTTCCATGTCCGTGTTCTTTTCGTAGTCGAATACACTTATCGGATTGATTCCGATTATCTTTACCGTGTCGCCGATGCTCTTGATGTCACCCTCGAAATCCCGACTGCAATTTTTCACGCCGATGTATTCCTTTTCAAGCTCTCTGTAAAGCGTTTCGCTCCATATTTTGGGTATAAAATAAGAAAGTGCCATTTTTTATCTCCTTTTAAATTTAATTTCATTAAGCCTTCCCCCTTGGGGAAGGTGTCAGCCGAAGTCCCCACTTCGTAAGGCTTCCCCCTTGGGGGGTAGGTGTCGATCCGAAGGCTTGACGGATGAGGACATTATCCCGCCTCACATCGATCGTCGATCGTCGAACGTCAATCGTCGAACGTCGAACGTCAATCGAAAAAGCCGCCTTGCTCCATGCTTTCGACTATCGCGATATAATTTTCTCTGACCTCTTTATCCGTCATGCACGCAACCTGCTTTGCCGTAAAAAAGCCGTTTTTGCCGCCGAGGCTTATTTTGCCCGAGCTTTCCCGGCGGTTTTTGCCGTTCACACGCTCCGCCACGCCTCCCAAGCTGTCTTTGTCTATCAAATATCTCGCATACGCTTCCTTAAGCGAGCCGCCGTCGGCTACACTTCGCCACACCGTATCGGGTATTGCGTCGGGATCGACCTCGGGATATGCGTCGAAAAGCTCCTCGATGCTTTTCGATATTTTATCTTCCTTATCGCTCATTTATTGCGTTTCCTCCGTTTTCCGCTTTTTCTTCTTTATTTTTCTCAAGCTCCTCGAGTAACCCGCCTCTGTCGGGTATTATTCCGTCCGGCAGACGCGACAGATACTGCTCGAAGCTTATAAAACCGCCCGAAAGGAGCTTATCGAGCGTATTTACCGTCACCGCAAGCGAATATCGTACTCCCGCACCGACATCGACCTTGCAGCCGATGAGCGAATCGGCGAACGCACGCTTGTCGGGCAAGTGACCTCCCGTATGCTCGCCGTTTTCGGTATACGGCAGCAATCGCTCGGGCGGACAATATTCTATAAGCATTTCCGACCAGCTCAACGCCACGTCCTCTATCGCCGCATACAGGCTCTGACGCAGGCTTTCAAGCGGTATGTCGCTCGCCTCCTGCAAAGCTATTATGGCACTCGTATTATTCGGGCTTACCTCGCCCAGTGCCGTATCCGTCGCTCCCATAAGCTCTTTCGTGTCACGCATCGTCATCGAAATTATTTCGAGAATGCCGCTCTGCATTTCTCCCGTTCCGATCACCGATGCCGCCGAACGTACATCGCCGCCCCGCACGCCTATCGCCTCGCCGACCTCGTTGCTCCACTCGGGTATGAGGCTTTTATCGTATACGACCTTGGAAAACGCCGTATCCGTCATGTGCTTCATCACCATGGCGTATGCTTTGTTGATGTATTTCTGATTTTCGATAAGCGACGTTACGGGGGCTTGTCCTATATAGCTGCCTTTCGTCCGCTCCCATGCGAAAACCGCTATCGGATATCGCTTAAGTCCCGTAGTGCATTCGGCTATCACCGCCTGCCTCGTGCTTTTTTGCCATACGACATGCCCGTTTTCATCACGCGAAAACCTTATGAGGTACGTGCAGTTGCTCTCCGTTCCGCTCTCCGTATCGAACAGCTCCCCCGCACCTCTGCCCTCCGGTCTGTCGGCGGTTATAAGCGACAAGGTATGCTCATCCGCTCCGTTCCCCTTCGCCTCCCTGCGAAGCGATTCCACCGATGCCCGTCCGCTTATCATCACGTATTCCTGCGACTGTATATCGTCGCTGTTCACACTTGCCACAAACAGCTCCGTGCTGTCACACAGCACCGTTTTGATATCGCCCGAAAACGGCTGTCCCGTCTGCACATCGGCATCCCAATACGTATAAAATACGCCGTTGCCGCTTATCGCCGCATCGAGCAACGCATTTCGTATAAGCACCTCAAGCTTCGATTTGTCGAAGCGATATTCGGCGTTTTTGTTTAATAACGCTATCCCCTCTCGCCGCTGACGCTTGTAACCGTCCTCCTGCGTGCAAAACAACGCCTCATCGCTGTAATTTATATGTATCGGCTGTGCCGAAACGGAGCTTATCATGTAATTTATAACACGCTTTATCACGTTGAATACGGGCTTGGGAAGCTCCGCCGAATTTACCCCCGCCCACTGCTCGCCCCGATAAAAGCGTTCGTTTTCCCGCACACGGGAATACAGACCGAGCTTACGCTTGTATTCCGTTCCCGCTTCGTATTCCTCCCATGCACGTGTCAGCTTTTCGTTACCGCTCATTGTTCCTTCTCCCCCCGTCCTCGGGCTGTACCGTAAAGCCGTCGGACTAATGACTATGACTAATAGTATATTATACTGCTTCTGTTCTCGGCCCGTTTTCGCCTCGCTTCGTACCGCTCCCTTTCCGTCCGAGCCTTTTCCGGTCTTGACATCACAAGATATCTCAACGCCTCCGGCAGGTGCGTTATCGAATGCGGCTCGCTCGAGCAGTCCTCCGTCCTCGTCTTGTCGTAGGTAAGCAACGACAGACAACGGTACAGCTCGGGACAGGCTCTCGAAATGTACAGCTTGCCGCTTCCGCCGTGTATGTATTCTCTAAGCACACGCCAGCCCGGCACACGCCTGTCGTCGGCTCGTATCAGCGGTGCTATGCCGTCAAACGATGCCATTATCTCAAAGCCCGACCGACCCGTGTCCTGCCGCCTGTTCCAAAGGTCCGGCGAGGCGGCTATGTATTCGCAGGCGTAAACGGAGCAACGCCTCGATATTTCCTCCGCCGCCTCCGATAACGTCAGCCCCGAACGGTAATACTCGTGTATTATGTACAGATTTCCGTCGCTGTCCGCCGTGCCTACGATAAACGCAAGCATATCAAAGCCGTAGTCAAGACCGCCGAACATTCGCCAATGCTTAGGCGGCGTGAACGGCTCGCAAAGGTGCGTTTCGCCGAGTGAGGGAAAAAACTGTCCCTCGAATACGTCCCATTGCCCGTACAACCACGCACGGCGAAGTCCCTCGGGCAAACTCTCCAATTGCTTTATATATTCTCCGTCCTTTTCAAGCAGTGCTTTGTTGTCGTAGGCACTTGCCTGTATAAACCCGTATTCATCTCCGTCCTCGCCCTGCAAATACCGCCTGTCGATAAATAATCGCTTCACCCACGCATGACCGACTCCGCCCGGATTGCACGTCAGATACATTCGCTTCGGAAAACCGTTCGTGCCTCGTAAACATGCCTTGAGCGTCGAAAACTGATACTCCGTCAGCTGCGTTGCCTCGTCAAGGGCTATAATGTCGTATTCCTGACCTTGATATTGAAGCGTGTCTCCGTCGTCGTTCATGTAGCCCGGCTTGAGCAACGAGCCGTTCGGAAATCTGAAGCATTTCTCCGTTTCCGAATATTTCACACACCCGCCAAGCTCCGCCCGAAGCGGCATTATGTGATTGTACCTAAGCTCCGGATAACTCCGTCGTATTATAAGACACCGTATGCCCGGATAGCGAAAGCATAACAATATCAGCTTTCGCCGCAATGCCCAGCTCTTGCCGCCCCCTCTGCTCCCGCCGTATGCCGTGTACTTTTTCTTCGAAGCGAAAAACAGCTTTTGCTTCTCGTTCGGCTCGCCCGCCAGTATAAGCTCTCGCACCTTATTCGTAATCCCCGTGCGAGCATATCACATTGATGTCGCCGCCCGTATCCTCGCCGACACCGTAGCCGAACCGCTCCTTCATGTAAAGATTCAAAACGGACGACGATATCCTTTTCGTGTTCGCATTCAATGCCTCGTCCTCGAATACGGAGTCTATAAGCTCCGCTTCCTCCTTGTTTCTTCGGCAAAGCTCGTCGAATTTTTCACGCGTCAGGTGCATATATCTCAAATACCCCGCACGGTTCGGTATACGCTCCCGCTCCGCACACGCCTCAACATAATTCTCCACACTTTGCAAAAACCTTTTTCCGCTCATCGCCGCATTCATAATATCCCTCCGTCACAGATAAACTCAAAAAGCCTCTCGGCAAAGCTCTCTAACCCCTCCTCGTCCGCAAGCTCGGCTAAGTCGCTTACGCACAGCTCGTTTACACATTCTCTGCATATGCCGCCCGTGCAGGTTCGAAGCACGTCCTCTTCGTCCGATTCCCTACAGCAAATCTGACACCTGTTCGTCATTTTCACTCCTTTTCGAAATTTCAAAATCGATCCCAAACACCGAACATTTGTTCGGCTATAATTTTCAACCGCCCCTCGCCTTCTCCCGAAGCCGCTCTCTCATAGCCTTCCGCCCTCTTGGGAAAGATGCCGGCGTAGCCCCCTCCCGTAAGCTTCCACGTAAACCTTCCCTCTCGGGGACGGTGGCAATCGCACCCCTTCGTAAGCCTCCCCTACCCCTCGTAAGCCTCCCCTTCGGGGAAAGGTGTCGGCGTAGCCGCCGGATGAAGGCGGTTTTTCTCCGAACAAATGTTCGGTTGTTATTTTGTCGAACATCTGTTCGCCAATCCTACCCTTGACAAGTTTACATTTTTATGATATCATATATCGTGATTGCAGCATTGCGAACATTTGTTCGTTTGCATTATATATTATACCACATTTTTCCGATTTTGTCAATACTTTTCAGTCAAAAATCGAAAAAACGGATTTCAACCGATCATTCGGAGAAAATATGGAAAAATACGATTTCACCGAAATAACCGACCTCGCCGCCTATGCGGGCAAGCTTTTGCTCGCCTCGGGAGCGGATATCGTGCGTGTCGAGGACACGGTACGTCACATCATGCACTCCTACGGTGTAGACGATTTCGAGGTATTCACTCTGACCAACGGAATATTTTTGTCCTCTCGGGGCAAGACGGTATCGCTCGGCAAGGAGATCGAGAGTGCCGACGCGATACGCGATTATTTACGCGTTCGCAACGTACATTTATATTCCACGGATCTCGGCAAGATAGACCGCATAAACACGCTGTCCAGGCGACTTGAGGGCGGCGGGGTATCGCCGTCGGAGGCATATGCGGAGCTTGAGCGTATCGAGGCGTTGCCGCACCATTCCGTGCTTTTGCGTTTACTCGCTTCCGGAGTGGCATCGGGGGCGATATGCTATATGTTCGGCGGCAGTGCGATCGACCTACTGTCGAGCTTCGCCGTAGGCTTCGTCTATTACATTTTGGCTATAGTGCTTGACGAAACCAAGCTGTCAAGACTGCTGACGAACATAATATGCGGCTTTGCCATAGCCGTATCGGCATACGGGCTTCGCTTTTGCGGAGTCGATGCCGACGTTGACATGGTCATAATCGGTGCGATAATGCCGCTCGTGCCGGGTGTATCATTCACCAATGCGGTACGGGATCTGGCTTCGGGCGATTATATTTCCGGCACGGTACGAATGACGGACGCACTCATAGTCGCCGTCGGAATAGCCGTCGGTGTCGGCAGTGTCGTCGGTCTGCTCGGATTTTTACCCGGAGGAGGCGGCATATGAGCGTATTTACGGAATGTCTGCTTCAGGCGTTTGCCGCTTTTGCGGCGACACTTGCGTTTTGCGTGCTTTTCAACGTTCCGTTTCGCCAATATGCGTTTTGCGGAGCGAACGGAGCGGTAAGCTGGGTCATATACTACTTTTCGGTGAAGCCGTTCGGAGCTTTCGCCGCCACATTTGCGGCAACCGTTGCGATAGTGCTTATCTCCCGCATTTCGGCGATATATCGCAAAACGCCCGTCACCGTACTGCTGATACCGGGCATGATACCTCTCGTACCGGGTGCGGCGATATACCACACGGCATATTATTGCTTCACGGGCGACGTATCCGCCTTTGCCGAATACGGCTTCATGACCGTTAAGATAGCGTTCGCCATAGTTCTCGGCATAGTCGTCGTGTTCGCACTGCCGTTAAAGCGGCACAATTTCGCAAAGCGTTCCGACATTTCAAAGGGAGGTGATCGAAACGGTTGATTTTCACATACATTCGTGCTTTTCGTTCGATATAATACGGACGGGAGCGTTTCCGCAGGTTCTCGTATCGGCGGCGGAGGAAAAGGGACTCGAAGCCGTATTTCTCACCGACCACCTCGAGATAAACGGCGAAACGGAGGGCATATACGCTCCGTTTTGCTTCGCCGAACGAAAAAGGGCGTGCGTTGCGGCAAAAAGATCGGCGAATATCCCCGTGATCATCGGAATAGAGCTTGGGCAGGCGACGCAATACCCGTCCTTTGCCGAAACGATCGTAAAGGAAGCCCGCTTCGACTTCGTTTTAGGCTCGTTGCACAACATCAAGGGTATGCCCGATTTCGCCCTGATCGATTATTCCGACCTCGCTCCCGACGGTTACAACGGGCTGTGGAACGACTATCTCGACGAATATCTCGCCATGACAAAGCTGAAATACATCGATTCCTTCGCACACTTGACATATCCGTTGCGGTATTTTGCGAAAAACGGCTTCGAGCTTGACATACGGCAAAGCGAAAGCAAGCTGATAAAAATACTGAAAAGCATCATCGCCCGAAAAAAAGCGTTGGAGCTTAATTCCTCGGGCTTTCGGCAGTCGCTCGGCGAAAGTATGCCGAACGAATACGTCATAAGCCTTTATTCGCAGCTCGGCGGCAGACTCATAACCACCGGCTCTGACGCACATACCCCGTCCGATATTGCCGCCGATTTCGACAAACTGGAAGAATTATCGAAAAAATACGAGCTTAAATTACTCGATTGGAGAAAATTTATATGAACGAGTTGCTTAAATTGCTTGAAAACGACGGACGGCTCACACCCGAAATGCTTTCCGTTATGCTGAACAAGGAAGTCGGGGATATAAAAGCCGCCGTCGAAGCCCTTGAAGAGGACGGCACGATAGTCGGCTATCAGGCGATCATCGACTGGGATAAGACCGACAGAGAATACGTGACCGCACTCATAGAGCTTAAAATAACGCCGCAAAGAGATCTCGGTTTCGACCGCGTCGCCGAAAAGATCTATAACTACCCCGAAGTGAAAAGTCTGTACCTCATGTCGGGCGGCTTCGACCTCGCCGTGATCATCGAGGGCAAAACGATGAAAGAGGTCGCTTATTTCGTTGCCGAAAAACTCGCCCCCATGGAATCGGTCGTTTCGACGGCAACGCACTTCGTGCTTCGCAAGTATAAAGACAAAGGTCTTGTGTACGGTCAAAGCGAGGTGGACCTGAGAGGTAATTGTATCTGATGGACTATTCCGAAATGTTATCGAAAACGGCGGTCGAGCTTAAGCCGTCTGGCATACGCAAATTTTTCGATATGCTCGAAGGCATGAAGGACGTTATCTCCCTCACCGTCGGTCAGCCCGACTTTCCCACCCCGTGGCATATAAGAGAAGCGGGAATAATATCCCTCGAAAAAGGCTATACCTATTATACGTCGAACAGCGGAACGATGCAGCTGCGTGAGGAGATATGCAAATACCTCTCCCGCCGCTTCGATATGAGCTACGACCCGAAAAGCGAGATCATAGTCACCGTCGGAGGAAGCGAAGCGATAGACCTCGCGATCAGAGCGATCGTCGAACCCGGAGATGAAGTCATTATACCCGAGCCGTGCTTCGTATGCTACGATCCGCTCGTGCGTTTGGCTCACGGCGTCCCCGTACCCGTAAGCACACGTGCCGAGGACGGTTTTATGCTCACCGCCGAGCAGATCCGCCGAAAGCTCACGAAACGCACCAAAGCGGTGATATTGCCGTTTCCGAATAACCCGACCGGAGCCGTCATGAGCAAGGAGGAGCTTGAACGTATCGCACGTCTGCTCGACGGCACGAATATCGCCGTTTTGTCGGACGAGATCTATGCCGAGCTGACCTACGGCAAAAAGCATATCTCACCCGTTCATATCGACGGAATGCGTGAACGGACGATCATCGCAAGCGGATTTTCGAAAGCGTACTCCATGACCGGGTGGCGGCTCGGCTATACTGCGGCCCCCGCCGAAATAACAAAGCAAATGCTTAAAATACACCAGTTCGCCGTGATGTGCGCCCCCACCGCAAGCCAGCTTGCCGCCGTTTCGGCAATGCAAAACGGCGACGACGATATCGAAATGATGAAAGCCGAATACGACCGCCGCAGACGCTATATAGTAAAAGGTCTGTGCGATGCGGGCTTGCCGTGTGCCGAACCGCAGGGAGCGTTTTACGTGTTCCCCGACGTGAGCGGCTACGGTATGAGCAGCGAGGAGTTTTGTCAACGCCTGCTGAATGAAAAAGGCGTAGCCATAGTCCCCGGAACGGCGTTCGGCGAATGCGGCGAGGGCTATGCGAGGATTTCATATGCTTACAGCGTCAAGCATATCTCAAAAGCACTGGAACGTATTGCGGATTTCACCGCCTCGCTTCGCTCAGAGCGTTCTTAAGCGTTGTGCGAGCCTGTCCGTGTAAAAAGCTTTTATGCACGCCTCGTTCGGGTATAACCCGTCGGGCGTGTATTTTTCTTTGAGTTCGTCGATCTCGTTTATAGGCGGCAGCAGCGGTGCGAAATCTATGTATTCCACACCCCATTTTTCCAAGATCCTCTTAAACAGCTCCCTGCGTTCGCTCCGTTCGGCGGCAGGCAACGATATAAACGCCATGCAAAGCCGCTTTTCGGGATATTTCATAACAAGCATATATAAAAACTCCTCAAGACCGCCCGCCGAGGTCGATATATCGTTGTCCGTACCGTATGAATCGCTCATTTCACCGAGAACAGCCGAATTTACATAGTCGCATATGCCGTCGTCAAACAGTATCGTATCCCCGTCTACATCGCCCTTGATAACTCGCTCCGTGTATGAACGACGTGCGGACACGTCGGCATATCCGTTGCCGTCGGTGAGAAATTCTTCGTATTCCGCCCCCGCCGATATCGCCGCAGCCCTTGCCCATGAGTCCGGACAACAGGAAAAACAGAATACCTTTTTGCCGTATAAAGGCGAAACGAGATTTACGTCCGCTCTGTACTCAACCTCAATATCGTTGCCCGAACAGGATATAACGTCCGACTCCGATCTCAATTCGCCGAGCGAACAGGCACATTCCTCCTCGACAGGCTGCGTGTACTCGTAGTAGATCTTAAGTCCCTCGCCGCTTTCGTACTTCGATACGCAAAACGACTTGAATTCGCTTACCCCGTCGCAGCCCGCCTCGCCAACGGTGAAATATACATAATCGTCCGATCCGCCGTACATCATGCCGGCTACCGCCTTTTCCGGATCCCGTGCATCGGGCGTGGTGACGAAATCGGGTGAAGCAAAACACCCCGTCACCGATATCTTCGAAAACGACCTCTTGTTTACTTTGACGCATTCCGTGTTCTTGTATTGTCCGTCACCGTGCGAAACTATGTTAAACGTCCTCGTGCTTCGCCCGTAAACACCGTCGGCGTGGTACAGCGAACCGCCGTCGCATATGACCTCGCCCGACGATATGCGACGCATCAGCTTGCCCGATACCGCATCGTAGGTGTCGCATACACCGCCGAGAGAACGTAATACGACCTCCCGCTCAAGCGGATATTCGACATCGCCCGCAGTCACGGAATCTATGACCGAAGCCGTTCCGCTTCCGCTTCCGAAAACTATAAGCTTCGTCGGCTTGCACGGAAATACCCCTCCGCTCGGTGCGACCCGCTTGCCGAACGCACGACGATAATATGCGTTCGAATATTTCGTAAGCTCCTCGGTGCTTATCTTGCTCTCGTCGTATCGCTCGCTCAATTCCCGACAGGCGGCAGTGCTTTTTTCGCATTCGCTCACCGCCGCCTCGCATAGCTGCGTAAGCTGCGTGTATACCCCGTCCTCGGGTAAAAGTAACTCGCCCTCACCGTCGATAACACCCGGCTCGCACCTGACCTCGATCGCCGTGCTTGTACGCAAGCCCGCCGCATATACGCCGACGGTTATACTCGGCGGGTATATTATCCCGCAAGGTACTTTCGCCTCGCCGTCCTTGTTCAATACGATGTCAACGTATTTCCCCCCGTTCGATATGCGTGCGGTCTTTATCCGACCGTCCCATTCTCCGTCAAACGAAAATGCGAATACGTAGTCGCCGTTGCCCGAAACTATCGCTTCGTTCCCCTCCCGACTTATCCGCTTCTGTGCAATATTGAATTTTAATACCACGCCTTAACTCCTTAATAAATCACTTTGTATAAAAATCTTCCCGTCCTACCGAACATTTGTTCGCATATTTTTCGAAACCGTCGCTCCCCTCGACTTATCCGTTTTTCACAATACCGAATTTCAATATCTCGCCTTAACCGACTAAACCCCACTTTGCATATAAAACCTGCCGGCTTTGCCGAACATTTGTTCGCCAACTTCCCGAAGAAAAGAGAACATTTGTTCTCGCATATTATATTATACCACATTTTGACGGATTTGTCAAGCCCGAAAACAGTATTTCTTCTCGCCGTTTTTTCCGTTCTCCGTTCCTTCGCCTTGTTTTTCTCCGCCTAATGTAATCGCCTTTCCGAGAAGGGAAAGGCGACGATCCGTCCCTACGCAAAGCCTTCCCGAAAAGGAAGGCTTTGCGTAGAAGCGATTTACGAAGCGGGGGATCGATCGGGCTTTTTTGTTGTATATTCCAGCGGGATCTCGTACTCTTTTTCGTAGATCTGTCGCCAAGCGTTCTTATTTTCCTCCATCATACGAGCGACTCTTGCCGAATATTTTTCGTTTTCGCCCGGGTATATCGGCGGGCAGATATGGACGGTATACTCCTGCACATAGAATCCGTCCTCGCCCATGATATCGGAATCACGCATGGTTATGAAGCATGGCAGGACGGGAACGGAGCTTTTTGCGGCGATTATATATGCACCCTTTTGGAGCGGTTTGGGCTTTCTGTAATTCCACCACATACTCTGTTCGGGGTACATCAGCACGAAGTTGCCGTCCTTAAGCAATTTTACCGTTGCGTCCATAAATTTTGTAAGTGTTTTACCGTTACTCGACAGCGGCAGTGTATTGCAATGTCGCATAAGGAAGCCGTAGAAGCCGGGGAACGAGGTATAATTTCCCTCTCTTATGACCCGATAAAAGGTTCTGTGCGGTTGATTTGCCGCTTCATACGCCATTTGTATCGCAAATGAATCGAACGCATTAAAATGATTACAGGTGACCACCGCACCGCATTTCAGGTTTGCGAAATTATCTATTCCGCGTATTTCTTTGATTATGAGCTTTTTTTCCCGTATCAGCTCGCCGACGAATTTTCTCGCCATAAAATAAGCGGCTTTCGTTTTGAGCTTCTCGACGGGTGATTTTTTCAGATAATCGATATCATCGGGCAACAGCGGTTTTGTCGGCGGGTCGTCCTCGACGTCCTCGGCGAAGCGTCCGCATTTTTCGTATTCCTCTATTTTTTTGAGTATTTCGACTCTGTCCCTCGCACGGTTCAGCTTGTTCAGGCGATTGAGGTAATTATCCTCCCTCGCCGTTTCCTTTTCGGCGGTCTTAAGCAGATTATCCGCACCGAGTGCGTCGTTTTTCCTTTGCTCGTCGGTATACGATTCGAGTTTACGTATCAGCTCTCCGTAGACGTCCGTATGCAGAGCGTACTCCCAGAATATATCGCCATAGCGGCAATCGTAGTAGTGCCACGGCTTATTCACCATTATATAATGGATTATTTTCGCCTGCTCGATAGGATACGGGATCTCGCCGAACACCTCGGTATTCCAGCGACCGTCGAGCCAATGTACTCTGTCCTTACAGATGAGATTCAGGTAATCCTCGTCCTGCGTAACGACGAAATTGTACGTTTTGAGAAGCCTTACGAATTTATCGAAAACGCAATGGCATCTGAATTCCGCACAATTCAAAAGCATAACGCCGGCATTGAAGAAGTTATATCTCGACACGCCGACGACCTTCTCGGCATACGTACCGAACGTATCGACCTGCACCATTGCCTGTTCGTGGCATGCACCGAGATAGCAATCGCCGATATCCGTATCGTACAGCTCGCTTATATCGCCCGTTATCGCCGTATCGCTGTCAACGTATATCGCCTTATCGTACTCGGGGAACATATCCGCGATGAAGAACCTGTAATATGTCGTTTTGGAATAGTAATCCCGTATGGGAAGCTTATCGGAAACCGAACGCAAATGCTCGGTCACGTCGGCGAATATTATCTCCGTGTTTTCGTTTGCAAGCTCCGTCAGCCGACGCTTTTCGTCCTCGCCGATATCGGTATGCAAAACGTATATGCGATATCTGCGATCGGGCGAAGCGTTTTTTATCAGCGAATAAGCCGAAACGACGGTGAATTTCAGAAAATTCGAATCGCAGGCATAAAAGATCGGTATTATTTCGTTTGTATTTGCGGTATTCGTCGCATTCGTCATTTGCTGTTCTCCCTCTCGAATTTTTCTTTGAGATAAATGTATTCGTACAGTATGTCGTCGAAAACGTAGTAGCCGAATATCTTATGCACTCGGCTCACCTGCCACTGCTTCACGTTGTCCGTATGCGGATACGGCAGCCAGAAAAGCCGCTTGGAAAAATGCCGCACGACGGTGTGCTTATGCAAAAATTTCTGGTCGTTGAAGCGTTGCGGCAAAAGCTTTTTCTTTGTCGTAGAGCGTATCAAAGCACTTTGATCGGCAAACGTAAGCTTCTTCGTTTTTATAAGCTCCCGTGCCTTTTCGAAAAGCCCCGTTTCGCGTGCTTTTTTCATGTCGAAAAGCAGTATTCCCGCATTTATGTAATGCGGATTGAGCAGATATTTTCCGTAGTGATCGTTTGCCGCCGCATATTCCGCTCCGTCAAGCGGTATGTCGTACAGCAGACGTATGTCGCGGTTGAACATCACGTCGGCATCGGAATACAGCAGTCGGTCGGGTATCTGCGGAACGAGGTCGGCGAAAAGCCGTATCAGCGTGTACGGCGAGCAGTACGCCCCCTCGTTGGGACAGGCGGCGAACTCACGCATATACAGCTCGGTCACGTCGATCCTTTCGACCTCGTTTTTTTCGTTAAAGCTCTTGGCGACGGAAAGCAGAAATTCCGTCTGTGCGTCGCTTATCGGCACGTACTCGGGCTTCAGGTGACTTACGTCCATAGTGAATATGAATATCTTAAACGGCTCTTTTGTTTCCGTCCGCTTGAATATCGACAGCATTCCCGTCAATATTCCGTCGAAAACGAAAGAATTACCGCAATACAGCAGATTGATCATCTTTTTTAATATACTCTATCAATTTCACTTCGTTAAGCTCGGAACGGGCGACCATTTGCCTGTATACCTCGTCCCTCAGCTTCTTTTTTCTCTCGCCGACGGGCAACGTGTCGTCGGGATAAAACGGTCCGTCGATGTAGGTAACGAGCCTCGGCTTTTTCGAATGCTTACGCCTCATGTATACGTTCGTGAAGCAGTACACCGGCACGGAAAACTTTATCGGATAGTAAAACGACTCGCAGGAGAAATTCCTTATCCGCGTGCAGTACGGCCAAATATGCGCTTCGGGATAAATGCATACGGCGTTGCGTTTTTCGATACGCCGCTTAAGCTCGGCGTTGAAATTTCTGTACGCCGATATGTCGTCGGGAAGCGGCATAGCCCCCATGTACGGCGTTAATCTGCCGAGAAGCTTCATCGAAACGTTGTTCGGGTGTACGATCACCGAGGTGCGACGGGGAAAATTTATCATCGCCGGATTGACTGCGTCGGCAATGTCCTGTGTGTGATTGCCGTAGATGAAATACCCCGTGTCACCGCATTTTTTCAGTTTTTCCTTGCCGACCGTGCGTCGGCGGTGAGCAAAGAAAAGATATAACGCCGCAAGCGGTGCGGCTATGAGCCGATACAGAATAAAGCTCGGCACACATCCCCTGTCGTATCTGTAATTCCCGTCGATCGTACGAGGCTTTATGACGGCAGTCGAAAATTCGTCGTTCAGCTCGTCGGTATAATATACCGTTTTCATTTACTCCCCGCTCCCGTCGCCCCTGTTGGAGCTGTCCGCACGCTTTATCTTTTTCGACGGCGTGAGCGAAAATTCCTTTTTGCGAACATAAAACGTCCGAATGTGCTTGTATACCGCAAGACGGGCGTTCACCGCCTTTACCTCGTTGCGTAAAAGCAGGTAAACGAGCCTGTCGTATTCGTCCTCGTCCTCGTCCTCGCCGTCGCCGTCGGACGTGATTCCCTCTTTTTCGAAATGCTTCCCGACCTCGTTTTTGTCCGGCAAAAGCGATGCGGCGACCTCTACCGTGCCGTCGTCGTTCTCGACGCCGTATACGAATGCGTCGGAAATGTACGGACTTTGGCATAAAAGCAGCTCGAGTTCCTCGGGCAATACCTTTTTTCCGTTGTTTTTGACTATCATGCTTTTCGACCTGCCGACTATCGTGTAGCTGCCGTCGTCGTTACGCTTCGCCAGATCGCCCGTCTTGAACCAGCCGTCCTCAAACGCCCGATCCGTTTCCTCCGCATCGTCGTAATACCCGAGCATGACGACGGGAGAACGTACCGCAAGCTCGCCCACTCCGTCGCCGTCCGTGCCGAGCAGCTTGAGCTTCACGCCGCAAAGCGGCTTGCCCGAGGTTTCGATCGAATGGTAAAAATCGTTGTCACCCATGATTATGGGCGAGGTTTCCGTCAAGCCGTAGCCGCAGTAGACCTTGAAGCCGAGCGATGTGAATCGCCGCTTAAGCTCGGGACGAAGTGCCGCTCCGCCGCATAATATCAGCCTCAGCCTGCCGCCGAATACCTCGTGTACTTCCTTGTAAATTTTTTTACGCACATCGAGCTTCACCCTTTGCAACGCACCCGAAAGCATTCGTGCGGCGGAAAACATCGCCTTTTTTGCCTTGTCGGCTTCGATCTTGGAATTTATCTGCCTGTAGACCGTTTCCATTATGATAGGCACGGTAACGAATATCGTCGGTCGGTAATATTGCATATCCTGTACCATTCGACGAAGATTTTCATTGTACGCTATGCTTCCGCCGCTGTATAAAATTGCAAGAAATCCCGCCGTACATTCATATGTGTGCGACAGCGGAAGCACGGATAATACCCTGTCCTCACAAGTCACACTCACCTGCTTCAAAACATTCATTATGTCATAGCAAATGTTGTATTGCGACAGCATAACGCCCTTCGACGCACCGGAAGTACCCGAGGTGTATATTAAAACGCTTAAACCGTCGGAAATTATCTCATGCTCGTTGTACGGATCGAAACGCTCCGTAAGCACTCTGCCGTTGCATAAAATTTCATCTATATTAGATAAATTTATCACTTTTACGCCAAGCTCGCCGCAACCGGTCAAGTCGACTTTTACAGCCCCGGTGCATATTATAGCCTCCGCTCCCGTCATTTTCAATATCTGACATATGCCCTCCCGCTTCATCTCTCGGTCGATCGGCACGACAACGCCCACCCCGCAGCATATCGCCAAATACGATATCGCCCAGCCGTAGCCGTTCGGTCCTATCAACGCGACCTTTGCGTTCTCGCTCACAAGACCCCGTATATATGCCGCCAACGCACGCACGTCCCGGCGTGCCTCGGCGTAGGTCTTTTCTTTTTCCTCACCGTTTTTCCGAAATAAAAACGCCGTCCTGTCGCCGTATTCCTCGACGCTCGTATCGAGCAGCTCCCTGAAATTCTTTACGAGCCTTACGTCATATACCATTTTCATCGCCCTTTCTCGGTCTGAACGCATAGATCGCAAGCCCCGCAAACGCAGTCAATCCGCCCGTTATCATCGCCGCACGACGCATACGCAGCCGTGCCGCAACGGCGGAAAAATCGCCCCTCGGCTTCTTCTTCGGTTCGCCCTCCGCGGCTATGTCCCATTCCCTGTAAAAATATCTGCAATCGGTGCATTTTTTCAGATGACGACGAACAAGACGTGCGGTAAGCTTGCCCGCACAGCCGTCCTTTATCGTCGGATACAGATCCTTTACCACATCACACGGTAATCCGTTCATATCTACGCTTCCTCCTCCCGACACCGTCATTCCCGAGTGTCCTCAAGCTCTTTTCTCAGTATTTCCTTGGCTCGGTGAAATATTACCTTTGCCGAACCCTCTCTTATGCCCAACGAAGCGGCAATGTCTGCGTACGACAGTCCCGCATATATCCTCAAGATGACCACATCTCGAAATTTATTCGGCAACGCCGCTATCGCCTGCCGTACACGTTCGGCGGCAAAACGCTTCTCCACTACCCGCTCCGGCTCCTCGCCGCCCTCCGTGTAAAATGCGAGGTCAAGCTCGACGGTCTTTATGCGATCCTTGCGTAAATACCCGAGCCATACGTTCTTGCCTATCGCCGCAAGCCATGTGAACAGCTCGCAGTTGCCGTTGTAACGGTCGAATGCGATAAAAGCCCTGTAAAACGTTTCCTGAGTCATTTCTTCACTTAATTCGGCACTGCGGCAAAGCTTGTACAAAAAAGCGTATACACGGGGGAAATATTCCTCGTAGATCTTTTCGAATTCTTTCAATACCCGCCGCACCTCCCTCGCAAAACGGTTTTTCGAACGTTCGATAACGACTTGCCCCGTCAATCGACAAAGCAAGAGGTCGGTCTACGCCTCTCTTGCCTAAGTTAGTAACAAAAATCTCCCGAAAGTTACAAAACGGGATAATTTTTTTGCTTTTCCGCGGCTCTCCCATATATCTTTCCCCCGGAGAAAGATGGCAGCCCGAAGGGTTGACCGATGAAGGCATCATTGCACCCGACGCAACGGCTTTCCCTCTCGGGGGAAAGTGTCGGCCCGAAGGATCGACGGATCAAGGGAGCGTGTATCAATTGAATTTTTGCATTGCGGTATCGAAATCGCCCTTTACGATATATTCCAAAGCGGACAGGCACGAGCCGTAAAGCTCGGTCAGCGTTTTCAGCTCATCCCTTGTGAAATTCGACAGGACGTGGTCCGCAAGATCCTGATCCGGGTGTATTTTGCCGCCTATACCTATTTTTATTCTCGGGAACGTATCCGTTCCGAGCCGTGCTATAATGCTTTTAAGTCCGTTATGCCCGCCCGCCGAGCCTTTTTTCCTTATTCGTATTTTGCCGACGGGCAAGGATATATCGTCCGACAGCACCACCGTTTTTTCGGGCGGGATCTTATAAAACGATGCCGCTTCGTAAACGGCACAGCCCGATTCGTTCATATACGTTTGCGGCTTAAGGAACACGCATTTATGCCCGTTAAGCTCACCCGTACCGTAATTCGAACGAAATTTGATCTTATTGAACGAAAAGCCGAGCTTATCGGCGATATAATCGCCGCAAAGGAAGCCCGCATTATGACGTGTAAATTCATATTCATCGCCCGGATTACCCAGGCAGACTATCAAAAATTCCGCACCCGACGGACGTGAAAATAACATAATTTTATCTCCGATTCGATTCATCGCTTTTCATTATACAAAATTTCCGACGGAATTTCAAGTATTTTCGTGTATTTTCAAAAAAATAACGTTTAACCTCTTGCAAAACGAAACAGAATATTATATAATATAGTATATTTATGCTTATGTTCGACACGGACATGTACGGCAACGGCGAAAAAACGGAGGTGGTCGCCACGGAACACGATTTCGTCAAAGCTCTGACGGACTATATTTTCATAAAGGACGAGCCTGTACGCTCGGACGTAATATTTATCCCCGGCTGTACCTACTATCCGTTGCCGGAATATGCGGCGGCACTGTACGCCTCGGGGCTTGCCGATGTCATTATCCCCTCGGGCAGGTATTCGACGCTTCGGGGACATTTGACACTTCAATCACCGCAGGACAAGTACCGTTTCGATTTTCCGACGGAGGCTGAGTTTTTCGCCCACGTGCTTACGGAAAACGGCGTACCCGAGGAAGCGGTGCTGTGCGAAACGAAAAGCGAATACACGTGTCAAAACGCTTTTTTCACTGCCGAGCTCGTTGCGAAAGCGGGGATAAAAGCCGACACGGCACTGCTCGTTTGCAAATCGTTTCATGCACGTCGTGCGTATTCCTACTACAAATGGGCGTTTCCCGACACGGACATCCGAGTTTGCCCCGTCGATACCGTCGGCGAGAGTGCGGACGACTGGTTCGAAACTCAAAAAGGACGCGACCGCATAATGGGCGAGCTTAAGCGAATAGCCGACTATTTCGGCTCTTACCCTACCGATCGGCACGGATAAAACGAAGCCTTCCGTTCAAGACGGATGGTCCGTTCAAGACGGACGGTGCGAAAAAACAAAAAATAAATAACGTTTACGGATAACGGAGATATGAAAAAATGGGAGCATTCACCGGTAAAACACTTCTTATAACGGGCGGAACAGGCTCGTTCGGCAACGCAGTATTGAACAGATTTCTTCAAACCGACATCGGCGAGATACGCATATTTTCGAGAGATGAAAAAAAGCAGGACGATATGCGTCACGAATTTCAGGCGAAAATGCCCGAAGCGTCGTCGAAAATAAGGTTTCACATCGGCGACGTACGCGACCTGCAAAGCGTTCGCTCTGCGGTGACGGGAGTCGATTATATTTTCCACGCCGCCGCACTGAAGCAAGTACCCTCCTGCGAGTTTTTCCCCATGGAGGCCGTGCGGACGAACGTCATCGGCACGGACAACGTGCTTACGGCGGCGATAGATGCGGGCGTTAAGCGTGTTATCTGCCTGTCCACCGACAAGGCGGCATACCCGATAAACGCAATGGGAACGAGCAAGGCGATGATGGAAAAGATCGTAGTGGCAAAATCCCGAATAGCCGACCCCGACAAAACGACGATATGCTGTACCCGTTACGGCAACGTAATGTGTTCGAGAGGCTCGGTTATCCCGCTTTTCATAGACAATATCGAAAAGGGACTTCCGCTCACGGTGACGGATCCCGAAATGACAAGATTCATAATGAGCCTCGAGGAAGCGGTAGACCTCGTGCTTTTCGCTTTCGAACACGGCAACTCGGGCGATCTGCTCGTTCAAAAAGCTCCCGCCTGCACCATAGGCGTGCTTACCGAAGCGATACGCAGACTTTTCGACCCGACTGCGGAGATAAAGAACATCGGAATACGTCACGGCGAGAAGATGTACGAAACACTGCTTACCGCCGAAGAGGCGTTGCGTGCGGAGGACATGGGCGACTTTTACCGCGTCCATGCCGATAACAGAGATCTGAATTACGATAAGTATTTCAGCAAAGGCACGGAAAGCGGAGCAACGATACCAGAATTCAATTCCGACAACACGGAGCGGCTCGATGTTGACGGAGTTATCGAAAAGCTTCTGTCGCTGTCGTACATACAAAAAAGACTTGCGGAGATGAAGAAATGAATGTTCTCGTGACGGGTGCAAAGGGCTTTGTCGGAAAAAACCTTTGCAGAGCATTAAAAAACATTTCCGACGGCAAGGATAAAACAAGAGCGATAAGCGGTGAGATAAACGTGTTCGAATACGATATCGATTCCGCCCCCGAGCAGCTCGACGAATATTGTGCCGAAGCCGATTTCGTCTTTAACCTTGCGGGAGTGAACCGCACAAACGACGATAACGAATTTTTCAACGGCAATTTCGGTTTCGCCTCGGTCTTGCTCGACACACTCGAAAAGCACGGCAACAAATGCCCCGTAATGCTGTCCTCATCCGTCCATGCGGCGGGCAATACACCCTACGGACGCTCGAAAAAAGCGGGCGAGGAGCTGTTTTTCGAATACGGCAGACGAACCGGAGCGAAAACCTACGTCTATCGCTTCCCGCACCTTTTCGGCAAATGGTGCAGACCGAATTACAACAGTGCGGTCGCTACGTTTTGCAATAACATCGCACTCGGACTGCCGATAACCGTGTCCGACCCCGCCGTTTCCCTCACTCTCGTTTACATAGACGACTTGGTCGACGAGCTGATAAAAGCACTGTGCGGCGAGCCGACAACGGACGGAGAATACTGCTTCGTACCCGTTTTCGCAAAGAAAACACTCGGCGAGATAACCTCGCTGCTGTACTCCTTCAAAGCGTCGAGGACCGAGTTTTGCGTGCCGAGAAGCGACGACGAATTCGAAAAAAAGCTGTACGCCGCTTACCTGTCGTACCTACCCCCCGAGGAGCTGTCCTATCCGCTTAAAATGAATTGCGACGCAAGAGGCAGCTTCACCGAAATAATAAGAACGGCGGAACGGGGTCAGTTCAGCGTCAACGTGTCAAAACCGCATATAGTCAAGGGAAATCATTGGCATAATACAAAAAACGAAAAATTCCTCGTCGTCAGCGGCAAAGGCGTGATACGCTTCCGCAAAATAGGCGAGCAACGCGTGTACGAATACTACGTAGACGGAAACGACCTGCGTGTCGTCGATATCCCGACCGGCTACACGCATAACATAGAAAATTTGGGCGAGGACGATATGGTAACGTTCATGTGGGCAAACGAATGCTTCGACCCCAATAAGCCCGATACATATTTCGAGGAGGTGTAAACATGGGAAAACTCAAGCTCATGACCGTTCTGGGTACTCGCCCGGAAATAATACGTCTTTCCGAGGTAATTAAAAAATGCGATAAATATTTCGATCAAATACTCGTCCATACGGGTCAAAACTACGATTACGAGCTGAATCAGGTCTTTTTCGAGGAGCTGGGACTGCGTTCGCCCGACTTCTACCTCTATGCGGCGGGAAATACCGTCGGCGAAACCGTCGGTGCCGTGATCTCCAAGTCGTATTCATTGATGCAAAGCGAAGCCCCCGACGCATTGCTCGTTCTGGGCGATACGAACTCCTGCCTCGCCGCATATTCCGCAAAGCGACTTCATATCCCGATATTCCATATGGAAGCGGGCAACAGGTGCTTCGACGAATGTTTGCCCGAGGAAACCAACAGACGTATCGTCGATCATATATCCGATGTCAATATGTGCTACTCCGAACACGCAAGACGGTATCTCAATCACGAGGGCGTGGCAAAGGAACGTACATATGTCACCGGTTCTCCGATGGCGGAGGTGCTGGCAGCTAACCTCGATAAGATCAAAGCCTCCGACGTTTTGTCACGGCTCGGTCTTGAAAAGAAAAAATATATCCTGCTCTCCGCTCACCGTGAGGAAAACATCGACAACGAAAGGAATTTCTTCGATTTGATGAATGCGGTGAATAAAATGGCGGAAAAGTACGATATGCCCGTGCTGTATTCCTGCCACCCCCGCTCGGCAAAATATATCGAAAGAAGAGGCTTCGAATTCGATAGGAGAGTTATAAAGCATAAGCCCCTCGGCTTCTGCGATTACAATAACCTGCAGATAAACGCCTTCGCCGTCGTGTCCGACAGCGGAACATTGCCCGAAGAATCGAGCTTTTATACCTCGGTCGGAATGCCGTTCCCCGCAGTGTGCATAAGAACCTCCACCGAACGCCCCGAAGCGATAGATAAAGGCTGCTTCGTCATCGCCGGCATAAACGGTGACGGAGTGCTGTCGGCGGTCGATTGTGCCGTCAAAATGAACGAAAACGGCGATATCGGCACTCCCGTACCCGATTACATCGAGCAAAACGTCAGCACCAAGGTCGTAAAAATAATCCAAAGCTATACGGGAATAGTAAATAAGACCGTTTGGCGTAAATATTAAAGGAGCAAAACGAAATGAATTACGTAAGCACAAGAGGCTTAAAGGAAAATACAACGTCCGCTCGGGCGATAAAAAAAGGTCTTGCACCCGACGGCGGTCTTTATATGCCCGACGAGCTGCCGAAAATAACGCTTGACGAAATCAAAAAATATGCGAAAATGCCTTATTTCGAAAGAGCGGCGGCGGTGCTGGGTAAATTTTTGCCCGATTACGACGCAGACGAACTCAAAGAGGATTGCCGTAAAGCGTACTCCGAGGAAAACTTCAAAGGCGGTGCCGCCCCCGTGCATAAGCTGTGCGACGGCAGCTACGTGCTTGAGCTTTTCCACGGCCCGACCTGTGCTTTTAAAGATATGGCACTGCAGATAATGCCGTCCCTGCTCTCTCGCTCGCTTAAAATGACGGGCGAGGATAAAACGGCTTATATCCTCGTTGCGACCTCCGGTGACACCGGTAAGGCGGCTCTCGAGGGCTACGCCGATAAAGCGGGAATAAAGATCAAGGTCTTTTATCCCTCGTGCGGCGTAAGTAAGATCCAAAAATTGCAAATGGCGACCCAAAACGGCGAAAACGTGTCCGTCTGTGCTATAGAGGGCAACTTCGACGATGCCCAAAACGGTGTTAAAAGAATATTCGCCGATAAAGAGGTCAACGAAAAGCTCGGCGAAAAAGGCTTCTTCCTCTCAAGTGCGAACTCCATAAACTGGGGCAGACTCGCTCCCCAAATAGTTTATTATATCTCCGCATACGCCGATCTGCTGAATGCCGGCGAGCTTTCCGAGGGCGAGAAACTCAATGTCACCGTGCCGACCGGCAACTTCGGTAATATCTTCGCCGCTTATATCGCAAAACAAATGGGTCTGCCGATAGGCACTCTCGTGTGTGCGTCCAATAAAAACAATATCCTCACCGACTTCTTCAATACAGGCACGTACGACAGAAACAGACATTTCTACCAGACCGTGTCGCCGTCAATGGATATCCTTATCTCCTCTAACCTCGAAAGATTACTGTACCTCGTTTGCGGAAGCGAAGCCGTTAAGGAATATATGTCCTCGCTTGCCCGCGACGGAAAATATACCGTCGACGAAAAATATATGACACAAATAAGAGCTTCGTTCTGCGGCGATTGCACCGACGAGGAGCAGACAAAAGCTCAGATCAAAAAAACTTTCGACGAGTACGGATACCTCATAGATACACATACGGCGGTCGCATTGCGTGTCGCCGAAAGCTATAAGGCGAAAAACGGCGGCAAAATGCTCACCGTTTCCACCGCAAGTCCTTATAAATTCGCCGCCGACGTGCTTGGCTCGCTCGGTGAAACGGCAGACGGCGACGAGTTCGCTCCTCTGTATAAATTAGCCGAAGTAAGCAATACCGAGATCCCGTCACCCCTCGCCTCTCTTAAGGAAAAGAAAATTCGCTTCGATAAGGTAATAGCTCCGTCGGATATGGCGACAGAGGTGCTTGATGGCTGAAAATTTCAGAAACGAAAAAACAGACTTCCTGTTCGACGCGATACTTACATTGCAAACAAGAGAAGAATGCTATGCCCTGTTCGAAGACCTGTGTACCGTCGCCGAGATCGTCGAAATGTCCAAAAGACTGCACGCCGCTCGCCTGCTCGGCAAAAACGCCGTCTATAACGATATCAGCGAACAAACGGGACTCTCTACGGCGACGATAAGCCGTGTAAATCGGTGCTTGAAATACGGCACAAACGGCTATTCCACCGTCTTGGATCGCCTCGAAGGTAAAACCGATACAGAGGATAAAAATAAATGAACTCCCAGTATACCTCCCTCGCCGCCTATTACGATTCCATGTGCGGCAGAAGCGACGATCGGTGGAGCGATTACCTGATCTCGTTGCTTAGGGAAAACGGCATAAAAAAAGACGAACTCGTCCTCGACTGTGCCTGCGGTACGGGTACGATCACCGCCGCATTGGCTCGTTACGGTTACGATATGATAGGCTTCGATGCCTCGCCCGATATGCTGTCGCACGCACTCGAAAATACCGCCGGCCTCGACGTGCTGCTGCTGTGCCAAAATATGACGGATTTCGAGCTTTACGGCACGGTGCGGGCGGCTGTGTGCTGTACCGATTCGCTCAATTACTTAAAATCGACCGACGAGGTCGAAAAATTCTTTAAGCTGTGCCGAAATTATATAGAAAAAGACGGCGTACTGATCTTCGATGTCAATACACCGTATAAATTCTCGAATGTCTATTCCGATAAGGACTTCATTTTGGAAAACGACGAGGGAAATATGCTCTGCTGGAGCTGCGACTACGAAAAAGAACGACATCGCTGCCGATTTTTGCTCACCGTGTTCTCCCCGTGCGAGGACGGACGGTGGGAAAGAGAGGACGAAGAACAGTTCGAGTACGTTTACGGGATCGATGAGCTGAAAAAGCTTCTCGAAAAAAACGGCTTCATCGTGAAAAATATCTACGGCGAGCTGTCACATGATACGCCGAACGATAACGAACAGCGTGTCCACTTCGTCTGTATCGCCGCCTGATCCGCCTCTCTCAAGACTTTCCCCTCACCCGCAATCATTCACCCGAATAACAGGAAGAACAAATGTCTGATTCGATCTTACGTGCAATGACACGTGACGGTTCCGCACGTGTACTTGTCATAAATTCAACAAACACAGTCAACGACTGTATAAAATACCACCGCACCCTGCCGACTGCGACCGCCGCACTCGGCAGAGTCGTTACCGCCGCCTCCCTTATGGGTACGACGCTCAAAAACAAGGGCGATACACTCACCTTGACTTTTCGGGGCAACGGCGAGGCGGGCATGGTCATGGCCGTTTCCGATTATATGGGAAACGTCAAAGGCTATATCGAAAACCCCGGCGTAGATCTGCCCCTTAAGCCGAACGGCAAACTCGATGTCGGCTCGGCGATCGGTGCCGGAACGGTAAATATCGTCCGCACGGACGGCGATAACGAGCCTTACGTCGGCATTTCCGAGATCAAAACAGGCGAAATAGCCGAAGACATCTCGTATTATTTCGCTCAAAGCGAGCAGATCCCTACCTTGCTCGCACTCGGCGTGCTTGTGGATACCGATCTGTCATGCATGGGTGCGGGCGGCGTTTTCGTGCAACTTTTGCCGTTCGCCGATCGCGAAACGGTGCTTCGGCTCGAACAAAACGCCGAAAGCCTGCGAAATATATCCCGCCTTATCGCCGACGGATGCGACTGCGAGCGGCTGATGGCAATTGCCTTGGACGGCATCGAATACGACATCTTCGACGAGCTTGATATCGGCTACGTTTGCGACTGCGGCGAGGAAAGAACACGCCGTGCCGTAGTGTCGCTGGGCAGAGCCGAGCTTGAAAAGATTTTCTCCGAACAGGAAAATATCGAGGTCTGCTGCCGTTTTTGCGACAAAAAATACGTTTTCGACAAAAGTATAATGAAATACCTTAAGTAAGGAGAGCGAAAATGAACGAATCGGAATATTCCATACCGCTTTGCGATGTGATAAAGGAGTTTAAACTCGAAGAAATTTTCCTGCCCGATGACATAGCTTCAAGACAGGTGTGCAAAAGCGAGCTGAACCGCCCCGGACTTAAGCTGGCAGGCTTCGGAGAATTGTTCGACCCGAAACGATTACAGCTGATAGGACGTGCGGAATACGAATACCTTAGCAAATTCGCCGAGGAAGAGCGTGAAAAACGCTTCGAAGCCCTCGTCGCCGAAAGACCCGTCGCCATTATATTCACTACCTCACTGCCCGTTTCGCCGAGAGAAATAAGTACGTGCGAAAAATACGGCGTGCCGCTCCTCCGTACCGATTGGCTCACCTCGTCGTTCATGGCGGCGGTGATAGCCTCCCTGAATGTTTCACTTGCCCCGAGGGTAACACGCCACGGCGTTCTGGTCGAGGTGTACGGCGAAGGTATACTCATTCTGGGCGACAGCGGCGTAGGTAAGAGCGAAACGGCTATAGAGCTTGTGAAAAGAGGTCACCGACTGATAGCGGACGACGCAGTCGAAATAAAACGTGTGTCCGCCGTATCCCTCGTCGGAAGCGCACCGGAAATAATCCGCCATTACGTCGAATTGCGAGGCATCGGAATAGTCGATGTCCGCCGCATATTCGGTATGGGTGCGGTCAAAGTGTCCGAAAAAATAGATATGATAATCAAGCTCGAACCGTGGGTGCAGGGAAAAATGTACGACAGATTCGGACTTGAATCGGAATATACCGAGATCCTCGGAATAAATATCCCCACGACTACAATACCCGTCCGCCCCGGACGTAACCTCGCCATAATTTTGGAGATCGCCGCAATGAATAACCGACAAAAGAAAATGGGTTACGATACGGCGGTCGAATTCAATAAAAAACTCATGGGACAGTTCGGTGAATAGCTCCTCCCGCAAGCTGACCGTAACGAAACAAGGTGAAATAATAATATGGAAATTGAATATTCGAAAAAAATAGCCGAGCTTAAGCCGTCGGCGATAAGAGAGATCTTCAAAAGCCTTACCGACCCGAGCGTCATATCGTTTGCCGCCGGAAATCCCGCCCCCGAAAGCTTCCCCGTCGATGCCTTCAACTCGTTTTGCGAAGAGATCTTCGCCACACAGTCTACTCTCGCTCTGCAATACGGTATCACCGAGGGCTACGGACCGCTGAGAAATGCGATATTCGAAAGAAATCACCGAATTTTCGACATCGGCGGCGATAACGATACGTGTATCGTGACGACGGGCGGTCAGCAGGGCATAGACCTTACCTGCAGGATACTGTGTAACGAGGGCGATACCGTTATCTGCGAAGAGCCGTCGTTTATCGGAGCGTTGAATTCGTTCCGCTCCTACGGTTGCCGCCTCGTCGGCGTAAGCATGGACGGCGACGGAATAAATCTCGAAGCCCTCGAAAACGCAATGAAAAATAACCCGAACGCCAAATTCGTTTACCTTATCCCCACATTCCAAAACCCCACCGGTATCACGATGAGTGCGGAAAAACGCAAGGCGTGCTATGAGCTGGCGAAAAAGTACGATATGCTCATTTTGGAGGATAATCCCTACGGCGAATTGAGATTTTCCGGAAAGGACGTGCCGCCGATAAAAGCCCTCGATACCGACGGACGTGTCATTTATTGCAGCTCGTTTTCAAAACTGCTGTCGGCGGGAATGCGCGTCGGATACCTGATACTGAACGAAAATATTGCCCGTAAAATATCCGTCGCAAAACAGTGTGCGGACGTGCATACGCCTATGCTGTTCCAGCTCCTGTGCCATAAATTCCTGACCGAGTACGACCTCGACAGCCATGTCGCAAATATCAAAACGCTCTATGCGAAAAAGTGTAAACTCATGCTCGACGCACTCGATTCGTGCGTGCCGAGCGAAGTGGAATATACCCGCCCCGACGGCGGTCTGTTCATTTGGGGTAAACTGCCGAAGCATATCGATCCCAAGGCGTTTATCGCAAGGCTCGCCGAAAATAAACTCGCCGTCGTCCCCGGTGCAACCTTTATGTGCGACGGAGAAGCCGTGTGCCGCGGCTTTCGAATGAATTATTCCACCCCGTCGGACAAGCAAATAGTAAAGGGCGTGCAAATACTCGCCGATACCTTGAAAAGCGAAACGCTTAAGTAAGGAGCAATATAATGGAAGAAAATAAAAAAACCGTCTTTTCCGGCATACAGCCGTCCGGTAACCTCACTATCGGTAATTACCTCGGTGCGTTGAAAAATTTCTCGTCGTACGGCGATGACTTCGAATGCCTGTATTGCGTCGTGGATCAACATGCCATAACCGTTCGCCAAAACCCCGCCGAGCTGAGAAGAAGAACGTATGAAATCCTGTCGCTGTATATCGCCTGCGGACTCGATCCCGAAAAAAATATATTGTACGTGCAAAGCCATGTCCCCGCTCACGCTCAATTGGCTTGGGTGCTTGATTGCTATACCATGTTCGGCGAGCTGTCGAGAATGACGCAGTTTAAGGACAAAAGTGCAAAAAACGCCGATAATATCAATGCCGGACTGTTTACTTACCCCACCCTCATGGCGGCGGATATATTGCTGTACCAAACGGATATAGTTCCCGTCGGCGAGGATCAAAGACAACATATCGAAATAACAAGAGATATCGCAAACAGATTCAATACCGTGTACGGCGATACGTTCAAGATCCCCGAAGCGGCGGTGCGTGCCGGTGCGAAAATTTTCTCCCTCGCCGAACCGGATAAAAAAATGAGTAAGTCCGATCCCAATCCCAACGGCTCGGTGTCCTTGCTCGATGACAGAGATACCGTGATAAGAAAATTCCGACGTGCCGTCACCGATTCCGATACCTGCGTCCGACGTGCCGAGGGTAAAGCGGGTATAAATAACCTCATGACGATATATTCCTGCTTTACCGGTAAAACCGATGCGGAGATCGAAAAAGAATTCGAGGGCAGGGGCTACGGCGACTTTAAATCCGCCGTCGGCGAAGCCTGTGCGGATGAACTCGTGCCTATCCAAAAACGCTTCAACGAGCTTATGAAGGATAAAGCATACCTCGATTCCGTGCTTTCCCAAAATGCGAAAAAAGCCGCCTACCTCGCATCGAAAACACTCTCTAAAGTCTATCGTAAGGTCGGCTTCGTTCCCCCCGCCCGTAATAATTAACTCCGAGGTGAAAGAGATCGTGCGGATCGGCCGAGAAGGCTTATGAGGGAATAGTACGGGGTAATACCGAGCCGGAAGGCAAAAAAAGCCGCATTTCGCTTTCTCAAGGAGGACACCGAACAAAAAAACGGGGATATCCCCGTTTTTTCTTTATTTAAGATTTTGTACGTTGAAATTCTCCTTCAATATCGCCCTGTACGTACCCGAGAACATACATATGAGTACACCGAAGCAGATCGTCGAAAATGCCGAAAGCCATGCGGAAGCCGTGTTCCACATAGCCGCATTGAACAGCTGACCGCAAGCGACAATGAACAGCATTACAGCCGCAAACATCGACGGGTGTCCCCATTCCCGTCCGTCGGCAATGCTTTCGAAGTTTTTGACCGTTCCGTGTATTCTGATATTGAATATCATATTCACAACGACTATCAAGGTGAGTATCGAAAGACCGATTATCGCCATAGTTATTTTCGTTTTTATATAATCGGAATATACAATCTCTTCATATAAGCTTTCACTCGCATAGCTCTTAAGATAATCGTAGTATTCTTTTCGTTCGTCGATCACCCGAGTAATATCCGTGACAACATATATGATCAAGAGTGCGTCGAGAACGACGTAGATTATCGAGAACACCATTTTAATTGCGGTTATTACCTTTATCGTCACTATCCCCGTAGTCGAAATACCGCTTCGTTTCTTGTCAAACGCCGAATACAGCGTCAGCCACAGACCTATTGCGACAACGATATTCGGTATCTGTCCGATGAAAGCGAAAAGCTTTGCCGTACCCGAAAACATATCCGATATTTCCTTCAAAGCACCGATAGCTTCCGCTTCTTCGGAACTTCTGTAGTACCGACTGCCGTATGCTTCCTTTTCGTATTCGGTAACGAGATCGATCGCTTTGTCGATGGCGTCCGAAACGAATGAACCGGCATCGGTTATCGCAAAGATTATCATAAGCGTAAACAGAACCGTCGCTATGATCGTTACCGGCGAGAAAACGAATTTGCACAGCCGTTCGTTTCTGCGACAGTCAAAACGCTTACCCCAGTTAAAACCCGCTATGGCTGCGGCAGTAGGCTGTTGTGTGCCTTGCCCGGCGGAATATTGACCGTACTGTTGACCGGGATCGTATTGTTGAGCGAAATCGTACTGTTGACCGGGATCGTACTGTTGACCGGGATTATTCCGCCGATCGAAATCGTACTGTCGGTTCGGTGCGTATTGCGGTGTGAATTGCGTTTGCTCGGGCTGCGGAGGCTGCCGATAAGCTCCTTGTCCTGCCTGCATACTGTCTAAATTCACGGTGCATTCATACGTATCATCGGGCGATAGGGTGTCCGTCGTTTGATCGACAAACTCTTCCGCAGACCGATCGTCAACTATAGGTTGAGCGTAAGCTTGATCGAAATGCACGGTTTCGGACGGTGCTTCGTCAAACTCCGTATTGTCGGACTCCGTACCGCCGTCGTGCAATGCGTCGTTGCTCGGTGTATCGGCCACCTCTGCGTATTGCATAGGCTCGTCTTTAAATTCTTCCGTATGTGCTTCTTCCGTATTTCCGACCGCTGTTTCCGCGATCTGCTCCGTCACCTGCTCCGCATTCGCCTGTGCGGTTTTTCTTTCCCGAAAAGCACTGTAATCGGAAAGTTTTGTTCCGCACTCTCGGCAAAACAATGCGTCATCGTCGACTTTAGTGCCGCAATTGGGACAATAAAACATGATTTAGCTCCTTGTCGTTAAAATCCGGTGGGATTATTTCCGTTACCGTTATTACCGTTATTACCGTTGTATGTGTAAAAGTCGTTTCCGCCGTTATTTCCGTTGTTGCCGTTATAAGAACCGAAGCCGTTGCCGTTGTTGTCCGTGCCGTTGTACGCATAGAAACCGCCGCCGTTATTTGCCGATGTCGTGCCGCTCATGACGGTACGGAGCTGATGTATAAGTATTCCGAACAAAACGCATGTTGCGACGCCGAACAGTGCCGAAACGCTGAAAGCTATTATTGTCGAAACAAACTGATATCCCGCCGTTACGTAACACATTATTTCAACTAAAAGCGACGGAGTATGTACTTGCTTTGTAAGCACGGTCTGCTCGAAATCTCTTGCCGTCGTGTATACCTTGTAATTATAAAATGCGGAAAATGCCATTGCGGCAAGTATTATCGCAAAAAGGATAAGGGATAACAGGAACGCTCCGAAGCCGACTTGGAAAAGAATAATGAACAGGTATATTATAAGCACGATAGCGGTAATTCCGAGGCCGACAGCCGATGAGATCGCACTTATTATCGACATTATTTTAATGACCTTAGGACCGTTTACCGATATAAAATTCTGCTTTTTGTCATACGCCGACCAAACGGTGAGCCACATTCCGACAGCCAGAACGATGTTCGGAGTGTTGAATATAAGTGCGAACACCCTTGCGGTAGTCGAAACCTCCCGGGCAAGCCACTCGAACACCTCCGCTCCGTCGGACATATCGTATTTGTAAAGCCAGTCTGCTATTGAAATTAAGAAATCGGAAGCCGCCGATCCCGCCGTAAGCACCGCTATGAGTATGTTTAACGTAAACAGACCGACGGTGATCAGAGTGAACGGCGAAAACAGGAATTTACCGAGCGTTGCGTCGGTTTGCGTAGCCCACGGCTTGTTGAGAGTGAAAAAGCCGTTTATCGCATTTTGTGCCTGACCGAATGCCGCCTTTGCCTGCTGTGAAAAATCCTGACCGTTGTGCTGCCGGGCATTCGGATCATAGGTGTTGCCGTTATATCCGTTTTGCCCTTGATTCGACGTGCCTTGATACGGTGCGTATCCGTTTTGAGTATACGTGCCTTGATTTTGCGTACCTTGGTTTTGAGTGCCTTGGTTTGCCCCCGAGAGAGGTTTACCGCAGGACGCACAAAACGCAGCACTGTCGTTGTTTTGTGTTCCGCAATTGGGACAATACATGGTTTTTCTCCTTAGATATAAAATGATTTTAAAATACCGATATGATACGGTCGGCAATTCTCGATATTCGATATTCGTTGTACGCATCGTGAGCGTCAATATGTTTATACGTCCGTACTACATCGTACTACATCATACGACATCGTACGACATCGTACACCATCGTACGACATCGATCGATAATCGCCGATAACATTATACATTTTATGAATTTAAAAAAATATATATGTTAAAAAAGGACCTTATTTTGTAAAAAACGGATCATATCGACAACGTATTCGGCACGCATTCGAATGTAAACGCAACAAAAAAAGGCAACATTGCCTTTTCGTAAATATGTATTTCACCTTTAGCTTTTCCGTTCCGTACGCCTTTCCCTCATAAAGCTTTTCCACCCCCCGTCCGTAAAGCTTTCTCCCTTTGGGTACGGTGGCGATCGCCGCACGTCGCACATCGCACGTCGCATGTCGCACGTCGCACATCGTATGTCGCACGTCGCACATCGCACGTCGCATGTCGCACACGGGTATCGTATTTTTAATGGCAATGATGACCGCAATGGGAGCAATCGGAGTTACAGGGACGCTCGCCGGTTATTTGGTAAGTGATCTCGCCGTTTACCTCATTCATCAGCTCGTTTACGGCGTTTTGAGCTTCCCGATACTCACACATAAGCGGATTTTCGGTTATTTCGTTATAAAGCTCGGTCATTCTGCCCTCAACGCTTGTTATTGCCGCTTCATCTCTTGCTTCGGCGGTATAAAGCTCGGTCAGGGTTTGCGATATGGCGTTATACTCGTCCACCAACGCACACAGGTTTTTATCGGCGTTATATTTTGCGGTCATTTCGTCCATTTTTTTCATTATCGGCTCTTCCTTTATTGCCCGACCCAATGCCGCAGCCAGCTCAGTTACCTTACTCATTTTTTTCACCTCATGTATAATATTATATTTTTTTACCTATCAAAGCAAAGGCTCCCGCCTTTTCTATTTTAATTTTTACGGTTTTTCCGACATCGTTTTCGTCGGCATCGAAATGCACCAGCTTGCCCGTACCCGTTCTGCCGGTATACATGGTATCGTCGTTTTTGCTCACGCCCTCGCACAGCACGTCGAACACTTTGCCCACAAGCTCCCTGTTTTTTTCTTCGGAGATCTCGTTTTGCACCTCGAGCAGCACGGCGAAGCGTCTGCTTTTCGTTTCCTCGTCGAGCTGATCGGGGTATTCGGCGGCGGGTGTATTTTTTCTCGGCGAATAAATGAACGAGAATATCATATCGAAGCGAGCTTTTTTCAGCACCTCGATCGTATCGAGGAAATCCTTTTCGCTTTCGCCCGGGAAACCGACCATTATATCGCTTGTCACCGTGATATCGGGCATTTTTTCACGCATATATTCGAGTATGGACAAATACTTTTCCGCCGTATAGCGTCGGTTCATTCGTTTCAGGACGTTATCCGAACCCGATTGAAGCGGCAAATGGAAGCTGTGAGCCGTTTTGGTACAGCGAGCCATGGTATCTATCAGCTCCCGACTTGCGTCCTTCGGATGTGAAGTCATGAATCTCAACACGAAATCGCCGGGAATCCTATCGCAATCCCTGAGCAGTGAGGCGAATGTATATTCGTCACCGTACAGGTCGCGACCGTAGGAATTCACATTTTGTCCGAGCAGGGTAATATCCCGACATCCGTTTTCGGCAAGAGCTTTGATCTCGTCGAGGATCTTTTCCTTTTCCCGACTTCTTTCTCTGCCTCTGACATACGGCACGACGCAATAGGTGCAAAAGTTATTGCACCCGTACATTATGCTCACCCACGCCTTATCTCGGCTTTTACGCTTCACGCCCAGTCCCTCGGCGACGACACCGTCGCAATCGTTCTCGTAAAAGCTTCGTTTTCCGCCGTTTTTCCTGTCGAATATTATTTCGGGAAGCATATATATCATGCTCGTACCCACCGTGAAATCGACGTATGGGTATTTGAATTTTATATCCTCCCTGCGGTGCTGCTGCGAAACCATACAGCCGCACATACCTATGAGCAGCTCGGGATTCTTCTCCTTGAGCTTTTTATATTGCCCCGCCTGCGACAACGCTCTGAGTTCGGCGTGTTCTCTGACCGCACACGTATTTATGAGTATCAGCTCCGCTTCGCTCTCGTTCTCGCACTCGGTATAGCCCATTCTTTCGCAAAGCGAGGACAGTATTTCGCTGTCCGCTTCGTTCTGCTGACAGCCGAAGGTTTTTACGCAATAGTATTTGGTCTTTCCCGTGCCGAGGTTTTCCTCTCTTATCCTCGAGGCTATCTCGAATTGTCTGTCTATGTCCCGTTTTGACAGCCTGCGTATGCCGTTTTCCATATTTTTCTCTCCCGTCAACGAGTGTTAATTACAATACTTATGCTCGACCTTTATCACGCCGTTCAGGCGTTCGTCGTGAGCTTTAAGTCCTTCGTTTATGTCGCTTTTCAGCTGTTCGGTAAGCCTGTCGTCGAAGCTTTGCGGTACGACGACATCGAATATCACGTTTATCCTGTTTTCGCCCTTTACGATACGCAGGTCGTGTATCGAAAATTCCCCGTTTATCTCCGCCGTTACCTCGGCGGCAAGCGTTCTCAGCCTGCAGGCAAGCTCGTCCTGCGTCGCTATCGGATCCATATGTATCACCGTCAGTATGCCGAGTTCGTCGAGTATCTTTTGCTCGGTTTCGTCGATCACTTCGTGGATCTTCAATATGTCCGAGCTGTCCGACACCTCCGCATGAACAGTCGCCATTATGCGTCCCGGACCGTAGTCATGTACTATAAGGTCGTGTATGCCGACTATTTCGCTCGGCGACGTAACGTACCGCGTTATGTCGGCGACCGTTTTTTCGTCGGGCGGCGAACCCAAAAGCACACCTATCGTATCGAGTGCCATTTTCACGCCCGAGTACAAAATATATACCGATACGGCACAGCCGATAACGCCGTCAAGCGAAAACGGCACGTATTTGTCGAGTACGGACGACAGTATTACGGCACACGTTGCGATAACGTCGTTTATGCTGTCACGCCCGGTGTCGAGCAGCAGCTGCGAACCTATCTTTTTCCCCATTCGGCGGTTTATGTAAAAAAGCCAAAGCTTTACGAAAAGCGAAAGGAAAAGTATGATAAGCACAACGGCGTCCGTCTTGACCTCTGTCGGTGAAATTATTTTGCCTATCGAACCCTTTCCGAGCTGAAAACCGACGGAAACGACTATCATTGCGATGAAAAGCGAGGAAATGTACTCGAGCCTGCCGTGTCCGAACGGGTGCTTGCTGTCGGGGTGCTTATTCGCGAGCCGAGAGCCGATTATCGTTATCACGGACGAGCCGCCGTCGGACAGGTTGTTGAACGAGTCCGAAATTACGGCGACGGAGGAGGACAAAATGCCCGCAATGAGCTTCGTCGCAAAGAGAAAAAGGTTGCATATTATGCCGATAACACCGGATAAAACGCAATACCTTTCCCGAACGTGACGGTCATGCACGTTTTCGCCGTCTTTTATGAATTTTTTTATAAGAAACCCGAGCATGGATCATCCGCTCCTCAAATTAATTTGTTTGTACGGCTTGCTTCACCTCAACCGCCGCGGCAAGCTGCGATCCCACCTCCCCCGAAAAGGAAGGCTCGGGTGAGAAACAAAGACGGAAGGCGGCGATCGCCGCTCCTCCCGCGTAAGCCTTCTCCCTTTAAGGGAGAGCGGCGATCCGAAGGCTTGACGGGTAAGGGCAAGGCTTAAGACAACGTGGAGAAAAAGAGTTTTTTCGCATTATTATAAGTCAACTCGCAGACGTGTTCGGCGGTCGTATTTCTCAGCTGTGCGAGGCACTGCACGATATACGTTATATTCGAGCTGTCGTTCACGCTTCCCCGTACCGGCACGGGTGACAGGTACGGGCAATCGGTTTCGACCAGCAGTCGGTCGTCGGGAACGGCACAGGCTGTTCTTTGCACGTTTTTGGCGTTTTTGAACGTGACGCTGCCCGAAAACGAGATATAAAATCCGTGTTTAACAAGTCTTTCGGCATCCTCCGCACTTTCCGAGCAGGAATGCATAACGCCTTTCGCTTTATGCTCGAGCAAAATGCGTACACAATCGCCGTGTGCTTCTCTGTCGTGTATAACGACGGGTTTACCGAGCTTTTCCGCCAAGCACAGTTGTCTTTCGAACCATTCGAGCTGAAGCCGTTTGGGTGAAAAATCGTAGTGGTAATCGAGTCCTATTTCGCCCAAGGCGACACATTTGGGGTGGGACAGGTATTCGCCGAGCTTTTTCAGCGTCGCATCGATATCGTCGTACCTACAGCAGTCCGACGGGTGTATTCCCGCCGCAAAATAAACGCCGTCGAAGCGTTCGGCGAGACACAGTGACCTATGGCACGTATCGAGGCTCGTACCCGCATTTATCACGTATTTCACCTCGCCCCCGAGCAGTCGTTCGAGCAGTGCCTCCGCTCCGCCGAGAGCGGAAAATTTTTCGTCGTCGTAATGGGCGTGCGTATCGAATATCATTTTACGTTATCTTACTCTTTCGCCGACGGGTGTTTCGGGGTCGAGGAACAGCACTCTCGGTTTTTCCTCGCCGCAAGCGAGTATCATGCCCTGCGATTCCTCGCCGCACAGCTTTGCGGGCTTAAGGTTGCAAACGAGCGTCACTTTTTTGCCGACAAGCTCGTCGGGCGTATAATAATTCGCTATGCCCGACAGCACCTGCCTTTTTTCATATCCGAGGTCCACCGTCATTTTGAGCAGCTTTTTGCTTTTTTTCAGCTTTTCGCAGGTGATTATCTCCGCACAACGAAGCTCGATCCCCATAAAATCATCTATCGAGATCTCCGGCATTTTTTCGGGTGCGGGCATTTTTTCCGCCGCCCTTGCCGCTTCCTCCGCTTTCGCTTTAAGCATTTCGACGGTCTTTTTCTCGTCCAGGCGGGCAAACAACGCTTCTCCGTCATGCACGGAAATGCCGCTTTCCAGCGTGCCGAAGCTCAGATCGTCGAACGTTTTCCTTTTCGTTCCGAGCGAAGCGAATATCTTTTCGCTTGCGTCGGGGATTATCGGACAGAGCAGTATCGCCCCTATACGAATGACCTCGAGCAGGTTATACAATACGGTCTTAAGTCTTTGCACTCCGTCCTCGGATCTTGCAAGCGTCCACGGCAGAGTTTCGTCGATATACTTATTGCCTCGTTTAAGCATAGCGAACACCTTGGCACACGCTTCCGCCGTTTTATATTCGTCCATAAGCCCGAAATACGCCTTTACGGTGTCATCGACTTCTTTTTTCAGCTCTTTATCGAGTTCTTCCTCCTCGCCCGGTGTCGGTATGACGGAGGAAAAATATTTTGTGGTCATTGCGACCGTACGCTTCGCAAGGTTGCCCAAATTGTTGGCAAGGTCGGTATTGTAGCGGCTTATCACGCTGTCGTAGGTTATCGAACCGTCGTTTGCGTAAGGCATTTCGGATAGGGCGTAATGGCGACAGCCGTCCTTGCCGATAAGCTCCGTCAGATCGTCGGCATATATGACGTTGCCCTTCGATTTGCTCATCTTATCCGTGCCGAATAACAACCACGGGTGACCGAACACCTGCTTCGGCAACGGCTCGCCCAAGGCCATGAGTATTATCGGCCAATATATGGTATGGAATCTGACGATATCCTTACCTATAACGTGCACGTCGCAGGGCCAATATTTTTTGAAAAGCTCACCCTGCTCATCTACATCGTAGCCGAGAGCGGTGATGTAGTTCGAAAGCGCGTCGATCCAGACGTATATAACGTGCTTTTCGTCATTCGGCACGGGCACGCCCCACGTAAACGAGCTTCTCGTTACGCAAAGATCTTGGAGCCCCGGCTTTAAGAAATTGTTTACCATCTCCTTAAGCCTCGATTCCGGCTCCACAAATCCCGGATTTTCCTCTATATGCTTTAAAAGTCTGTCGGCGTACTTGCTCATTCTGAAGAAAGACGCCTCCGCCTTGGCTCTCTG
>CAZCJU010000002.1:0-70953 GCA_964498965.1 uncultured Lachnospiraceae bacterium
GATTCTTTCTTTTGCTCTTTTTTCGATTATGTCACCGTTACGCACGAGCAATTCGCCTACTCCGGCACCGACAACACCGAAACCTACAATGGCAACGTTTTTCATTTCATACTCTCCTGTTTGCTTTTCAAATATACATAGCGTTATTTTACCACAATCAAGCCGAAAATGTCAATAGCAAAAAACGCAATTTCGCTCATTTTTACACTTAAGGCATAAATATGCCGATTTTTAGCCGATTTTGTTACGATTTCATATATCACCACCGGTTATTAGATAACTTATTGCCTGTCGTTCGGATATGGTAGGCGACAACCGCAGCTCGCTCGTAAGTTTTTCCTCGTGCGGAAAGGCGGTAATCGCATTTCGCTGTCTTGTAGCCTTCCCCCTTCGAGAGAAGGTATCAATTTGCGGGATTGACGGATGAGGGCGTTGCGTTGCCGTGCTTACGAGCTGTAGGATTATATTCAAACTTCATAGATCAAAATTTTCTCGATTTATATTGAAAGTTTTCTCCGTTTCTATTGACTTTATAAAATGAATATGATAAAATAACATGTGTTATACAACGTATGTTGCCGCGAAAGGAGAAAAAATGCCGCCGAAAAACAAATATACACCGGAGCAGATAACGGAATGTGCAGTCGAGCTTACACGCAAGCACGGCTTCGAGGCTGTGAGTGCGAGATCCGTGGGTGCTTGCCTCGGCATATCCTCGCAGCCCGTTTATACTGCATTCGGCGGAATGAACGGTTTGAAAAATGCCGTCGTCGAAAAAGCACAACGGTGTTATGAAGAATTTTGCGAGAAAGAGCTTGAAAAAAGCTCTTATCCGAAATATAAGTGCTATGGTATGGCATATGTTCGATTCGCCATGTGCGAAAAGGAGCTTTTCAAATTGCTGTTCATGCGTGACAGAAAAGGCGAAAGTACGGACAACGAGCTTTTTTCCCGCATTGTCGATGTGATAATGCTTCAAACCGGACTCGACGAAAAACAGGCACGCTTGTTTCACTGCGAAACGTGGGCGTCCGTACACGGAATTGCCGTGATGATAGCGACGGGATATCAGCTGTGGAGCGTGGACGATGCAAGTGCGATGATAACGGATATTTACAGGGGGTTGAAATATGTTCATTCGGGAAGATGACAAGGATTCGAAGAAAATCATAGAGATCGAAAAGCTGAATAAACATTTCGGCGACGTACATGCGGTAAGAGATCTGAGCTTTTATGTAAATGAAGGTGAGTTTTTCTCCTTTCTCGGCCTTAACGGTGCAGGAAAAAGCACGACGATATCGATAATGTGCGGAATATACAAAAAAGACAGCGGCAAGGTGCGTATAGGCTCCGATGATTTAGATTCGAACGGACGCAACTCAAAGCGTGAGCTTGGCGTGGTGTTTCAATCGTCCGTGCTTGATCCTGTTTTGACGGTTCGGGAAAATTTGGAAATAAGAGCCGCTTTTTACGGAATAACGGGTGCGGAATTCGAAAAAAGGCTCGATTATCTGTCGTCACTTCTTGAATTCGGCGAGCTGTATAAGCGTCGGGTTGGAAAACTCTCGGGCGGACAAAGAAGAAGAATAGATATTGCGAGAGCCTTGGTACACGATCCCAAAATACTTATACTCGACGAGCCGACAACGGGATTGGATCCCCAAACGAGAAAATTGCTTTGGGAGTCTGTCGACACCTTGAGAAAAGAGAAAAAGCTGACCGTGTTCTTGACCACACATTACATGGAGGAAGCGGCGGATTCGGATTACATAGTTATACTCGATGCGGGACAGATCGCCGCACAAGGCACGGTGAACGAGCTTAAAAACAAATATGCCGGTGACTATTTGAATCTTTACGGAGTAGAAAAAAGTGCAGTCGAATCTCTCGACTGCGAATATGAAACGATAAACGACGGCTATAGGCTTAAGCTTAAAAGTACAAGCGATGCAACAAAGCTCATATTGTCACAGCCGCAGTTGTTTAATGATTATGAGGTAATAAAAGGGAAAATGGACGATGTATTTCTTGCCGCAACGGGCAAAAGACTTACGGAGGAGAAAAGATCGTGAAGGAACTTAAAGGTTTTATAAAGCGTAATACAACGCTTTTTTACAGGGACAAGGGAGTGTTCTTCACCTCTCTGATAACACCGATAATTCTTTTGGTATTGTATGTTACGTTCTTGGGAAATATTTACAAGCAAAGCTTTACCTCCGGCTTCGGAGAGGGCGTGCTTGAGGATAAGCTCGTCAACGGTTTCGTTGCCGCACAGCTTTTGTCGTCGCTTCTTGCCGTGTGCTGTGTCACGGTTCCGTTCTGTGCCAATATGCTGATGGTTTCGGATAAGGCAAGCGGCATAATAAACGATATCAATGTGTCGCCGATGAGTTCTTATACGACGGCGGCGGGGTATTTCATATCTGCATTGATCTCGTCGCTCTGCATAGGCTTCGTCACTCTTATTGCCGGATCTGTCTATATGGCGTTCTGCGGATGGTATATGTCGTTCGGCGATCTGTTGCTTATAGCCTCGGATGTCGTAATACTCGTCTGTTTCGGAGTTTCGCTTTCTTCGCTTATAAATTTCTTTCTGTCCTCGCAGGGCCAGATATCCGCCGTCGGAACGGTCGTAAGTGCCGGTTACGGATTTTTGTGCGGTGCATATATGCCGATTTCCAACTTTTCAAAGGGGCTTGCCGATTTTCTTGCCGTTTTACCGGGTACGCACGCCACCGTAATGCTCCGTAATCACTCGATGAACGGCGTTTTCGGCGAGCTTAAATCAAGCGGCTTTGACGAGAAGACAATAGAAGCGTTGCGTGACGGAGTAGATTGTAATTTGTATTTCAACGGTTCCCTAATACCGTTTTGGGTACATTACGTCGTTATAATCACATCGATCATCGTTATTGCCTCGGCTTACGTAATACTCAATGCCGTAAAGCAACGAAAAAACGGATAAAAAGACATATAAGTGACTTTCTCCGATAAATAACGCACCCGTCAATCGACATTGACGGGTGCGTGTCGTTTATAAATTAGTTTTATGCGTTTCGTTATGCCTTCCGATACTTTTTTCATACAGAAGAACCGTTGCCGGAATGAGTATAAGCTGTAATACAATGCCGGGAAAAGCTTTTATAAAGCCCATGGATACGAAAAGCTTAAATGAAAAATCAATGCTTCCGATGCCCCGGAGAACTGTCCTCGCAGCCGCCCAAACGAGCCGCCCGAGCAACATGGAGAGTATAAGACAAACGTATATTTTGAGCGGTTGTCTGAGCTTAGATCGGCGGTACATTATCCCGATCGCCGTACCGTATGCGGCAAGCTCGAAAGTCATAACGATCGCATCGGGATACAGCGGAGGAGCGGCTAAAAGCAATGACCTGAATATGGGTAAAATACTTCCGCAAAAAAAACCGTATTTAGCTCCGCATATGATACCGCACAGTAAAACGGGAATGTGCATCGGCAAAAGCATTTTTCCCAAATTCGGCACGTATGCCGTTATAAACGGTAAAACCACGCCGAGGGAAATGAACATAGCCGTGTAAACAATATTTTCGACCGTCTTATTTTTAATCATAGTTTTTTATCCCGAGAATCAAATTTCAAACGGTACTTTTCTGTCCTTGAAATAATATTCCTTGTCATGCTCGTTGACGCTTCGGAGTACACGGCACGGATTTCCGACCGCAACAACACCCGACGGTATATCCTTTGTTACAACACTTCCGGCACCTATTACCGTGTTGTCGCCGACGGTAACGCCGGGAACTATTACAGCCCCGGCACCGATCCAGCAGTTTTTTCCTATATGCACGCTTGCGTTGTATTGCAATCCCTTCTTGCGTAATTCGGGGTCGATCGGGTGAGCGGCGGTGGCTATGGTGACATTCGGAGCGATCAGCGTATTATCGCCTATGTAAATGTAAGTGTCGTCAACTAAGGTCAAATTGAAATTCGCATAGACGTTGTTTCCGAAATGTACATGGTGACAGCCGAAGTTGGAATGTATCGGCGGCTCGATGTAACAGCCGACACCGACCGAGGCAAACATCTCTTTCATAAGCCGTTGTCGCTTTTCACATTCACACGGTCGCGTCGCATTGAAATCGTATAATTTTTCAAGGCAAAGCGTTTGCCGACGCATGATATCTTCGTCGGAGGGATCATATAACTCACAATTGTGCATCTTTTCTTTTTGCGACATATCGTAACTCCGTTTCCGTCAGAAGACAAGGGTAAGTACCCAAGGCAGATGATCGGAGGTTATCAACGCATCCCGATCCTTTATAGGCAAATAAGATTTTAATGCTACACCCGTCACGAAAGCATGGTCTATTATGTTGTCCGATTCCGACGGCTCATAGTAACTGTATTCTCCCGTCTGTGAATCGTATGTTGCGTAGCCGCCGTAATATCCGAGCTTCTCGTACTTTTCCGCTGCCTCCGACGCAACACTCAATTCCGCTTTCAGCGTGTTATATGCTTCGCTGTTCGGCAAACAGTTCAGATCGCCGCCGAATATCACGGGAATGCTTGCATATTCCGCCTTGGAAGATTTTATCTCTTCAATGAGAGCCAAAATGCGTTTTGCGTTGTCCGCACGAACGGCGTCCGCCTGCTCATATGTAAGCTTCGACTTGTCGGTCCACATAAAGTGTGCGTTTACCGTGAGGAACAGCTTGCCCGTCGATTTTTCCCTGAATACGCCCCATGCGTACGACTTTGTGTTACTGTTGTTTCCGTACAGTTTCTCGCCGTTTATGGTGACCCACTCGGGGAACAGCTCGCCGCCGCTTTCAACGAGCGTCAGCTTGTCGGTACGGTAAAAAATAGGCTCGCAGTTTATGGAATCCTTGTAAAGAACATTGCCGTTAGAGTCTATAGCAACCTCCTTGTAGCCCTTGCTCTGCAATTGTCGTAACGCTCCGCTGCGGTGGGTGCTGTCGAATTCCTGCATGCAGACTATGTCGGCTTCGGAGGCGGCTATCATTTCGACCTGTATCCGCAATCTGTCGGGTACGGTTATCTTACTGTATCCGTAAACATTGTAGTACATTATCTTCAGCTCTTCGGTGAGTTTTTCTTCTTCCGCTGCCACCGTACTCGATTCGGTGCTTTCTTCATTCGGAGAAGTATCACCTTCGGAGACGGTCGTCACTCCGTCATTTCCTTTGCCGCACGCCGTAAGACCTATAAGCAGGGCGAGCAAACAGAATAATGAAGTAATTCTTTTTTTCATTTCGCTATCTCCTTTTGTAACTTGTTGTGTTTTTAATTTCGATCCTCGCTTAGAATATCATAAAATACCCGTTTTGTCAATATTTAATTCAAAATCCGAAAATTATCGTTCTTTTTTATACTTTTCCGCATATTTTCGGGTATTCAAAAAGAGAAGCATGGGTTTTGAAACGCCGAAGAAACGTCCGAGTGCTTCGACACTCGATTACTTTTCGTCGCTCATAAAACCGAATTGCGATTCATATTTATGAATGAAATCATAAGGTGCGGTGTTTCGATGAAGCTGTTAAAAAAATTTGCGTTAAACACGTGTGTACTCGTTATCACCTCCGTTTTCATGCGGCTCGTTTCGATGCTTTTCAATGTTTGGCTCACAAAAAGCATCGGCAGTGCGGGCATGGGTCTTTTTTCGCTCGTATTGAGCGTTTATTCGTTGGGTATAACATTCGCCTCGTCGGGTATAAATCTTGCCGCCACCCGTCTTGTTTCCGAGGAGCTTGCTTCGAATTCTCGGTTCGGAGCGATAAATGCGGTAAAAAAATGTATTGTATATTCGCTGATATTCGGTTCATGCGGCTTTTTAATGCTCTTTTTCGGTGCGGAGCATATTGCGACAAACTGGCTCTGCGACTCCCGAGCCGCACTTTCGCTTAAGATCCTCGCCGTCGCACTTCCGTTCATTTCTCTTTCTTCGGTATTCGTCGGTTATTTTTCCGCCGTCCGCCGTGTCGTAAAAAATGCGGTGACGAGCATTTTGGAGCAATTTCTGAGGATCTTCGTCACCGTGATCTTGATCTCGCTTTTATCGAAAAAAGATGTCGAGGGTGCGACCGCAGCCGTATCCGTCGGCATAGTTCTTTCGGAGCTTCTTTCTTTTATAACGTCGTTAGTCCTGTATCTGTCGGATATCAAACATCACAGAGAGGAAAGCACCGCCCGACCGTCCTCGAAAATAACGGTCAGACTTCTTAAAATGACCGTCCCGGTTGCGTTGTCCGCATATGTTCGTTCGGCACTGATGACGCTTGAGGACATTTTGATACCGTCACGTCTTTCCGAGAACGGACTGGATCGTCAAACCGCCCTGTCGACGTACGGTATCATAACGGGAATGGTGTTTCCGATAATATTTTTTCCGCTCGCATTTTTGTCTGCGGCTTCCTCACTTCTTATTCCCGAGCTTACACGCTGTAAGGCACGCAGTGAAAAAAGACGTATAAATTACATTGTAAACAGGTATTTTCGTTTCTGCATCATTTTTTCCGTCGCCGTGTCGGGATTGTTCATTTATTTTTCCGACCTGCTCGGCGTTATGATATACGACAGTGCGTCATCCGGAAGGCATATAAAGATATTTGCCGCACTGATCCCCGTAAGCTACCTCGACAACTCCGTCGATGCCATGCTTAAAGGACTGGGCGAGCAGTTTTCCTCCATGAAATACAATATAATAGATGCGTTATCGGGAGTAATACTCGTATACTTTCTTCTTCCTCCGCTCGGTGTCGGCGGCTATGTGATAACGGTGTTTGCGTGTGAACTTTTGAATTTTTCCCTGTCACTTAAACGGCTTTCCGAAATAACGGTCTTGGATTTCAAGCCGAGTGCATGGGTGATATCTCCCGTTTTGGGCATTATCGGTGCGACGGGTCTTTGCACTTTAATATTCAATGTATTGAACATTTCCTATCATTACGATATCGTTTCCGTGTGCGTTAGTTCGGCGATATGTTTCATACTGTACTATTCTTTCCTGCGTCTTACTAATTGTGTGACGGACGAGGACGAAAAGTGGTTTTTGCAGATCTTCGAGAAAAAATAATTCGATTGATAACTGTAGCCTTGTGCATTCTGTACAATTATTTCACTGAAATTTGTGGAAAATGTGCATTGACATTTTTTGCGTGTTAATCTATAATAAGATCGAGGGTATTTTGCATTCTGCCGAGAATGTACAGTTGTTTTCCATACAAAAACAGGGGAGATTTTTAAATGAAAAAAAGAATTGTAAGCACAATACTTTCGTTTTGTATGCTTTTGTCGCTTTTTCCGATGACATCGGCTTGGGCGGCGGACGATACAACCGAACTGCAAAAGAAGCTCGACAACGGCGGCACGGTCACACTTTCTAAAGATTGCGAAATAACAACAACGCTCACAATAAATAAGACCGTCACGCTTGACCTTAACGGCTACGTTCTTAAAATGACCGGCGAAGGATCCGTTATTATGCTTAAGAACAGCGGGGCAGGCTTGACGATCGCAGACAGCACCCCGAACAGAACACACGGTGATTCGTCTTTTCCGGCAGGTGGAGTTATTACCGGCGGAACGGGTTCTACTCAAGGCAATACCTCCGTTATACGATGCGGCGGCGGCGTGTATATCGGTGATAGCTGCACAGCCGAAATGACCGGCGGAACAATTTACGCTTGCTCTGCCTATTACGGCGGCGGTGTCTATCTTAAATACGAGTCCAAATTTATAATGAGCGGAGGCAGCATTTCCGACTGCCATGCCGGAGGTAGAACTGCGTCCTACAATGCCGGTGACGGTATTTACATGGGCAGATATTGCACTTTCAAGCTGAAAGGCGGCAGCGTAAATTCGGGCATAGTGAATTTAGACGGTAGTATGGAAGCGAGCGGCGGTGTAATAAACGACAATGTGATTATCGTTTGGGAGAGTGGTATCCTTCCGTTATCTTGTGCCGCCACTGCGGAATCCTATCCCGAATTCAGAGGCGATGTTATTGTGGAGGGTACTCTGAAAAATATCACATTGGATAATGTTTCGGGGGGGGTATTCTGTCGCGGAATCAAAAACTTTGAGATCTCTCAAACAAACGGCACACAACATGCATATACGGTAAGCTTCGACTTTAACGGCGGTAACGGAACAGCTCTGCCTACCCAATGGTTTTTAAACGCTTCGGGTGCGAAGGCGGTGAAGCCCGAAATCGCTCCCACAAGATCCGGCTATGCGTTTGTCGGCTGGTACAACGGCGATAAAGAATATACCTTCACCGAAACCGTTACGCAAAGCATAACATTGAAAGCGAAATGGGAAAGCATCGGCGTAAGCTCCGAGAACGAGCTGAAAAACAAGCTTGCGATGGGACTCGAGCTTGTTAAACTGGAAAAGGATCTTTCACTTTCCTCGACCCTCGATATCAGCGATAAAACACTTACGATAGACCTTAACGGTCACGTTCTCACGGGAAATATCAATATAGCCGATACCTCGTCGTCGAATGCGTCCGAACTTACCCTCATCGACAGCACCCCCTCGGCAACACATTCCGATACAAGTCTGCCGTCGGGTGGCGTGTTGAAAGGAAATATAACACTGTCAAGAGGCAACGGCGGCAGTAAGAGCGTCCTTAACGCAAACGGCGGTAACGTCACCGGTAACCTGAATCTCCACAGCTACGCCGCAAAGGTGTATAATACCTGTGATAACAAAACAACTACCTCGTTTTACGGTAAAGCGAACGCTTCGATACCGAATGCCGAGGTCTACGGCGGTATATACTACGGCGGTATCGACGAAAACTTCAAAACCTGTGTAAAGGGAATACTTCTGACCTTCTATGTTGACGATGCCGAATACTGCTATGAGGTCTATACCGAGATCAATCCCGACCACAGAATGCATAATACGATAGCTCCCGTCGATCCCGTGAAAGAGGGCTATAGCTTCTCGAGTTGGAAATATACAAACATCGGCAGCAGCGTCGATTGGCGTTTCGGCACGAACTATTATATCTTCCCCAGAAAACTTGATGCCGCATTCACTGCCGATACATATACGATAAGCTATGACTTAAACGGCGGCGATCCGGGCGATAAAACAAATCCATCGACATATACGGCGGAAAGCAATTCCATCACCTTAAATAATCCCACAAAAAACGGTTATGATTTTACCGGCTGGAGCGGTACGGGACTGACGGGCGAAAATAATACGAACGTTATTATATACAAGGGCAGTATAGGCAACAGAGAATACACGGCTCATTACTCACCCAAGAGCGGCTATTCCGTTATATTCGATTCAAACGGCGGAAGTACCGTTGACGGCAAAACAGACGTAAAATGGACGGATAAGGTACTTAGCGGTGCTTCCGAACCCACGAAAAAAGGCTATACTTTTAAAGGCTGGAAATGCGTAAGCATTGACGTTGACGAAAATACGACATATGCCGATCTCGCAACGGACGATAAAACAACGAGCGTTACTCTTACGGCACAGTGGGAGGTAAAGAGCGGCTATTCCGTTACATTCGATTCAAACGGCGGAAGTACCGTTGACGGCAAAACAGACGTAAAATGGACGGATAAGGTACTTAGCGGTGCTTCCGAACCCACGAAAAAAGGCTATACTTTTAAAGGCTGGAAATGCGTAAGCATTGACGTTGACGAAAATACGACATATGCCGATCTCGCAACGGACGATAAAACAACGAGCGTTACTCTTACGGCACAGTGGGAGGTAAAGAGCGGCTATTCCGTTACATTCGATTCAAACGGCGGAAGTACCGTTAACGGCAAAACAGACGTAAAATGGACGGATAAGGTGCTTGACGGTGTTTCCGAACCCACAAGACCGGGATATATATTCAACGGATGGAAATGCGGTACGGTAAAAGTATCTTCAAACATCACATACGCAAGCCTCGCAAAAAACGATAACGTTTTGAACGTTGACTTGACGGCACAGTGGAAGCAGGGACCCGCAAATACACTTAGGTTCAACGGCAACGGCGGACTGAGAAACGGTTCGGCGACATATTCCGTATATACAAACGCCGATCACTATACGATATCGAATGATACGAATAACGGCTTTATACGCACCGACTACGTGTTCGTCGGCTGGAATACCGAACCCGACGGCAAAGGCAAAAACATTGTCAAAGACGATCGTATAAGCTTCGGTCTCGCACATAACGGTGAGATAGTCGTATTATATGCACAGTGGCTCGATGCGATATCACCCGTTATCTCGGGTGTCGAGGACGGTAAGACCTATTGCGAAGCAAGGGAAGTGACCGTATCGGATAATATCGGTATAGCGAGCGTTACGGTAAACGGTAATTCCGTTACACCCGAAAACGGTAAATTTACACTGTCTCCCGCCGACGGCACACAGAATATAACCGTTACCGATACCGACGGGAATGTGACAGAGGTCACCGTGACCGTGAATAACGGTCATACCGGCGGCACGGCAACGTGCATTAATAAAGCCGTGTGCGAGATATGTGATGCGGAATACGGTGATATCGACGCCAATAAGCATACGATGTTAAAACACGTCGAAGCGGTCGAAGCCACGACCGAAAGCGAGGGCAATATCGAATATTGGTACTGCGAGGATTGCGGTAAATATTTCGGTGACGCAAACGGAGAAAACGAGATCGACCTCGCCGACACGGTGGTCGGAAAGCTTCCCGAGGTGATCCCTCCGCAGACCGCCGACAGCTCACTCATTCCGCTTTCCCTCATTTCGGCTCTGATAAGCGGTATCGCCGCTGTGTATGTTTACGCAAAAAAGAAATGCGGAAGATGATTTGAAACTTGATCGAGCAATTTAAATATAATCGCAACAGGGGCAGATATCTGCCCCTGCTTTTGTCCAAAGTGCTTTAACGGTTCATTTTGTTTTAGTCGATATTTATTGATTTTCGTCAAAAAACGAAAAATCGGATTTTTTTTTGAAAAAGGTATTGATTTTTTTGTGAAAGTATGATATAATACTGCCGTTGACCGAAGATGGCCTGTTGGTCAAGTGGCTAAGACTCCGCCCTCTCACGGCGGCGACAGGGGTTCGACTCCCCTACAGGTCACCATCAAATAACGCACTTTTGTCTACCGACAAGAGTGCGTTTTTTAACTCAATTACCGAAAGGAAAACGATCATGGTCGATACTCAAAAGATCAGTACGGAAAAAAGAAACGAAAACACAATGAACATAGACAAGCTCGAAACGCTTGACATGGTCACTCTCATGCACAAAGAAAGTCGTCGGGCGTTCGATGCCATAGACGATGTACTGCCTCAAGTAGCAAAAGCGGTAGAGGCGATCGCCGCCGCATTTGAAAACGGAGGTCATTTATACTATGTGGGTGCGGGAACGAGCGGACGCATAGGCGTACTCGACGCAAGCGAATGCCCACCCACCTTCGGTGTCGATCCCTCCCTCGTGGTGGGTATAATCGCAGGCGGCGACAAGGCATTACGTAAAAGCTCCGAAGGTGCGGAGGATTTCGAAGAAAACGGCTACGGGGAAATCAAAGAGCTTTGCCTTACCGAAAACGATGTACTTGTCGGAATTGCGGCGAGCGGCAGAACTCCGTATGTTGCCGGTGCCATGAAAGCGGCTCGTGAAGCCGGAGCCGTCGTTTGCTCCGTAACGAGCAATCCCGGCGGTTACATAGATACTCTCGCCGATATCAAAATATCCCCCGACACAGGTGCGGAGGTAATAACGGGTTCTACACGTCTTAAGAGCGGCACGGCACAAAAGCTCATACTCAATATGCTTTCGACTTGTGCGATGATAAAAACCGGCAAGGTATACAGTAATCTTATGATCAATGTAAGTGCCGCAAACGAGAAGCTCAAAAGCCGTGCGGCTTCCATAACCTCCGAGATCCTCGAAATTAGCAAGGACGAGGCATACGAGCTGTTAAGCAAAAACAATTTTGTTATCAAAGATGCCGTTAAGGCGTACAACAAATAATCGTCAGATCAAAGGAGGGTACGGATGTCGTATCGGCAATACAACAGAATACCCGTACCCGAGGTACAGCGAGATGAGAAGAAACCCTTATCTCAATTGCGTGACGAGCTGTCCTTCGTAAACGGCGGTGTCGATGCTTCGGACAAAGAAAAGCCTCGTTCCGCCGCAAGACCGAAAAGCATCGTTGTACCGAAAACCGGTGAAAAGCGTCGATCGTCGTCGGTCGTGCAGTCCTCGGAAAAGCGGGTCAATCAAAAAATTCACCCGGGATATGAAAAACCTTATGATGCCGACAGGCAAAGAAGGCTTGAAGAACGAAAGCGTGCCGAATACATTCACCGCAAACAGCTTGCCGAAAAGCGACGCCGTGCGGAAAAGGCACGGCAAAAGGAGCTTGCCGCCTCAAAGCGTTTGAAGAGGGAAGCAAAGCGGGAAAGAGAACTCGAAAATAAAAAAATGCTTTACCGCAAACAGCAACGCCGTAGGCTCAATGCCGAACGAAACAAGCGGTACAGCCATGAGCTTTCGGTCGAAGAAAACGCACGCATAAGGATAAAAAAAGAACGTGAGAAAAAGCGTCGCATGGAAAAGGCTCGGTTGTTTGCCGTGCGTGCCGCCGCTTCCGTCGTTCTCGGTATTCTGCTGTTTTCTTTCGGCTTTGCAATGCATATTTTCTCGCTAAACCGCTATGCCGCTTACTCGTTGTCCGTGTATGTACGTGTCGGCGAAAACGAGCGTTACAAAGCGGAAAAGGGAAATATATTCATTTTGGGTGAGCAGATCTCACAGCTATGCGATTTCACGGCTTTGGAAAACGAAAACGGCGTAAAGTACATTTCGTCGGCTTCGGGAAACGAATATATAACGTTTACATTCGATGTCCCGTCGGCAACGGTAAACGGAAACAAGGTGCGGATTGAAGCTTCGCCTTACATAAAGAACGGAAAAATATATGTTCCGCTGTCATTTTTCGAGGAATACTGCTCCGGACTTAACATACTGTACGATGAAAAAAGCAACACGGTCGGCGTATCACGTCAAATAACGAATGAAAAAGCCGTAGCTTCAAACGGTGCGGCACCTATCTACGAGCCGGTCACCTTTACCTTAAAAGAAAACGGCACGCTCACTCGAATAGACGAGCGACTTGTGCCTTAACGGAGATAAAAATGCAGATCGAAAAATGCACGTCGGAGATGTTGCCGACGGTATTGCGAATATACGACGACGCTCGAAAATATATGCGTGAAAACGGAAACCCGATGCAGTGGGGCGACGATTATCCGTCGTCGGCTCTTATACGAAGCGATATTGCCTCGGGAAATTTATACATATGTGCCGAGGCGGATGAAATCGTCGGCGTATTTTATTACCGCACGGGAGTCGATCCGACTTATGAAACAACATATGACGGCGAATGGCTCAATTCTCTTTCCTACGGCGTTATTCACCGAATAGCCGTTTCAAGACATAAAAAAGGAGTTGCCTCCTTTTGCTTCGATCACTGCCTTTCGCTTTGCGGCAATCTTAAGATCGACACACACGCCGATAATATACCCATGCAACGTTCACTTGCGAAAAACGGTTTTCGTTATTGCGGCACGATCCGTCTTGAAAACGGTGAGGAACGGTTAGCCTACCAAAAATTCAGTCAAGATACGTAAAACGCATACATTCGATGCCGTTTGATATTACCGTATCAAACCACATAGATGCGGGACGTATCCATATTTCGCCGTTTCCGTACAATGCCTTATATACTACCAGGCTTTCCGAGGTTTCCGAATGTCTGCCTACGCAAAGCACCTCATATTCATTACCTTTAAAGTGGCGGTAACGCCCTTTTTTTATTTCGTTCATTTCTGCTCCCTTAATTATATTGTGAAAAATATCGATAATTATGAAATAGCCGTTGCAATTTATCAATAACTGTGATAGAATATACTCAGCCGACAAATACATCGAATCGGCAGAGGTAGTAATATGAAAATCAAAGTCAAAACCAAAAGCTACAAAGAGGTCATCGAAATTCAAAAGCCAAAACACAAAAAACCGCTTAAGCAGAGTTATGCGTTTCGGCTTTTGCTTAAGCTTGTTTCCATGCCCGAGCTTATCGCTACGAGCTTCAAATACGAAAAACTCGGCATGGAGCGGTTGGGCAAGGACGAACCCGCACTTTTTCTGATGAATCATTCCTCGTTTATAGATTTAAAAATAGCTTCGTCACTGTTATTTCCCAAGCCGTTTAACATAGTTTGCACGTCGGATGGCTTCGTCGGCAAAGAACGCTTAATGCGTTTGCTCGGCTGTATTCCGACAAAAAAATTTCTATTTGACATCAGCCTTGTGCTTGACATTAAATATGCCGTAAACAAGCTTCATTCATCGATTCTTATGTATCCGGAGGCAAGCTACACATTTGACGGCCGTGCAACACCGTTACCGGACAGTATCGGCAAGCTGGTAAAATCGCTCGGGATACCCGTTGTAATGATAAGCACCTGCGGTGCATTTGCACGTCAGCCTCTTTATAACAACTTAAAAACAAGAAATGTACGGGTAAATGCGAAAATGGAATATCTTCTTTCACCGAGTGATATATCGGGATACGATGCGGAGCGGATAAACGATATTGTCAATGCGAAATTCGGGTTTGACGGCTTTAAATACCAGCAAAGCAATAAGATAAAGATAGATTCCGCAGACCGAGCGGAAGGCTTGCACCGTGTTTTATACAAATGCCCGAGTTGCGGGAGCGAGGGTGCTACCGTCGGCATCGGCGAAAAGCTCGTTTGCGAAAACTGCGGAAAAACCTACATTTTAGATGAATACGGTTATATCGAAGCCGAAAGCGGCACTACGGAATTTTCGCATATTCCCGATTGGTACGCATGGCAACGCAAGTGCGTAAGACAACAACTCGAGCAGGGAACGTATCTTATGGATACGGAGGTCGAGATATATATGCTCGTCGATGCAAAATGCGTATACAAAGTAGGCGACGGACGGCTGACTCATTCCGCCGACGGCTTTCATTTGACGGGATGTGACGGTGAACTTGATTTCACGCAAAAGCCTATAGCGTCATACAGTCTTTACTCCGATTTTTATTGGTACGAGCTGGGCGATATAATATGCATAGGAAACCAAAAAGCGTTATATTACTGTTTTCCCAAGGATCAAAACGGGATAGTCGCAAAAGCACGGCTGGCAACAGAAGAACTTTATAAACTCAGCAGACTCAAAAGCCCCGCCGCTCTCCGACAAGCTTTATAAATATTATTTCCGGAGCATTCATTATTCTCGGGAAAGGCCACGGATTTCCCAAGCCGCGACTTACGAGAAGCTTACCGTATATTCCCGAGGTATATTTCGGGAACAGACCTTGCCCGGGAGAAAATACGCCTCGGTCGAAGAATCTCCACTGCCCACCGTGAGCGTGTCCCGAAAGCACTATATCGATCCGTTTGTCCTTCAGATATGCGGGATAGTATTCCGGATGGTGAGAAAGCAGGAGCTTGTACCCGTTCAATGCGGAAAATTCGTTTATAAATTCAACATCGGGTGCGGGCGTTTTTTTCAGCTCACCTTGCTTTTCGTTCTGCCTGTATCCGGATGACAATCCACCGATAAAGACACCCGAAAACTCCGCATAAGCATTGTCGAGCAACGTCACACCTGCTTCTTTTATAAGCGGAAGCGGATCGAATTTCAATTTCCGCTCGTGATTGCCTATCGAGCAAAACACGGGTGCGATATCGTTCGCAAGACGCAAAAACTTGATCCCCCGCTCATATCTTTCCGTATTGTGGACAAAATCTCCCGCAACCAAAACGCCGTTCGGACGGCGTTTTTTTATTTCGTCGAGTATCGGCTCGTTTTCCGTATCGTGCAGATCCGAAACAAACGCAAAGCACAGATCTACGGGGGAGGCGAATGTATACTCGTTTATCTCCGTTTTTCGGCTCATTTTCGACCTATTTTTGATCAAGATTCGGTTCGAAACAGGGCATGAGCTGTAGCTTGAAGAGATTATTCTTGTGCATTCTGTCGATTTTTTCTTTTTTGCTCAAATCATCGATCTTTCCGGTACGAATATATCTGTCAAGCTCCGCATACGTGAAGCCGAGGTTTTCTTCATCGCTTTTTCCGCACAGTCCGTCTATCGGAATTTTGTCAACAAGGCTTGCGGGCAAATTAAGTACACGACCGAGCTGTTTCACCTCGTCAACCGTAAGTCTGGAAAGAGGACTGAAATCGCCGACTGAATCGCCGTATCTTGTCGAATATCCCACCCAATCCTCGGAAAGGTTACACGTGTTTGCTACACGTCCGTTGCAACATTGCGATACGGCATACACAGTTGCCATTCTTATACGGGGCGGAAGATTGTTGCTTGCCTGTTGAGTAAATGTCAGTTCCGTCGGCATCGCACCTTTCAATCCGTCTACGGCGGCTTTGATATTTACCTCGTAATACTTGATATTCAGATGCTTTACAAGCAGATATGCGGCATCTATATCGTGCTGTTGACCGCAGGGCATGAGAACTCCCACAACTCTGTCGGTGCCGAGTGCTTCAACGCACAGTGCCGCGGTCACGGAACTGTCTTTTCCTCCCGATATTCCCACGACCGCATTGCAGTCCTTGCCGTTCGCCTCAAAAAAAGCTTTTATCCATTCGACACATTCGTTCTTTATTTTCAAAGCATCAAACATAATGACACCTCCCGAAATTTATGCCTGTATTGTATCATAAACATTTGCCTTTGTCAATCGTTTTCACAATTCTCGATTTATCCGTTCTTATTTTTTCAAGCTTCGCCGTGTCAACATCTATTGTAATACTGTGCGGATTTTTTTGTTATTTCGTCAAAGCTATTGAAAAACGGAGCGACCTATGATAAAATAACGTGAAATAAATTGCAAATACGAGAAAGGTGAGCAAAATGAAACACCCGGAAAAAAAAGAAGCGAAACGATACGACAGCACTTGTCGCTGTGCGGAATTCACGGACACAGTCTATAGCGGCAAAAACAGAACGAGAGCCGAATTGAGTGAAAAGCTTCGTGCCGCACAGCAAAGCTTTTTACCTCCTCCGCACATGCTCAAGGCGTTTACGGGCGAACTGCACGGACACACAACACTTTCGGACGGATGTGTTGATATAGATACGTATTTTACGAACCTGCGTGATAAGGCACGGCTCGATTTTGCCGCAATCACGGATCACGACCACGGCGGTGTCGGTGGCGACGAGCTTTGGAACGGCAAATGGGAAATTATAAAGAAAAAGGTCAAAGAATATCGTCGTGACGGCGAATTCGTTACGATACTCGCATACGAACGTGATTCCTATCCGTATTATTCCAATATGGTGCTTTATTTTGAAAATGACGACGGCGAGCCGATACGGGGCGTGCGGGACGGAGAGATAACATGCGATGAATTGAAACGGATGCTTACACGTACCGATGTTGTTGCGGCGTGCCACGACACGTATCGCTTGTCGTGTTATGTTGATTTTCAGACACTCGACGACACCCTGTTTTTGCCGTACATCGAAGTGATATCCAGAGGAGATGCCGCCGAGTATATGGGCAATCCCGCATGGCGTGAGAGGGATTGCTGTGAGGGCGGTTTTTGGCGTGACGCACTCGACAGAGGTGCAAAAATAGGTGTCATAGGCGGCAGTGATGACCACGTAGGCATGGGCGGCAGAGTCGATCGTAGGTTAGGATATCCCGCAATGTATCCCGGTGTCACGGGCGTATGGGCAGTGGAAAACACACACAAGGCGATATTCGAGGCCTTGAAAGCGAAAAGGACATATGCGTATATGCTCGGCAATTACGACGGAGAAATGCACGGACGCATAGAGATAGAATTCAGAATAAACGGCTATTGGATGGGCAGTGAGCTTAAACTCGGCGACAACGAGGAATTGATCATATATTTTAAAGTCGGCTCGGACGTGCCGATAAAGGAGGTAACGCTTGTTAAAAACTGCCGTGACCGTATAAAATGGTACGGCAAGAATGAGGACACGGTTCTCGATTACAAACAGGAACGAGAAACGGACAGCTATTACCTGCGTGTCGAGCTTGAGGACGGCCGCTTCGGATGGACGAGTCCGATCTGGACAGAACGAGAAAGAAAAAGCAAAATCAATGAATGTGTATCGGCTTTTTAAAAATTAATTTTATTTGCAATTTCGATTTTTGTTGTCAGCCGTACCCTCTATAAAGCCTTCCCCACTTGGGGGAAGACAGGCAAAGCCGACAGATGAGGGCATCGCCACACCGTACTTACTAAGTTAGTTTGCACGGCTTCATTCACATCTTTCGAATTTATCGCTTGCATATATTATAGAATGGAAAAACGAACGCCAAAATGCGATTTTGGTATTGACATTTGAACAAAAATTTGGTATATTAAAATGTAGTATTATTTGTCGCAAAACTCGGAATAAAAAAATAAGATAGGAGGACGGTAAAAATGATGGATTTGTGGTTTTTACTGCCTATAGGTGCGTTGGCGGCGTTGGCGTTTGCCGCATATAATGCATATAAGGTCAAAAAATGCGATTGCGGAAACGAAACTGTCAAGAGCCTTTCGGATTCGATCAAGGCGGGTGCAAACGCCTACTTGAAGCGTCAGTATAAGACCGTCGTAATATTTTTCGGAATCGTGTTCGTGCTGCTTTTCGCTCTTTCGCAGATCAAACCGGGCGAAAACGGTCAGGCACTGATCTCGAGGTTTACCCCGTTCGCTTTTCTGACGGGTGGATTTTTCTCCGGACTTTCCGGATTCTTGGGAATGAAGATCGCAACAAGTGCGAATTGCAGGACGACAACAGCCGCATCGCAAAGCCTTAATAGGGGACTGCGTGTTGCGTTTTCGGCAGGCTCCGTAATGGGCTTCGTTGTGGTCGGACTCGGTCTGCTCGATGTTTCTATGTGGTATCTCGCACTCAGATTTTTGTTCGGAATCGAGGATATGCGTGAGCTTACGACCAATATGATAACGTTCGGTATCGGTGCTTCCACAATGGCGCTTTTTGCAAGAGTCGGCGGAGGAATATTCACTAAAGCCGCCGATGTCGGTGCCGATCTCGTCGGGAAAGTCGAAGCGGGAATACCTGAGGACGATGCGAGAAACCCCGCCACAATTGCGGATAACGTCGGCGATAACGTCGGCGACGTTGCGGGCATGGGAGCGGATCTTTACGAATCGTACGTCGGTTCTATAATTTCCGCATTTTCGCTTGCCGTTACGGCGGGCTTCGGTGAACCGTCAAAAGCAATATTGCCGATGCTACTTGCCGTACTCGGAATCGTTTGCTCGATTGTGGGAACGTTTTTTGTTCGCTGCGGCGATTCTATCGAACAGAAAAAACTCCTTTCCGCTTTGAGAAGGGGAACATATGCGGCAGCGATTTTGTTTGCCGCTTGCTCGCTTCCGCTGATATATTCGGTCTTGGGCAAGGGAAGCCTTGGAGTTTACGGCGCCGTTCTTTCCGGACTTGTTGCCGGAGTCCTTATAGGATATTTCACAGAGTACTTTACCTCGGATACATATAAACCTACACAAAAACTCGCACAAACCTCGAAAACAGGCTCGGCCACTATCATAATCAGCGGTTTTTCGCTCGGTATGAAAAGTGTGATAGCTCCTATCGTGATCATCTCGATCTCCGTTCTGGCTTCGTTCTTCCTTGCCGGCTTCGGTCATAACGATGAGGGCAAGATCGTTCTCGATGCCGCAAAAGGACTTTTCGGAATTTCGATATCGGCTGTCGGTATGCTTTCAACGCTCGGAATAACGCTTGCGACCGATGCGTATGGACCGATAGCGGATAATGCTGGCGGTATCGCTCAAATGGCGGGACTTGACGAAACGGTGAGAGAACGCACGGACGCACTCGATTCGCTCGGCAATACGACCGCCGCGACCGGAAAAGGCTTTGCGATAGGCTCTGCGGCTCTTACTGCGCTGTCATTGATCGTCGCATTTAAGGAACAGCTGAAATATTTCGGATTTGAAAGCTTTAAGCTCGATATAACCGACCCCATCGTTCTTGTCGGCGTGTTTATAGGAGCGATGCTCCCGTTCGTTTTTGCCGCAATGACAATGGATTCGGTAGGTCAAGCAGCTCAAAGCATAGTTGTGGAGGTTCGCCGTCAATTCAGAGAAATGACGGGGATTATGGAGGGAAAAAACAAGCCGGACTATAAACGTTGCGTGGATATTTGCACGAAAGCGTCGCTCGGCAAAATGGTCGCACCTTCCGTTTGTGCGGTTGTTGTTCCCGTCGCAGTCGGTGTTCTGCTCGGTCCGGGCGGCGTTTCGGGCATGCTGTGCGGTGCTTTGGTTACGGGATTTTTGCTTGCCGTTTTGATGTCGAATGCCGGAGGAGCATGGGATAACGCAAAAAAGTATATCGAAAGCGGAAAACTCGGCGGAAAGGGAAGTGATGCCCATAAAGCGGCGGTTGTCGGAGATACCGTCGGCGATCCGTTCAAGGATACGAGCGGTCCGTCAATCAATATTTTGATAAAATTGCTTTCGATAGTTTCGATAGTTTTCGCATATATAATCGCGAATACCAATTTTATAGGCAGATTCTTTATGTAAAAAAGTGCGTTTCGGAGTTTTTCCGAAACGCACTTTTTTATTTTCTTTTTGCGAAAAAATCACATATCGCCATGTCACCGCCGAAGCCTATGAAGCTTATCAAGAATATCATCAGCCATGGCATTTGCGAAAGTGCTTCGGGTATATCGCCTACATCGAAAAGCAGTGCGGTTACCGAGGAAACTATAACTACAACCATAAGCATTATGAGAATTGCAAATAATGCTCCGCAAAACAAAAATTCCGTTATAAATGTCAAACGGGAGAACGGCTCGGCCGAAAAAACATCGGTAAATTCTTTGCGTTCCTCCTTGCTTAAGCTTAAACATTCGGCTTTTTTCGTTGCGATAAGTACCGACAGATCAACTTTTTGATTGTTACATTCAAATGACTTAAACAGCCGTCTGCCGCCCACATTGAAGCAGCATGAATAAATATCGCATATATTCTCGCCTTTTTTTAACAGTGCCGTGCCGCACAGAAACGTGATAACCAATTCGTTTCCGATAACTTTTTCAAGACATTCCACTCTGTATTCGACGTTTTTTTCCGTACCGATAAAATAACTCATACCGTAGCTTTCGACAAGACGAATTTTACCGATCTTTCCTTTCTTGTAAAACGTCGGATATTCGCCGCTGTAGCCGAGAGCGTGGAAACTTTTTTCCACATTTGCTCGCAATTCGTTAAACTCCGTGCAGTGCAATGCTTCCGACTTGCGGATATATTCCGCTTGCGAGTTTGTTATCAAATCGTATAATTCACGCCACATTTCCTCGCATTTGCTTTTGTTCAGCTCTTCGTCAAGTCTGTAAAAACTCATATATGTGTCCGAAGCGTTATTGAGCTTTTTTGCGGCAATGTCGAAAAGAGGCGATAAATGCGATAAGCCGTATTTTGCGGAGTAACACTTTAGCAGACCGAAATCGATTTCGTCCGAATGAAATTTGTTTTCCCGAACAAAAGGGTGCAAAAGGGTAAGCTCCCGTAAAAGCGGCAGAATTTCCGCTTCCCTATCGTTACAGCTGTTTCTTCTTTCTATGTTGTCGAGAATATCATAAGCAAGATACGAAAGCATATGCCAAGGCGATTGTACGAAGTCGGTAAATTCAACACGGAAAAACGTCTTTATGCATTTTGCGGTGTCAAAGCATATATTCAGCAGTGTCGAATCGGAGGTCGCCTCGCATTCGCCCGTGCATTCCAATATATAACGGTCACGCTCTTTCAAAATACGGGCATCGGCAAAGGACAGGTAATCGAAGCCGGCAATATCGATATCACGCGTTAAATGCAGAACAAGCGTTTCTTCATAAGAATCAAAATCATCTGATAAAAGATGTAGCTCTCCGTCGCTTTTTGTGATACATTCACAGCACCCGGATTCCTCGAAGAACCGATAAAAGACGTTTGCGACATCGGGTGAAAAGTCGGATACGGAGCGTTCGAAGCGTGTTCTGCTTTCTTCGGCTTCGGCAAGCACGTACTCGTTACAGTAGGACAAAAATTCGAAGAATTCATTGTTGCTTTTCGAATCGGCAGTGTATTCCGAAGGCTTGTTCTCGGAATCAAAGTAACGCAGATATTCTTTCCTTGTATGCTTGCGTATCTTTTTTTGCGTTTTTTCATCAGCCGTTATCGGATCGATGTCAAATGTCGTTTTTGCCGATGAATACAAGAAAGCATAGTATTCCATACTGTCTTTATCCAAATCGGAAACGTCAAAAGAACGATACATTATTTTTCCTCGATGTATTCCGAACCGCCCATGCGAAAGCCAGCCGTCTTGCTTACCGGTAATGAAAACGTTACAGCTCCCGCTTCCGAGTTCGGACCGGCATTGTTTAATATCGCTTTCATTATCTCGGCCTTGTTATCCGTATTTGCGACGATGAGTATTATCTCTTTTTCGTCGGCAATGGATACGTTGTAGAATTTTTCGGCGTTTTTCCCGCCCGTACCCTTTGCGTGAATAACGGTTCCGCCCCTTGCACCGGCGGAGCGTGCCGCATCCATGACCGTGTCAGTGTGTCCTTCATTGGCAATTGCGATTATAAGCTCGTAATCGTAACTTAATTCGGGCATTTTCTTTTCCTCATTTACTCCTTTATTTAAATACATAAGAGTCTTGCGTCCCCCGACGCTCTTTATAGGCAGTGCGACGGTTATTCCGTTGCCGGGAACGTCTATGTAAAGACGCGAACGTTGATACGCTATCAGTTTTTCCGTGTCCGCATCCCCCGCAATCGTCATGAAGATCCTTCTTTCCCTCGATTCGATGCCGAGCAGATCGAGTGTCCGCTTACTCGCCGTTCCGTGTCCGAATACAAGTGATGAAATGTTCAGCTGAAGCTGCCTGCATATGTCGGTCATTATTGCGGAACCCTCGGGATTAATTATTGATATTACGTAATTCATTGCTTCCTCCTGCAATCAATTCCAAAGCTCTATTACGTCCTCGCCCTCAAGAGCATCGTACGTATCGCTTGCGTGCGACTTCTTCCTTGTGTAGATGAATCCGAGCAACTGAATGGATATGAGCGGCATCATGGCAACCATGGCAACAAGACCGAACGAATCCGTTAAAATGTTGCCGCCCAAGGCATCGCACGCACCCATCATAAATTGCAGCATGAACGTGGCTGTCATCGGACCCGACGCAACTCCGCCCGAGTCGAATGCGATTGCGGTAAATATATCCGGAACGAAAAACGAAAGAATGAGTGCTATTAAATATCCGGGAACGATAAACCACATTATCGATATCCCCGTAATTACTCGAAGCATGGATAAGCCCATTGCCGACGATATGGCGATCGAAAGAGCAATCGTTATCGCTTTTCCCGAAATCGCTCCGGCACTGACCTCTTCTATCTGCTTTTTGAGAACGTGTACGGCAGGCTCGGCAGATATGATGAACCAACCAATGAGCATCGACAGAGGGATAAGTATGTACTTCGTGTTTCCCTCGGCGAGCTTTGAGCCGAGAACCGTACCGAGAGCCGAAAAGCCCACGTTTACACCTGTCAAAAAGAGAACCAATCCTATGTAAGTGTAAAGAATTCCGAGAAGTATCTTAAATACCGATTTCTTCGGTAATTTAAACGAGAAAAATTGGAATATGAGAAATATTACCGCAATGGGGGAAAGTGATATTGCGATCTCGCCCATGTACTCGGGAAGTGCCGATAAATAAGACCTTCCGATTTCAACGGTGCTGTTCCATGTACTGGGCAATTCAAGCACCGCATTCGCATCGCCGCTGTAGAAAAATCCGAGTACCAAAACGGCTAAAATAGGTCCGATCGAGCAAAGTGCCACAAGACCGAAGCTGTCCGCTTCCGCTTTTTTGTCGCTTCGTATGTTGGCAACACCGACGCCGAGAGCGAGAATAAACGGAACTGTCATAGGTCCGGTGGTGACACCGCCCGCATCGAATGCGATGCTCAAAAAATCGGGATCGGAAAAAGTCGCAAGCATGAATGCGAGTGCGTAAAAGAACATGAGCAGCCACCTGAGTCGCACTCCGTGTATGATCCTGAACATACATATGGCGAGAAACAGACCGACGCCTATGCTCACCGTCATTATCAAAACAAAACTGTCAATGTGCGGTACGGTGTCGGCAAGCACCTGCAGATCGGGTTCGGATACGGTGATAGCAATACCGAGGATGAAGCTTACAAGTAAAATAAACCACATTCGTCTTGACTTTGTCAATGCTGTTCCGATCTTTGAACCGATCAACGTCATCGACATATCCGCACCGAGAGAAAAAAGTCCGATGCCGACAACGATCATTAATGAGCCGATAAGAAAAGAAAGCAAAAGGTCTGCGGAAATAGGTGCAACTGTCAAACACAGCACCGTAACGGTCAAAATTATGGGTAAGACCGATATTGCGGATTCCCGCAACTTTTCGACAACGAGAGCCTTCTTTTTCACCAAAACATCCTTTCTCAATATCCATCACTCCATTCGCCGTAAAAATCAATTAATTATATCATAAACGGATAACCGAATCGGTGAAAAATCGGTAAATTTTCTTCTGCGAAAAGAAAATTTATATAAATAATAATTGAAAAATCACGGTGCTTGTAAAATTTTCTTTAATATTTATCAAGATATAAGATTTATTAAATATTTTATGCTATTATATAAAATCGGGTATGCGTATGCGTTGCCGAAACGCCGATGCTCATGCCGAAACATGATCGATACGATCGATGTGATCGATACGATTGAAATTTCAAGGAGAGTACGTTGAAAATTTACCGAATTGCCGCAGGCTTGCTGTGCCTGCTGCTCGTGCTGTCATCGTTTGCCTCTTGTGCCGGAAAAAACGCCGACACCTCGACCTTCGAAGCTGCGTCCGGCGGATCATCGACGAACGGCGACGAGAAGGAGAATGACAAAGACGACAAATACGTCAATGCCGAATTTTCTTTGAAAGGCGGCGTGTACGATTCAAAACAAATACTTGAATTGACACTGCCGAATAACGCTCCGAGCGGCTCGTACATAACCTATACCTTGAACGGTGACGAGCCGAAAGCCGACGGAAAAAGGTATAATGACGGAATAACGGTATGCACTGCGGATTCGTCTGTTTGCGTAAGAGCCGTATGCTTTTCGGAGAATGGCGAGCAGCTCGGCAGGATCAAGACCAATACCTATATCTATGCGAAAAAAAACAGATTCAATACGGCGATAGTATCTCTTGTAACGGATGAGAAAAATCTGTACGGGGATAGCGGAATAATCTCGAATCCTCTATGCTCGGGCAAGGAGTGGGAGCGACCGTGTCACGTTGAAATGTTTACCTCGTCCGGCGAAGAAATGATATCACAAGATGCCGGTATAAGACTTTTCGGAGGCTCGTCGAGAACGCTTGCCCAAAAGTCGTTCAGACTTGTGGCAAGACGCGATGGCTATTACGATGAACTGAAATATAACGGAAACGGTTCGTTCGATTATCCGCTTTTCGAAAACAGATACGTAATGGCGGGAGAAAACAAGGGAAAGCTTCTTGAACGGTACGACAGAGTCATTTTGAGAAACGGCGGAAACGATTCCATGCAACACCGCTCGGAGGATGGAACGTCGATGACGCTTTTGCGTGACGGTGTGGCGAATAATTATGCGTTGAAGTATGCCGAAGCCGTCCCCGCTCAGGCATCTCGATTCGTTGCGGTGTATCTCAACGGCGAGTATTACGGCATCTTGGATATGAAAGAGGATATAAACGACGATTATTTTTCGAATGTGTACGGCATAGAGAATAAAGACGAAGTGGCGATCATCAAATCGGAGCTTGACACATCGAGAAAATGCGAGCGACACAACAACGGCTCATATTGCAGATATTGCGGCACATGGTTTTATTACGAGCTTGATTGCGGTAATGACTCGGAGCTGGACGAATTCGAAGCGTTTTGTAAAAAGATAATAGGCTCAAACGGGAACAACGACGAGGAGCTTTACCGTCAGCTGATGCAAGTGTTCGATATCGACAATTTGATACAGTATACCTTGCTTAATCTGTATATCTGTAATACGGACTGGGCACATAATAACCTGCGTATTTGGAGATATACGGGTCAAACCGATGCTTCGAATCCTTATAAGGACGGGCGTTGGAGGTTTACGACAAGAGATATGGACTTTTCGTTCGGCAGATACGAAAGTATGTCCTTGCCCGAATTGTATACGCAGGCCGACACGGACACGTTTGCGTTCGTCCTCGGAGAATATAACGGAGATTACGGATACGGTAACGCTTACGGCGATCCGCTGTATCTGAAAGGAATATTGAATTTCTGCTTGAAAAACGGCGATTTCAAAACGAAATTCGAAGCTTATGCGAAAACCCTTATTTCCTCAAACGCCGTCGGCGACCTTACGACGCTGACAAAAGCGGCACGCAGTGAAATATCCGGAGAAATATCCTATCACATAACACGGTGGTCCGATACGATCTCACGGTATATGAATAAGCGTGCTTGGGAAACAAGCTGTAGTCATCAGCTCGGCTGGATAAACGAGCGAAGCGAAAAATTCTCGGCATATCTCGAAAAATGCTTAAAAAAATATTGAATGGAGTGAATAAAAATGGAAAGACTTATCGGAACGGTTTCAAGAGGCGTAAGAGCACCTATTATCAGAGCGGGAGATGATATCGCACAGATAGTTGCGGACAGCGTACTTGCCGCCGCAAAGTCGGAGGACTTCGAGCTTCGCGATCGTGATGTTATAGCGGTAACGGAAGCGGTCGTGGCAAGAGCGCAAGGTAACTACGCAAGCGTAGAGCAGATCGGCAAGGATATCGCCGCAAAATTCCCCAAAGGTCATATCGGAGTTATTTTCCCGATACTCAGCCGTAACAGATTCGCCATTTGCCTTAAAGGCATCGCCATGGGTGCGAAAAAGATAACACTTATGCTCAGCTATCCCGCAGACGAGGTAGGAAATCACCTTTTCGACGACGAGCTTCTCGACGAAAAGGACGTTGACCCCTACAGAGATGTTCTTGACGAGAAAAAATACAGAGAGCTGTTCGGCTATGTTAAACATCCCTTTACCGGCGTGGATTATGTCGAATATTATAAAGAGCTTATCGCATCGGTCGGATGTGAAGTAGAGGTTGTACTCGCAAACGATTGCCGCACGATACTTAATTATACGAAAAACGTAATAAATTGTGATATCCATACACGTAAAATGACGGCACGCAGACTGAAAAAAGCGGGTGCCGAAACGGTCATGTCGCTCGACGAGATCATGACCGCCCCCGTTGACGGAAGCGGATATAACGAAAACTTCGGTCTGCTCGGCTCGAATAAGGCTACCGAAACCACGATCAAGCTTTTCCCCAGAGATTGCAAGCCCGTAGTCGAAAAAATTCAAAAATTGGTAAATGAAGCGACGGGAAAGCACGTCGAGGTCATGGTGTACGGCGACGGAGCGTTTAAGGACCCCGTGGGAAAAATTTGGGAACTTGCGGATCCCGTTGTATCCCCCGCTTATACCGACGGTCTTATCGGACAGCCTAATGAGGTGAAGCTGAAATATCTTGCCGATAATGATTTTGCACAGCTCTCGGGCGACGCTCTTAAGGAAGCTATATCCGAGTATATCAGAAATAAGGACGATAACCTCGTCGGAAAAATGGTATCTCAAGGCACAACGCCCAGACGTCTCACCGACCTCATAGGAAGCCTTTGCGATCTTACGTCGGGAAGCGGTGACAAGGGAACTCCTATCGTTTTGGTGCAGGGCTACTTCGACAACTACACAAAATAATCTGGAAAATTTGAAATGATAAAGAGCATGACGGGCTACGGCAGAAGCCGTATGACGGTAAACGGACGTGATATCACCGTCGAAATGAAATCGGTAAACAATAGGTATTTCGAGTGCAACGTGAAGTTGCCCCGTTCGTATATGTACCTTGAAGAAAATGTCAAAACGTATATTCAGGCGTGCGGCATATCAAGAGGAAAGCTCGACGTTTTCATTGCGATCGATATGCCGGAGGGAGAGGGAATTACCATCTCCCTCGACGAGGCTTATACAAACTCATATCTTCAGGCTCTGAACAAGCTTGTGAGCGAGTACGGACTTAAGGACGATATTTCGGCTATGCGTGTTGCCGCAAACCGAGATATATTCACATTGAAAAAGCCGGAGGACGATCTTGAGGGCGAATGGGAAAACGTAAAGACAGTCTTGGCGAGTGCCATAGAAGCCTTCGATAAAGCAAGAACGGGAGAGGGAGAACGGTTAGAGAAAGATATCGAGATAAAAAAAGAGAATATCTCAGGTTGCATTTCGAAAATAGCCATGCTCGGCGATTCGGCGGCTAAACAATACGAGGAACGGCTTCGTATGCGGCTTAAAGATGTCATCGAGCAAAACGATATTACGTATTCCGAAAGCCGAATACTTACCGAATGTGCGTTGTTTGCGGACAGAGTTGCCATAGACGAGGAGATAGTTCGTCTGAAAAGCCATATTTGTGCATTCGACGAATATCTGCACTCTGATGAACCTGTCGGCAGAAAGCTTGATTTTCAGCTTCAGGAAATGAACCGAGAAGCCAATACCATAGGTTCAAAGGCACAAAACACGGATATAACACGGCTCGTGGTGGAGATCAAATGCGATTTGGAAAAAATACGAGAACAAATACAAAATATAGAGTAGAAACGCAATGAAGCTGATTGATGTAGGCTATGGCAATATGGTTGCCGCCGAAAGGATAGTCGCACTCTGTTCGCCGGAATCGGCACCGATAAAGCGTCTTGTCGCAGAGGCAAAGGAAAACGGCTACGCTTTGGACGTGACTTGCGGAAAACGTACGAAAAGCGTTATAATATTGGATAACGATACGGTAGTGCTGTGTTCTTATACGCCCGAAAAAGTTTCGGCACGCACCGAGGACGAGGAATACGAGGGCGAATAAAAGCGAATACGAATGAATAAATAAGGAACGGTCACATATATAATGAAAAAAGGACTATTGTTTGTTGTGTCCGGCCCCGCCGGAAGCGGTAAGGGGACGGTGTTGGGCGAACTGTTTAAGGCAAGCGAAGAGTTTGCTTATTCGGTATCGGCAACGACACGCTCACCCAGACCGGGCGAGCAACACGGGAAAAATTACTATTATATAACTAAGGACGAATTTCAAAGACTCGTTGAAGCGGACAGCTTTATCGAGTATGCCGAATATGTCGATAATTGCTATGGCACACTCAGATCCGAAGTCGAAACAAGGCTTGAAAACGGCATAAACGTCGTTTTGGAGATCGAGGTGCAGGGTGCGTTGCAGGTCAAGGAAAGATTTCCCGAAGCGGTGTTCGTGCTTTTGCTTCCTCCAAACTATTCGACGCTTTCTTATCGCTTGCATAAGAGAGGAACGGAGCCTGAGGACGTGATACAGCAAAGACTTGAACAGGCGAAAAACGAATTGAAGTATTTTGACCTTTACGATTATGTTATCACAAACGAAAACGGCGTGATAGAACCGGCAGTTAAAACTCTTATGGCTATTGCGGATGCGGAAAAGCATAAGGTGTCGAGAACAAATAATTTTGTCGAAGAATTTCTTAATAACTAAACCCGAAAGGAATTGTACGGAAATGATCAAACCGTCGATAGAAGAACTTACGCAAAACGGAAAATATAACAGATACGAGCTTGTTATCGCAACCTCAAAGTGTGCTCATATCGTTACCGACGAATATGTCCGTCAACGTGCGGAGGCAGAGCGTCGCATCAACAATAAGGAAGATCGCCCGCTTGTGTCCATGATAAGCAAGGATCTGCGTGACGAAAAAGCGGTAAAGAACGCAATAAGAATGCTTTACAGCGGCGAATACGAGATCGCCGAGCAAAAGGAAGACGGAGAAACGGATATATAATGTTCATCGCAACGGTCAGTATCCTGTCGTTGCCCTACGGAACGGATAACGAATACAGTTATATACTCGATGACCGAGCTGCGGCCGAACACATGAACGGAACGGAATTGCCCGACGTTGTCGGAATGTTTGCCGCTCTGCCGTTCGGTACGGGTAACCGGGAAACCGTGGGCCTTATTGTTGCCGTGCGTCGGGGCGGCGAAATGATAAAGGTTCTTAAAACAATACATTTTCTCTACCAAAAGGAGTATTCCTTGGACGGTGAGTTGCTCGGCCTTTGTCGATATATCGCTTCGAATACCTTTTGTACGCTCGGCGACGTGGTAAGATGTGCTTTTCCTACCGCATTGCTCGGTCAGCTTGAGGACAGATTCGAAAAAACGGAAAAATCGCCCGAAGGCTTGAACATAAAACTGCAAATGCTGTATGATTATGTGGTGTCGAATCCGCAACTTTCGCTGGCAGAGCTTTGTGCCGAATTCGGCGATGAAGTGCAGGACGGACTTCGCTATCTTATCAAGGAAGGTTTTATCCGTGTTCAACCAACCGTAAAAAATGTCCCGACAATCAAGTATAAATGTATTTATTCGCTGAATATGCCGTATGATGAGGCAGTTCGAAATACGAAAAGCAAAAAAGCAAGACTTTTGGCGGAATACTTGAATACGGTCGCCTCGGAACAGGAAACATATATCAAAAAAGAGTATTCGCTCACCGGCAGAGAGCTTAAAGCCCTTTGTGATAAGGGAATACTGAAATCCGAACAGATCGAAGAATATAGAAATCCTTATATTTCATATGCGAAAACAGTCAAAAAAGACGATACTGTGCTTAATGACGAGCAACAAAACGCATATGATACGATAAGCGGATTGCTCGATACCCGTAAGCCGCAGGCGGCATTGCTGTACGGTGTTACGGGAAGCGGAAAAACAAGAGTTATCAAAGCACTTTGCGATAAGGTGATAGCAGAAGGGAAAAGTGTTATTATGCTCGTTCCCGAAATATCACTGACTCCGCAGTCAACTGCGATCTTTTGTGCCTGCTACGGTGATCGAGTTGCCGTTATGCATTCCTCGCTTTCCGTGGGAGAACGCATAGATACGTGGAAACGCGTGAAAAGAGGACTCGTGGATATGGTCATAGGCACGAGAAGTGCCATATTCGCCCCACTGTCCAATTTGGGAATGGTAGTTATAGATGAGGAACAAGAACATACCTATAAATCCGAAATGACACCGAAGTATCATGCGAGAGATGCGGCGAGATACAGATGTGCCGCTTCAAATGCGTTGATGCTCCTTGCGTCTGCGACTCCGAGCGTGGAGAGCTTCTATAAAGCAAGTATAGGTAAGTATACGCTCGTCAGAATGATGAACAGATACGGAAGTGCCGGCGAGGCAAAAACGGTGCTTGCGGATATGCGTGTCGATGTGAGAAACGGAATAACCGATCCGATAGGCACGGAGCTTAAGAAAAAAATATTGGAAAATAAAATTTCGGGGAATCAAACGATACTGTTTTTGAACAGACGAGGCTATAACAGCTTTTTGAGTTGCAGAGAATGCGGTAACGTGTTGCTTTGCCCGAATTGCGATATATCGCTGACATACCATACCAACGGCTTCTTTTCCGCCGAAGCGGCACAACGCTTTGAAACTTCGTATACGGTAAGATCGAATAACGGCTATTTGATGTGCCATACCTGCGGATATAAAACTAAAATACCGGAAAAATGCGAAAAATGCGGCTCGGAGCATATAGCGTATATGGGCTATGGCACACAAAAGATAGAAAACGATCTGAAGCAACTTGACCCGTCGCTTCGTGTGTTGCGTATGGATGCGGATACGACGGGCGGAAAGCTGTCGTATGAAAGAATACTTTCGGAATTCAAACAGGGAAACGCCGATATACTCTTGGGAACACAAATGGTAACGAAGGGACATGATTTTCCGAACGTGACGCTTGTGGGCGTGCTTCTTGCGGATTTTTCTTTGTATGTAAATGATTACCGTGCGAATGAAAGAACATTTTCATTACTGACACAGGTAATAGGTCGTGCGGGAAGAAAGGATAAAGAGGGTGTAGCCGTCATACAAACCTTTAATCCCGAGCATGAAGTATTGTCCCTTTCCTCAAAACAGGATTATGACGCATTTTACAAGGGCGAGATCGCAATGCGTAAAGCCCTCGCTTATCCGCCGTTTTGCGATATGACCGTGTTTACGTTTTATTCCGAAAACGAAAATATATCGCTTAAGCTGTCGTCTTCGTTCTATAATATGTTGCTTGAATTGCACGAAAAAGAGTATTCCGATGTGAAGCTCTTATTTTACGGACCGTTTGAAGCACCCGTTTACAGAGTTAAGAGTACATACAGAATGCAGCTTATCTGTAAGTGCAAAATGAATAAAAGAACGAGAGAATTGTTTTCACGCATGCTTTCCGATTTTATCAAGATCTGCGGAAAGGGCAGCGGCGTGAGCATTGACATTAACCCGATGTAAAAGTGCCGAATGTTGGATAGAATATAATTGAATATAAAGGAATGGTAAAATGGCTGTACTTAATATCGTAAAAGAAAGAGAAGAAAATAACGAGGTGTTGCACCGTGTGTGTCGCCCGGTGGAAAAAATAACGCCGAGAATATTGACTCTCCTTGATGATATGACGGAAACGCTTCATAAAGCAAACGGTTGCGGCCTTGCCGCTCCTCAGGTGGGTGTGCTTCGCCGCGTGGTGATAGTAGAAACGGAGCCGGGCGAGGTCATAGAGCTTATCAATCCAGAAATAATCGAGATGCAGGGAAGACAGCGTGAGGTAGAGGGTTGTCTTTCGCTCCCGAATGAGTGGGGAATTACAGAAAGACCTATGTGGGTCAAGGTCAAAGCCCTTAACAGACACGGCGAGGAAATAACGCTTGAGGGCAGCGGCTTGAAAGCACGTGCCTTTTGTCATGAGCTTGATCACCTGGACGGCGTGCTGTTTTGCGATAATGCGGTACGTATGCTTGCTCCGGATGAGATAGAGGTCTAATAATGAGAATTCTTTTTATGGGAACGCCGGATATCGCAAGAGATATCCTGAAAGCCCTGCTCGATAACGGTCATGAGATCGTCGGCGTGTTTACACAGCCTGATAAACCTAAGGGCAGAGGCTACACGCTTACTCCGCCGCCGGTGAAGCTTTATGCACAGGAGCATTCCATACCCGTATATCAGCCGAAAAGCCTTCGGTGTGCCGAAGCCGCAGAACTTGTCGGTAGCACCGATGCCGAGCTTATAGTTGTCGTCGCATACGGTAAAATACTACCGGGCGAAATATTAACATTGCCGAAATATGGCTGCATAAATGTCCATGCCTCGTTGTTGCCGGAATACAGAGGCGCCGCCCCGATCCAACGCAGTATAATGGACGGGAAAAAAGAAACCGGCGTAACAACAATGTTTATGGACGAAGGACTTGATACGGGCGATATGCTTCTGACAAAAAAAGTCAATATAGACAATAATATGAATTGCCTCGATTTGACACGGTTGCTCTCCGAAAAAGGTGCGGAAATATTGCTGGAAACAATAAAAATGCTTGAGAAAGGCACGCTTCGGAGAATTAAACAGGACGATTCAAAGGCAACTTATGCGGCAAAAATAGAAAAAAGCGAATTGCAGATAGATTTTTCAAAAAGTGCCGAGCAAATACACGACCTCGTGCGTTCTGTGTATCCGTCGCTTGCGGCGTACACGTATGTGAATACACAAAAGGGAAGAAAACAGATAAAGCTCGCAAAAACCGAGGCGTTTGACTCGAATACGACCGCACGTGCCGGTGAAATAATCGAGTGCGATGCGAAAAACGGCAAACTTGTTGTTGCCTGCGGTAAAGGAGTATTGTGGATCAACGAGCTTATACCCGAGGGAAAAAGCAAAATGGCTTGTGCCGATTTTATAAGAGGTCGTGCCGTCGCTAAGGGAGATGTTTTAGGATAATCGGATAAATGAGTTATTATTACTACATTATTTTTATGTTGCCGGCAATGCTCTTTGCTCTTATGTGCCAAGTGTCGGTGAAAGCAACGTTTTCAAAATACAGCAAAGTGTTGAATAAAAGAGGCATAAGCGGAGAAACGGCGGCAAGGATCGTTTTGACAAAGGGCGTTGACGGCGTGACCGCACATGATGTCAAGATAGCCTCCACAGAGGGCGAACTTACGGATCATTTCGACCCGAGAACAAATATAATATCACTTTCCAAGCCCGTATATTCGGCAACTACCGTTTCCGCTGTGGGTGTTGCGGCACATGAAGCGGGACACGCATTGCAATATGCGTCGGGATATTCCATGATGAAGCTCAGAGCCGCAATTATCCCCATGTGTAATTTCGGTGCGGCGGTATCTCCTTATTTGATCCTTATAGGTCTGGCGTTTGCAAACGAGTACCTGTATCTTATAGGAATAATCGCCTATTGTGCGGTCGCACTGTTTCAATTGGTAACATTGCCCGTCGAATTTAACGCATCAAGACGGGCATTGAGAGCAATAGAAAACTCGGCAATACTTACCGGCGATGAGATTGCCGGTGCGAAAAAGGTGCTGACGGCGGCGGCAATGACCTATGTTGCGGCATTGTTTTCTTCGTTTATGCAGATATTGTATTATTTAAGTCTGATGAATAACAGAAAGAATCGCAAATGAATACAAGTGCAAGAGAAATAGCTTTATTGTCGCTTTGCAGATACGAAAGAGAAGAAAAATACTCGAATATCGAGGCCGATGCGGCGATTAAAAAATTCAAGCTCGTCGGTGCGGAGAAAAAATTATATACGAAACTGCTATACGGCACGATCGAAAAAAAGCTCACACTCGATTATATAATTCAAAAGCTTTCATCGAGAAAGCTTGACGACCTGTCATTGCAAATGAAAAATATATTGCGTATGTCGATATATCAAATGCGTTATCTTGACAAGATCCCCGATAATGCTGCCGTTAATGAAGGCGTTGAGCTTGCGAAAAAATTTGAAAAACCCGCATCCGCATCATTCGCAAACGCAATATTACGCAGATATGCCGCAGACGGCGATAAGATCAAGCTGCCGAATAAGAGTGCCGGAGTAATCGAGTACCTGTCCGTTAATTATTCCGTCGGATACGATATCGTAAAAGCGTTGACGGATTCGCTCGGCGAAAACGATGCCGAACTTATGCTGAAAAAAATAAACGACATCGAGCATTATGTCACACTCCGTGTCAATACCCTGAAAACAACTCGGGAAGAACTGAAAGGTAAGCTTGCGGAGAATAATATCAAATGCGAAGAATGTAAAGCATCCCCGTTCGGCTTGCGAGTGCTATCCTATGTAGAAGTCCCCGCATTGCTCGCCATAGTCGGAAACGACGCATTTATAGAGGACGAGGCAAGTCAGCTTGCTGTCGCAACGCTTGATTGTAAGCCGAATTTCACAGTTGTGGATACTTGTGCCGCCCCCGGCGGGAAGACCGTAAGCTGTGCCGTCGAAATGAAAAACAGCGGCAAGATCTACGCATTCGATCTGCACGATAATAAGATAAAATTGATCGATAAAGCCGCTGAAAGGCTCGGAGTGACGATCATTAAAGCCGCTTGCCGTAACGGCAAGGATCCCGATGCGGAATTGTTCGGCAAAGCCGATCGTGTGCTTTGCGATGTGCCTTGCTCCAATATCGGAGTGATGGCGAAAAAACCGGAGGTAAGGTATAAAAAGCTGTCCGATATCGATTCGCTTGTGCTGACACAACGACAAATATTGGAGCAAAGTGTAAAATACCTGAAAACAGGCGGAAAGCTTCTGTATTCGACTTGTACCGTCGATAAGAGAGAAAACGAGGAAAATATCAGTGACTTTTTGTCGAGTCACCCGAATTATTCTTTGGTATGCGAAAGGACCTTGACACCGCATAAGGACAACTGCGACGGATTTTATATAGCGGTGATAACGAAAAATGATTGATATACTGTCGTTTGATAAAAAAGAACTCGAGGATTGGCTGATATCGTTAAAACAGCCGAAATACCGTGCCGCTCAAATATTCAAATGGCTTCACATGGGAGTTGATTTTGACGGTATGACCGATATACCGCTTTCACTCAGAAATTATTTGAAGGAAAACGCCGAGATCCGTACACCCGCCGTCGCAAAAAAATTCGTTTCACATGACGGAACCGTGAAATACCTGATGAAATTGCATGACGGAGAAATAGTTGAAAGCGTGCTGATGAAATATAAACACGGTAATTCGGTCTGTATATCCTCTCAGGTCGGTTGCAGAATGGGATGTAAATTCTGTGCCTCTACCTTGAAAGGCATGAAACGCTCACTTTTGCCCTCCGAATTGCTCGGACAAGTGCTTGCGGTGCAGTGTGACAGCGGAGAAAGAATTTCAAATATAGTTATGATGGGAATAGGCGAGCCGCTTGATAATTTCGATAATACGGTAAAATTTTTGCATCTTGTGAGCTGTGATGACGGAATAAATATCGGTACAAGACATATTTCGGTTTCAACTTGCGGTATCGTCCCGAAAATTTACGAGCTTGCACAAAAACAACTGCCGATAACGCTTTCAATCTCACTTCATGCCGTGAATGACGAAATGCGATCGAGTATAATGCCTGTAAATAAAAAATATAAAATTTCCGAGCTTCTTATGGCTTGCCGTGATTATTTTGAAAAAACAGGCAGAAGAATATCATTTGAGTATACTTTGATATCGAATGTGAACGACAGCGAGGACGAAGCGGTCAAATTGGCAAGGTTGCTCCATAGATATTTGGAAAATATGCCCGTACACGTCAATTTGATACCGATAAACGAGGTAAAGGAAAGAAATTTCAAAAAAGGTACAGAGCTGTCCGTAAAACAATTTGCGGATAAGCTTAACGGTATGGGCGTAACGGCTACGGTGCGACGCAGCTTGGGAGGAGATATCAATGCCTCCTGCGGACAACTCAGAAATTCATACGAGGAACAAAATCGGTAATTTTTCGATTTCGGTAAATGCCGGAGTAGAGCAAATGGAGATTATATATGAAATTATTCGGTCTATGCGACAAAGGAAAAACACGTGCGGTCAATCAAGATTCATTCAGAATCGAAGAGCTTTCGGACAGTGTTTGCCTTTGCACTGTATGTGACGGCATGGGAGGAGCAAATGCGGGCGATAAAGCAAGTACTCTTGCCGTGTACGTTTTTAATACAACCGTAATACAAGTCTTAAAAAAGCACAGCGACGAGAACTATGTGCCGAGCATAAACGATATGCAGCTGCGTCGACTGTTTTTGTCGGCCGTGTCACGTGCAAATGCGGTGATCTTCGAGAAAAGCAGATCATCTTCCGAATTTGAAGGAATGGGTACGACCCTTGTTTCGACACTCGTTACTCCGAATAATATTTATGCGGTAAACGTCGGCGACAGCCGCATGTACGGAATGAAAAACGGTATGCTCGAACAGATAACAAAAGACCATTCGTATGTGCAGTACCTTGTGGACGAGGGAGTTATAGAACCCGAACAAGCAAATAATCATCCGAAAAAAAACATCATCACAAGGGCAGTCGGAACGAATGATTATACAGAAGCCGATTTCTTCGTCGTCGAAAGGAAAAAATACGATAGATTGTTGCTTTGCTCTGACGGCTTGAGTAATTACGTCAATAACGATCAAATGTGCGAGATATTGAACGACGAGATCGGAAATGCGGTACATAGACTGATAGAAGCCGCAAACGAAAACGGCGGCGGTGATAACATTACAGCCGTGGCGGTTTCTTTGGAGGAGTGTGAATGATGGGCGAATACGATAGATACGTCGGAAAAACTATAGACGGCAGATTCAAAATAGAAAAGGTGATCGGCAGCGGCGGTATGTCGGTCGTATTTAAAGCCGAGGACACCGTGCTGAATAAGGTAGTTGCCGTAAAATTGCTTAAAGAGGATAAGCAAAATGATCCCACTTATATCAGAAGCTTTATAAACGAATCAAAAGCGGTGGCAATGCTTTCCCATGAAAATATAGTGCATATCTACGATGTGTCCGTCAAGGAAAAAATGCAATATATCGTTATGGAATATATTGAAGGCATAACGCTTAAAACTTATTTGAAAAGAAAAGGCGGTATACTCGATTGGCGTGAAACGCTTTCAATCACCGAACAAATATTACGTGCGTTGGATCATGCACATTCAAAAGGCATAATACACCGCGATATAAAGCCGTCGAATATAATGTTGCTTCGTAACGGATTGATAAAAGTCGCCGATTTCGGTATAGCCAAATTGCCCGAAAACGATACAATGACCAATACGAACCGTGCAATCGGAACAGTGCATTATATCAGCCCCGAGCAGGCGAAAAGCGAACAAATAGATGCGAAAAGCGACCTGTATTCCGTTGGAATAATGATGTATGAGCTTGCGTGCGGAAAGCTTCCGTTTACCGGGGACTCACCCGTTTCCGTTGCACTTAAGCAAATCGGAGAACAGGCAGTGCCGCCGAGAACGGTAAATCCCGAATTGCCGATAGGTGTGGAACAAATAATCGTCAGGGCGATGGAAAAAAGCCCCGAAAGAAGATACCAAAGTGCAAAGGCAATGCTTAAACACGTAACCGCTCTTAAGGAAAACCCGAAATTGCGATTCAGGAATCCGAACGATGAAAAACATGATGAGGAAGAGGGCGAAACCGTCATCGTTCCGAATGATAAACACGTCGTTGTGGAGGGACGTTCCGTTTTGCCGATAATTCTCGGTGTGCTGTCATCGTTTTTGATAGTAGCCGTGATACTCGCTTTTCGCGTGTTCGATAAGTTGTCCGAATCCATGAATGATACGAATTCCAAAACCGTAGTGGTTGAGGATTATGTCGGCAAAATACTCGATGACAGCTTGCGTTCACAGCTCGAGGATATGGGCTATCGCATAAAAGAATATACCGGTGCGGGTGATGAGGGAAGTATTCTGAACGAGATCGTCGAACAGAGTATCGCCCCCGGAAGCAGTGAAAAATATATCCCGAACGAAAAATATATTGATATTACATTCTATGTGTATAAAGGCTCGAATACGGTAAAATTGCCGGATTTCACTTACAGAGAATACGCAGCCGTAAAAACCGAATACATGAATATGTATGATATAAAGGTGGAACGAATATACGATGACTACGTCCCGTCGGGATATGTTATCCGCACAGAGCCTGCGGCGGGAAGCGACGTTACAATCGGCTCGCAGTTGAAGCTTTATGTAAGTAACGGTGTCGATTCCTCGTCCGTTAATAAAGTGAAGATGAAAAGCCTCGTCGGAATGACATCGGCGGAAGCACGCAAATGGCTCGTAGATAGCGGCTTAAAGCTCGGATATATCAATTTCGAGGAATCTGCCGATTACGATAAGGATATTATCTCATACCAAAGCGTAAGCGTAGGCTCGGAGGTCGCAGAGGGTACGGCTGTTGATGTTACCGTAAGCCTCGGCAAATATATCATTATGATCGATATGTACGGCATGAACGAGGACGATGCTAAACAGTGGATCGAAGATAACGGCTTGAAGCTCGGCAAAGTCAAATATAAAAAAGCCGATGAAAAGGATTATACAGTGATCTACCAAAGCATTGAACCAAATGAAAGAGTCGAGGCGGGAACAAGCGTGGATCTGAATATCTGCTCGAATAGCGTTTTCGATTGGTTTTCGTGAAGATGTGTGAGATTTACGGAAAAGTAGTCCTCGGTGTCGGAGGAAAATATAACGTCTGCGTAAAAGACACGGATGAAATAATCGAAAAGTGCCACGCACGCGGCGTGTTCAAGCACGATAAAATACGTGTGTTGCCGGGCGATGACGTAAAGCTTGATAATGTGGGCGGTGAGTATTGCATAAGCGAGGTCTTGCCGAGAAAAAACGTGCTGATCCGTCCGCCTATGGCAAATCTTGACATCATATTCGTTACACTCAGCATAAAAAGCCCGTTACCGGATACCGTATATGCGGACAAGTTGTGTGCGATATCAATATATAATAAGATAAAGCCCGTGATAGTTATCACAAAAGCAGAGCTTGATGAGCTAAACTCGGAAGAATTGAAAAACGTATATAACAAAGCCGGTTTTGATGCATTTGCGGTTTCTTCCGAAGAGAATATCGGAATCGATGAGTTTAAATCATACGTCGGTAATTGCCTTCGTGATAAAACGGCGGCATTTTCCGGTGCTTCGGGAGCGGGAAAATCAACCTTGATCAATAAACTGTTTCCGTCTTTGATGTGCGAGGTCGGCGAAATCAGTAAAAAAATCGAACGAGGCAAAAACACCACGAGAAAAATTCAGCTTTTCAGACTGAATAACGGTGCTTTCCTTGCGGATACTCCGGGCTTTTCCATGCTTGATTTGGAACGCTTCGAATTTTTCTCGATAAGCGATCTGCCGTACCTGTTTCCCGAATACGAAGAATATCTTTTCGGTTGTAAATATAAAAAATGCACCCATACAAAAGAGGAAGGATGCAGGATAATAGAAGCGGTGAAAAACGGCGAATTGTCACTTTCACGCCATGAAAGCTACGTTAAGATATTCAATGACCTTAAAGAGAAAAAACAGTGGGAGCATAAGGGCGAAGAGGAACATATTAAAATTTAATGTGCTATTTCATGTAAGCTCAAAACGAATAATAGAAAAAAGCTAACCGATTCGTAAAGATCGATTAGCTTTTTTGTGGATCTCAAATGACTTGCCGCATTCGTCGCACAAATGACGGTTAAAAGTAAATAGATCCTTGCATTTGAGAGATCGACAGTCGACAGTCGACAGTCGACAGTCGACAATCGACAATCGACAATCGATAAATATCGGCGAACGATGAACAAATGCAAGAATCTGTTTTATTTTGCCTCTTTCGACTTACGAATGTACGTCGGCGTGCCGCTTTTATTTACATAATCAGCTGTTATGATGACCTTTTCAATCGTGTTATCGGACGGAACATTGTACATAACGCCAAGCATTAAGCTCTCGATTATGGAACGCAAGCCCCTTGCACCCGTGCCTCTTTCAATGGCAAGCTTTGCTATCGCTTTGAGTGCCTCCGTATCGAATTCAAGCGTAACGCCGTCCATGTCGAGCAGTGCCGTGTATTGCTTTGTGAGAGAATTTTTCGGTTCGCAAAGAATTTTCGTCAACGCCTCCGTATTCAACGAATCAAGCGTCGTAATTATGGGAAGTCTGCCGACAAGCTCGGGTATCAATCCGTACTTTACTATGTCCTGTGCGATAACGTGACGGTATATCTGTGCCTTGTCGCCGATATCGGCTTTCTTTTGTTCGTTGCCGAAGCCGATAATCTGATTGCCCATTCGACGTTCGATGATATCCGATAAGCCGTCGAACGCACCGCCGCATATGAAAAGTATGTTTTCGGTATTTATTTGTATAAATTCCTGATTCGGGTGCTTACGCCCGCCTTGCGGGGGAACATTGGACACCGTACCCTCGAGAATTTTCAAAAGTGCCTGCTGAACACCCTCGCCGGAAACATCACGGGTAATGGAACGGTTTTCACTGCGTCTTGATATTTTATCTATCTCGTCAATGTAAATTATGCCTTTTTCGGCAAGTTCGATATCATAGTCGGCTGCCTGAATAAGTCGTAACAGTATGTTCTCAACGTCCTCACCGACATACCCCGCCTCCGTGAGAGTCGTTGCGTCGGCTATGGCAAACGGAACACGCATGGCTTTGGCAAGTGTTTGTGCGATATATGTCTTACCGACACCCGTCGGTCCGAGAAGAAGAACGTTACTCTTTTGAATTTCGACTTCTTCTTTCTTTGTATCGTCTTTATTTACGTCTTTCTTGCCTTTTTTGCCTTTTTTAGTCTTTTTAATCGTGTCGGCACGGAGAATACGTTTGTAGTGATTGTATACCGCAACCGAAAGTGCTACCTTGGCATCGTCCTGCCCGATCACATATTCGTCGAGCGATGCTTTTATATCTTTGGGCTTGGGCAAATTTTCAAGTGTCAATTTATCGGTATCGCCGCCGTTTTCACCTGATATATCGAACTGTTCGTCTATGATTTCGTTGCATAGCTCAATGCATATATCGCATATCATAGCTCCGGTGTGGGAGGGAATCAGAAAATGAACCTGACTTTCATCCCTCCCGCAAAATGAGCAACGATGCAATGTGCTTTTTGTATTTGAAGCCATAAGAATCCTTATTGTTTATTTACGATGATCTTATCGATAAGACCGTAGTCGAGTGCTTGCTGTGCAGATAAATAATTATCACGGTCGGTATCAATGCAAATTTGCTCGTATGACTTGCCCGTGTTTTCGGCGAGAATACGATTCATCTTCTCTCGAATTTGGATAATATGGTCGGCGTGGATCTTAATATCAGATGCCTGACCGCCCAATCCGTTCATCAAGGGCTGGTGTATCATGATCTCGCTGTTGGGCAATGCAAAACGCTTACCTTTAGTACCTGCGGCAAGGAGAAACGAACCCATGCTTGCCGCCATACCGATGCAGATCGTCGAAACGTCGCATTTAATGTAATTCATCGTGTCGTATATTGCCATTCCGTCGGAAATGGAACCGCCGGGGCTGTTTATATAAAAGTAGATATCCTTTTCGGGATCCTGTGCCTCGAGAAACAGTAATTGTGCTACGATGAGTGCGGAAGTGGTCGGATTTACGTCCTCGTACAGCAGAATGATCCTGTCCGTTAAAAGACGGGAAAATATGTCGTAGGAACGTTCTCCGCGATTCGTTTGTTCAATGACATAAGGTATACTTGGCATATGTTCTCCTTTGTGGGTGTGAATTATTCGGCACTTTCCTCGGGTGTAACTACCTTGATTTCGGCACTTTCCTTGACGAGGTCAACTGCTTTTCTGACTTTGATATCGGTCGCCAGATCATCCTTGTAGATTGCGGCTTTTATCTTGTCAAGCTCCATTTCGTATATTTTCGCAAGCTCCGCATATTCCTTTTCTATATCCTCTTCGGTAGCTTCGAAATTCTCCGTCTTTGCTATTTCTTCGAGAATAAGGCGAAGCTTGACCTGCTTTTCCGCCTGAGGACGTGTGCTTTCCTTAAGCTGTTCGATCGTCGATGATGTGTACTTGAGGTACATATCGAGCGACATTCCCTGCTGTGCAAGACGTGCCTCGTAGTTGCGAAGCTCGTTTTCAACCTCGCTGTCGATCATAGGTGCGGGTACATCGACCTCGGTTGCGGCGATAAGATGATCCAAAAGCTGCTCTTCGGTTATGTTGGAGGCGATGTCCTCGTTTCTCTTTTCAATCTTTGCCTTCATATCGGCTCTGTATTCAGCATAGGTATCGAAATCCGAAACGTCTTTAGCAAATTCGTCGTCAAGCTCGGGAAGCTCCTCGAATTCAATCTTGTGAAGCTTGCAGGCGAATACCGCTGCCTTGCCCGAAAGCTCCTCCGAATGGTACTCTTCGGGGAAGGTTACGTTTACATCAAATTCGTCGCCTATGTTCTTGCCTACGATCTGTTCCTCAAAGCCGGGAATAAAGTGCTTTGAACCGAGTTTGAGCTTCTGCTCGCTTGCTGTGCCGCCCTCAAAAGGAACGGAATCTACAGTACCGCAGTAATCTATCGTGACCGTATCATCCATTGCGGCGGGACGGTCGGTTATCTCTACCATACGGGAGTTTCTGTGTCTTATCTTGTCGATTTCGTTATCAACGTCCTCTTCCGTGGTTTCCTTGATGTTCTTTTCCGCAGTTAAGCCCTTGTATTGACCGAGAACTATCTCGGGACGAACATAGAACTTAGCCTTAACGAGAAAGCCCTCTTCGTCGTTGCCGTCAAAGTCGAATTCGGGAGAGCTTACGGGATCAACATCGGCTTCTTTGAGTGCCGCATCGTATGCGTCGGGAAGAATAACGTTTAATGCGTCATTGTAAAAGAAATCGGCACCGTACATTTTTTCGATTATAGCCTTGGGAGCTTTACCGGGACGAAAACCGGGTATCCTTACTTTGCTTGAATTTGCCTTGTATGCGTTGTATACGGCCTTTTCAAACTGATTGCGATCGATTATGAATTCAATTTCACGTACGTTCTTCTCGGGTGTCGAAACATTTCTTAATTTCATTTTAATAATCCTCTTAATTTTCCATTATATATCAAATCTATTGTACTTACAAAAACAGATTTGTCAATATATATCCATGAAATTTAAATAAAAATTTTATACGGCTTAAAATTTAAAGCGTCGGCGGCTACTAAATTGAATACGATCCCGTCGTGCGTAAACGAAAGCGGTCGGTCGTATATGCCGTGTATGTGACCGAAAAAGCACTGCGTTACACCGTGTTTCTTCAATACCTCTATGAGCGGCGGACAGATGTACGTTCCGAATACGGGCGGGAAATGAAGAAATACCGCTTTCTTTGCGTCGGGATCATTCTTTTCCGCATGTGTCAAGCTCATATCAAGACGTATCGCTTCTCTTGCCACTATCGCAGTACTGTCGGCACTGTTTTCCGGTATAATACGCTCCGGGGTGTACCAACCTCTTGAACCGCATATTGCGTAATTTTCGGCAAGTACGGAGTTGCATCTCAAAAATGTGTAGTTAAAGTTGTTTTTTAAACAAAATTCTTCTAATTTTTTCAAAGATTGCCACCAAAAGTCATGATTGCCCTCAATAAGCACTTTTTTGCCGGGCAGAGAATCGATGAAGCGAAAATCCTCGATCCCGCCTTCGAGCGTCATAGCCCATGAGAAATCACCGGCAATTACGACTGTGTCATTTTCGTTTACGGTGCTTTCCCACTCGTGTTTGATTTTTTCCGAATAATTTTTCCACCTGCCGCCGAAAACGTCCATTCGTTTTTTCGGATCGCCCAGTGCAAGATGAAGATCGGCTATTGCGTAAAGCGACATACTGTTTCCTCGTCGTGTGAATATCTTTTCGAAAATCGTAAATAATAATAGCAACAAAGCAAGGAGGGAATTAAAATGGCAAATTGTAATGACGGACAAAAATGTACGGTAAAGCATATAAAGGGCATAGGCTGTGACGTGAAAAACTGCGTTTATCATGACGGCGACAGCTATTGCACAGCCGAAAAGGTGTCAATAGGTCCCGGTTTCGCAAGCTGCTGTACCGATACCGTATGCACGACCTTTAAACAGAAAAATTTCGACTAAAGCAATTGCGTCAGTCGGTTTATATCGCCGGCTCCCATCACAACCACAATATCGTCCTCACGGACGGTATTTTTTATATATTCGGCTATTTGCTCGAAATTACCGATGTATACGCCGTTTTCGGTTCTTTCCGCAAGCAATGAACCGCTCATGCCGAGCGTGTCTGTTTCTCTTGCCGGATATATGTCCGCAAATATGACCTGAAAGCATTTTCCGAATGATGAAGTGAAATCATCGAACAATCCTTTTGTACGTGTATATGTGTGTGACTGGAAAACACAAAATAATCTTCCGGTGCATATTCTTGCGGCGGAATCAAGTGTGGCTCGGATCTCAGTCGGGTGATGTGCGTAATCGTCGAAAACCTTTGCTCCGTTACACGTTTTTTTGTATTCGAATCGACGACCGACTCCGTGAAAATCGCTCAATGACGCAGCGACGTGCTTTCCGTCGATACCATATAATACGGCAACACCGCACGCACAAAGTGCGTTGCTTATGTTATGAAAGCCGCAAACACCGAGAGTGATGTGACAGTACGGCTCACCCTTGTAAAAAACATCAAAATCCGGGTGTGAGTCGATATACGTGATATTTTCGGCACGCACATCGGCGGATTTGCCCGTACCGCACCGGATGACGTTATTTAAATCGTTTACGATATCGTTTGCGGCATCGCAATCCGAATTTATGACGACAGAATGCTTTGCACTCTGTGCATACTTTATAAACGAAGTAACGTAATTTTCAAAATTGCCGAAATAGTCCACGTGATCAAGTTCGCAGTTGAGTATGACAGCACAGGACGGAAAAAATGAAAGAAACGAATCTTTGTATTCACAAGCCTCGAAAACAAGATTCTCGAATCCACCCTGCCTGTACGAGCCGTTTAACGACGGTATATCGGCACCGTTCAAAATCGTCGGGTCACGCTTGGCGTGCATGAATATTTCGGATATCATACCCGTTGTTGTGCTTTTTCCGTGCGTTCCCGCAACACCGATCGAATTCTCGTACTTTGCTATGATATATCCCAAAAAATCGGCACGGTATATCAAATCATAACCGTTGTCCCTTGCATATCGATATTCGGGATTACCGTCGTTTATGGCGGCGTTATACACGAAAACCGTAAAGCCGGAAGCGTTGTCGGCGGAATGACCTATGTGTACTTCTATTCCTTCGCTTTTCAAATCGTCCGTAAGCTGCGAGCGTGTTCTGTCCGAGCCGCCTACGTTATATCCGTCTTTTGTGCATATTCGTGCAAGAGATGACATGGAAACACCGCCTATTCCTATGAAGTAAACGTTTCTTTGATCCTTCAATAAAGCATCGATCTCGCTCGGCGAATAGTATTTTCCGTTGTCGGACATTTTTTACCTCCGAATACTTTTGATTGTTAAAAAAATAACTGAATACATAATACTTGTTAAATAAATGGACAAAATGCAATAACCTGGCATTCAACAGAGTTAACAATTATTTCAAACAATATTTTTCTAAGCTTGTTTTATGTTTAACATCTGTATAGTATAATTACGATAAAGCTTGCCGTACGGTAAGCGAAAAAATGGAGAGAGGAAATTACTATGGAGATCTCGGATATCAAAATCAGAAAAATCTTTGAAGAAGGCCCTATGAAAGCGATCGTGTCGGTGACATTCGACAATCAGCTGGCGGTTCATGACATAAAGGTTATTTATGCTCGTGAAAAATACTTTATCGTAATGCCCAGCAGAAAGAATCCCGATAACACGTATCGTGACATCGTTCACCCTATCAATTCTGATTTCCGCAAGGTACTTGAAAGTGCTGTAATCGAAACATTCCATGCACAGAGGGATTCGATACTTGCCGAGCAGAGCATGAACGGAGAATTCTGAATGCATCTGTAAAAACGCTGCCGCCGAAAACGGCGGCGTTTTTATTTGTATCTTTTCTTTACGTTTTTCTTTATTTTCATCAAATCATGAAGCATTTTGAAGGAGTCGGAAAAAACGTGTACCGTGGATTGACGATGGTTGATGATCTTTACGGGAACCTCCTCACATTTGCAGTCCGATTTGTGTGCGGAAAGAAGCACCTCGAAGTCAAATGCGAAGCCGTCGGTCGTGCATTGAGCGAATATTTCTCTCGCCTTATCTCCTTTGAAGCCTTTGATGCCGCATTGCGAATCCGTCAGCTTGAAGCCCGCAATAAGACATATAAATTTAATGTAGATCTTTGACGCTATTTTTCTCAAAAGCGTGTAGCCCTCGTATCCGTCGGCGGAAAGATTACGCGAACCTGCAATGACATCTATGCTCGGATCGCTCATAAAACGATCGTATACCCTTTTTACAACATCTACGCCGAATGCAAGGTCGCAATCAGTGTAGATCACGATATCTCCGCTGCTTTTCAGCACGCCGGTGCGTACCGCACAGCCCTTGCCTCTGTTTTTTTCGTATCTTGAAAGAATTATACGTTCGTCTGTTTCCGAGTACTTCTTTACGATATCGCCGCAACCGTCGGTAGAACCGTCGTCGGAAAAGATCAATTCGTAGTCATCGAAATTTTCGGACATAAAGCTCGAAAAAACCTCGATCGAGTCCGATATGATCGGGCTTTCGTTATACATAGGTATTATAACCGATACTTTCATAATTTAACCTTTCGATCTGGATATCCTATCCCGCAAATGTCATTTCGATACGCTTACGAGCTTTGCATGAATGGCCCAACGCTTGTTGTCACGCATATTGGTACACGTGGAAAGCGTAAGAAGCTTGTCGCCGGCAGCGAAGGAGATATCTTTGCTGTACAGTGATTTTTGACGGCAAGTTTCTACGAATGAGAGAAAATGCTCACTGTTGGCAAAATAAGTGCGAATGTAATTGTATGTTGAAACCGTGGAATAAATTGAAAATACCTCATAGGTATATATTCCGTCAAGCGTTGAAATTATTACGGGTCTTGAATTGAAAACGTCCTCTCGGGTGTAATCGACAAGCTGAGAAAACATTATGCCCGTGGTGGACATATTGTGTCCGTAAACAATAAGATTTTTGTTGTCCTCAAGATGTTCCTCGGTTCGTCCGTCGGCGAATATCGCACCGTTTTTGTTGTTTTCCTTGGAAACCGAGTGTGTGAGATAGTAATCGTTATCTCCGCTGAACATTATGGGAAAATCTATATCCGTTCCGGGTATCGTGATCCAGCCCCAAATATCGGAGTTGTAACGCTTTAAGGCGAGAATTTTCGTCTTAATGTTCTCGTATTCCTCGTTGTACGTTCCCTGCGAATAGTCAACGTCGATGACCTCGCCTGCGTGCGAACGGTCTACGGACAGCGTGGATACGTTTTCGGCAGTTTTGTTGTCGGCGGTGAACAGATTTCCGCTGTCATCTCTGAATATATTTTTGTAAAATTCGTTCTCGTTCGATGCATTTATATAATCCATGGCGTAAAGCACGAGTGCAGAACAGCTGGCAACGAAAACGAGCGTGCTTAAGGTGAGCATGAAATATCTGAATGCACCCATGAGCAATCTTTTTGTGCTTTTTCTTTCGTATATGCCTCGTCTTACAGGCAGATCCGAGCAACGAAGCGAGTCAAGCTCCTTAATAAATGAAGAATCAACTTGCTTTTGTTCGAAAAACACTGTTTGTTTTGATGATTTTTTCATTTTTATATTTCTGTTATCGGTGATAAAATAATCGTATACGGAAAAACTTCGTCTGTGTTCAATAAGAAAACTACCTTACCATTATATTGTATTCCTTATTTTTAAATTTATCAAGTCAAAGATGTACCATTTTTAAAAACAGTAAATCTTGCCGAAGCTTCTTCATCAAAACGGGATAAAACATGAAAATACTCCGGTAGCATCGGCACACGGACCGAAGCTGCCGGAGAAAATTTAAACGTATCAGTTTTTTAAGCTGTGGATCGGAGCGGGTATGCGTCCGCCTCGGTTTATGAAGATCGCAGGAGAATTTCCGTTGACAGGCATTACCGGAGCTTCACCGAGCAGACCGCCGAAAGCTACGGTGTCCCCCGCCGATTTGCCGTATGCGGGAATAACACGTACAGCGGTCGTTTTTGTGTTTGCGACTCCTATCGAGATCTCATCGGCGATTATTCCGCAGATTATGCTCTCGTCCGTATCGCCGGGTATCGCTATCATATCAAGACCTACCGAGCATACAGCCGTCATCGCCTCAAGTTTTTCCAAGGATAATGCTCCGGACTTGACCGCATTTATCATGCCCTCGTCCTCAGATACGGGAATAAACGCTCCCGACAAACCGCCGACTTGGCTTGATGCCATGACGCCGCCCTTTTTAACTGCGTCGTTGAGCAGTGCAAGTGCCGCAGTCGTGCCGTGACCGCCGCAGATTTCGATTCCCATACCCTCGAGTATGCGGGCGACCGAATCACCTATGGCAGGTGTGGGTGCAAGTGACAGATCGACTATTCCGAAAGGAACATCGAGCCGCTTTGAGGCTTCGGCGGCTACAAGCTGTCCCATTCTCGTTATCTTGAAAGCGGTTTTCTTTATAGTTTCGGCAAGTGCTGAAAGATCGCAATCGCCGGCACGGCGAACCGCCGCACATACTACGCCGGGGCCGGAAACGCCTACGTTAATTACACATTCAGGCTCGCCCATTCCGTGAAATGCTCCCGCCATGAAAGGATTGTCCTCCGGAACGTTTGCAAATACAACAAGTTTTGCACAGCCTATCGAATCCTCGTTGCGTGTGAGGTAAGCCGTCTTTTTTATCGCTTGTCCCATGAGAGAAACGGCGTCCATATTGATTCCCGCCTTGGTCGAGGCAACATTCACTGACGAGCATACAAGTTTCGTGCTTGCAAGTGCCTCGGGAATGGAGGCGATGAGATTTTTTGCGTTGACGGTAAAGCCCTTTTGTACCAATGCACCATAGCCGCCGATAAAGTTTATGCCGAGTGTGGCGGCGGCACGGTCAAGCGTTTTCGCTATTTTTACGTAATCTTCGGGAGAAAAATCACCCGCTACGAGTGAAACGGGCGTTACCGAAACACGCTTGTTTATTATCGGTATTCCGTATTCCTTTTCTATATCTTCACCGGTGGCTACAAGCCTTTCTGCACTTGCCGTGATTTTGTCGTAAATTTTAGTGCAGACCGTATCGATGCTGTTCCCACCGCAAGTGAGCAGGGAAATACCCATCGTTATCGTTCGTATATCGAGATTTTCGTCTTTGATCATATTGATCGTTTCGAGAATGTCATGTGTTTCAAGCATAAGCTCAGCCCCTTTCGGTATTTACCTCAATTAAAATTATTTGTATCGTCGGTGTCAGATCTTGTGCATGGAATTGAAAATGTCCTCATGCATTGCACGTATGTCGAGACTGCGTTCCGTTCCGAGGCGGCGAAGTTTGTCAACGAAATCGGTAAACGGCATCGTTATATTGTCGATATCGACTATCATGATCATTGCAAAATATTCCTTTAATACGCTTTGACTTATATCTACGATGTTTGCACCGACTTCGGCACAGCAAGCACTTACGGAAGCGATGATGCCGACGCTGTCGACTCCCACTACGGTTACTACTGCTTTCATTTTAATTCCTCCGAAAAAACTGTATTTTATTTATTATACAACATTTTTTTGCAAATTGCAACATATAAACGTGAAAAAATTCGATTTTGAGAAAAATACGAATTATTTTGATTGATATCCGTTGTTTAATTCGAATCGATGAATAAAAACGGGCGGCAGATATACGCTGCCGCCGAATGAATGTTGAAAAATCAATGTTAAAGCTCTACGACCGAAAGTGCCTGTTCAATGTCCGATATAATATCGTCAATCGATTCAAGACCTACCGAAAGGCGTATCATTCCGGGATTTATTCCGCAGGCAATAAGCTGCTCGTCGGTCAGCTGACGGTGAGTTGCGGAAGCCGGGTGAAGTATACAGGTGCGTATGTCGGCAACGTGTACCTCGTTTGAAGTCATCTTCAATGCGTCGAGAAATTTTACAGCCGCCGCCTTGCCGCCCTTTATAACGAATGTGACAACACCGCAGATTCCGTCGGGCATATATTTTTCCATAAGAGCATGATATTTGTTGTTTTCGAGTGCCGGATAATTTACTTGCTCTATCTTGTCGCTTGCGTCGAGATATTTTGCAACCGTAAGACCGTTTTCATAGTACTGACGCATTCTCACGGGAAGCGTTTCAAGTCCCAAATTCAACAGAAATGCCGAATGTGCGGCAGGATAACAGCCGAAATCACGCATGAGCTGCATCCTTGCTTTCGTAATGTACGCCGCTGCTCCCATGTCGCGTGTGTATACGATCCCGTGATACGACTCGTCCGGCTCGGTGAATGCGGGGAACTTTCCGTTGGCCCAATCGAATTTGCCGCTGTCGACGATGACACCGCCGACTTGCAGAGCATGACCGTCCATGTATTTTGTTGTCGAGTGCGTAACAATGTCCGCACCATGCTCGATGGGACGGCAGAAAACGGGTGTCGGAAATGTGTTGTCTATGATGAGCGGAACCCCCATTTTGTGTGCCGCATTGGCGTATGTTTCAATATCCAAAACCGTCATTGACGGGTTTGCGAGCGTTTCACCGAAAACAGCTTTCGTGTTCGGTTTGAATAGCTTTATAAGTTCTTCCTCGCTTGCGTCGGCAGGAGCGAAAATACACTCTATGCCGAATCTCTTCAAGGTTACGGAAAAAAGATTTACGGTGCCGCCGTAGATCTCCGCCGACGAGATGAACGAATCACCGGCAGAGCAAAGATTGAGTATCGCAAGCAGATTTGCGGCTTGTCCCGACGATGTGAGCATCGCTCCCGCACCGCCCTCAAGCTCTGCGATCTTTTTTTCGACCGCTTCACACGTGGGATTTGAAAATCTCGAATACATATGTGCCGTGGGCATATCGAATAATTCGCTTACACGCTCCGTCGTGTCGAATACATATGTCGTACTTTGTACGATCGGAACCATTTTAGGCTCTCCGTTTTTCGGAGTGTAGCCGGAATGAATGCATTTTGTATCAATTTTCATGATTAACCTCCTGAATATTTAATATCCAAGTGCCGTTTGTCGTTGTATGAACAGACACTTAAAACGGCACCTAAACACATATAAAGAGCGAGAACCGACGAGCCGCCGGAACTCATGAATGGCAGGGTAATACCGATTACGGGCAACATTCCCAGACACATTCCGACGTTTTCAAGCGTTTGAAAAATAAAAACCGCCGCCACACCCGTGCAAATGTATGTACCGCACGCCGTATTACTGCGTCTTGCTATAATAAGAATCCGTACAACAAGCAGTATCATCAATGCGAAAAATATAAGTAGCCCCACAAAGCCGAATTCCTCGGCCATAACGGCAAATATCATGTCCGTTTCTCTTGCGGGCAGCACAGCTTCACTCGGATTCTGCGACAGCGTTCCGTTTTTGTAGCCGCAACCGAAAAGTCCGCCGTTCGATATCGCTTTCATGCTCTGCATTGCTTGATAGCCGTAACCGGTGGGATCTTGAGATGGGTCAAAGCCGACAAGAATACGCATCTGCTGGTATTTATCCAAAAATTTCCACAAAATCGGTGCTGCCGCACAAACCACGACTAATGCACCGGCGTAATACCATAGGCTTAAGCCCGCCGCAAAGCACATAAGTACAATTATACATATAAACATTATTGCCGCACCGAGGTCACCCTCAAGCATGAGAAATATAAGCAGTATTCCCGCATGAATCATTAGCTGTAAAATACTCGAAAACTTGTTTATATCGTTTTTCAGCTTTGACAGGTGATACGAAAACGTCAGAATGAATATGAGCTTAACGACCTCCGACGGCTGGAAACTGTAATTGATTACCGGAATCGTGATCCAGTTCTTGTTGTTTCCACCCCGTCCGCCCATTATAAGCGGTAACAGCAGTAAAAACAATGCGCCGAAGAACATCGGAAATTTAAATCGCTTGCACATCTCTTCGTAATCCAGCAGTGCTATGACCAGCATACAGGCTATACCCAATGCCGTAGCTACTATCTGCATTTTAACGAGTCTTGGCGTTTCGAGATACGCCGAAGCCGAGGAAACAACGATTATTCCGTAGACAGAAAGAGTTAAAGCGGTGAGGATAAGTATCAGATCGATGTTTTTAAATGCGTGCAGAAACCTGTTTTCGCGTATCCGCATACTTATCCCCCCTTAATATTCGTAAAGACAAGTGCCGAGTGTTTAATAAGCCTTGCCCCAGTAAACGAGCTTTGTCGCCGGTCTGCCGCAACAGATACATTTGTCACCGCAAGCACCCTCGCCGAACGGAATGCAACGTGAAGTAACATCGGCAAGTTCTTTGAGCTTCTCTTCGCATTCACGGTCACCGCACCACATGGCACGTATAAATCCGGGCTTTGTTTTAGCACTTTCGATAAATTTGTCAAGCTCCGTTTCGGTCGAAGTCATTTCGCGGCGACGCAGGAAAGCTTTTTCATACAGTGTCGCTTTATACTCGTCAAGCATTTTCAGCACGGTGTCCGCAAGATCGACTAGAGAAACGAAGGCTTTTTCTCTGTTATCTCGGCGAACTATCACACATTGATCGTTTTCGATATCCCTCGGACCGATCTCTATTCTGAGCGGTACACCCTTCATTTCGTATTCCGCAAATTTCCAGCCGGCAGTCTGCTCGCTTTCATCGAGCTTGACTCTGACAAAGGGCTTAAGTGTTGCGGCGATCTCACGGCACTTTTCAAGCACACCGGGCTTGTGCTGTGCTACGGGAACTATTACCGCCTGTATGGGAGCGACCGCAGGGGGGAGTACAAGACCGCTGTCGTCACCGTGTGCCATGATTATCGCTCCGATCATTCTCGTCGAAGCACCCCAAGAGGTCTGATGCGGGTTCTTGAGCTTGTTGTCCTTGTCGAGATATTGTATTCCGAACGCTTTGGCAAAACCGTTTCCGAAATAATGACTCGTACCGCCTTGGATAGCCTTGCCGTCATGCATGAGTGCCTCTACCGTGTATGTCGCTTCCGCACCGGCAAATTTTTCCTTGTCGGTCTTTCTGCCTCGAATTACGGGAATCGCAAGCTCCTTTTCATAGAAGTCCGCATATATGTTAAGCATCTGCAGGGTTTCCGCCTCGGCATCCTCGGCGGTAGCGTGCATTGTGTGTCCCTCTTGCCATAAAAATTCACGACTGCGTAAAAACGGACGTGTCGTCTTTTCCCAACGCACGACATTGCACCACTGATTGTACAGCTTAGGCAGATCACGATAGGACTTTATAATATCTTTGTAGTGATCGCAAAAAAGCGTTTCCGATGTTGGACGTACACACATACGCTCGGCAAGTTGCTCATTGCCGCCCATGGTCACCCATGCGGTCTCGGGTGCGAAGCCCGCAATATGCTCCTTTTCCTTATTCAAAAGCGACTCCGGAATGAAAAGCGGCATATATATATTTTCATGTCCCGTTTCCTTGAAGCGTTGATCGAGAATCTTTTGAATATTCTCCCAAATAGCATAACCGTACGGACGTATTATCATGCAACCCTTTACACCGGAATAGTCGATAAGATCGGCTTTTTTTACTATGTCCGTGTACCAACGTGCAAAATCCTCTTCCATAGAGGTTATCTGTTCAACAAGTTTTTTATCTGCCATAACAGTGGTATCTCCTTAAACAAAGTGTATCATAAATTATTATAACCGCAATATTATAACTCTGTTTTGCGGTGTTGTCAATACCGCAAAAGCGAAAAATTATCGGTAAAGACTTGAAAAAACGAACAAAATGCTGTATAATCGACCGAAGTACTGCTTGAATACCGCTTAAGTACGACAGAAGTACGATCGAATAACGATAAGAGGTCTTAGAATGACGCAAAAACAAACAAATCCGTTTGAATATACCGACAGCAATAAGCGGTATCATACGTACGACTACTTCATGAAACGTAAATTCGGAATGAAATGTGCAAAGCTTTCACTTGACGGAGGTTTTACCTGCCCGAATAGGGACGGAACACGAGGAAAAGGCGGGTGCGTGTATTGCTCGTCAAGCGGAAGCGGCGAATTTACGCAAAAGGGAAGTATAAAAGAGCAAATAGCCGCCCAAAAATCGGTTTACGAAAGAAAATGGGGACAAAATAAGCTCGGATATATTGCGTATTTTCAGGCAAACACAAATACATATGCACCCGTAAATGTGCTTGAAAGATTGTATTGCGAGGCCCTCGAGCAGAAAGACGTTGTCGGCATGAGCGTTGCGACACGTGCCGATACACTGCCCGACGACGTGTGCGAACTTCTCGGAGAGCTTTCGCAAAATACATTTCTTACGGTGGAGCTGGGCTTGCAGACCTGCCATGACAGCACAGCCGAGAAGATCAATCGTTGCCATACGACAAAAGAATTTTTGCACGGCTATGAGAAGCTGAAAAAATATGACAATATACGTATTTGCGTGCATATAATAAACGGCTTGATGGGTGAAGATCCGAAAATGATGTTGGAAAATGCCGAATTTGTGTCGAATATAGGTGCGGACGGCATAAAAATACATTCATTGCTCGTCCTCGACGACAGCACGCTCGGCGGCGAATACCGAAGAAAGCCGTTTAAACTTCAAAGCCGAGAAGAATATATTAAAACCGTTGTTATGCAGCTCGAACATATCTCACCGCACATCGTTGCCGAACGGCTTACAGCCGATCCCGATCCGTCCGAATTGCTTGCACCCGAGTGGACGAAAAATAAGATCGAGATCCTCAACGGTATAGATAAAATGATGTATTCCGAAAATACATATCAAGGAAAACTTTTACGTGCCGAAATATGATACGGCATACGAAATGATTATCCAGAACAGCTGATAGAGTGTTATGTAGAAAGCGTTCAAATGAGAATTCGAACCCGAAAGAAGCGTTAAAAGTATTATTACCGCTCCTATCATGTAGGATAATATTGCCGTAAGAATACCGGTACGGACGGTGCTGCGTGTCCTCTGACATAGGTTGAGCGTCCTAAGCAGGGACTTCGGCGAACCTTTGGAAATGATGTCGGCATCTGCGTTTTGTTTTGTTTCCGACATTTCGGATGCGTCATTGCATTTAAGCACCCTTATCGGGTATTTGTTGATATCTATCACATTGGAGAGCAGTGCGGTATCAATGTTCGGATCGAATGTTTTTACGGCAATGCAAACACCGCTTTCCGCCAATTGCTTCAGCTCATCCGCAAAATCCGTGTCGATGTTGTATTTTATACTCATTTTGGAAATGATGCTTCCGTTAGATGCAACGTACATTATCCGCTTGTCGTTGCTCGTTTCGGAGCTTTCATCCTCGGAGGTGTAATGAGGAAGCATTCCATGCTCCTCCATATATGCGGCGGAACCTATCAAAACGCAATCATTGTCCACCATAGCTTCCACTCCGTCGTCGAGAACCGAAATTATTCGCACACTGTCCGAAAGCGACAGTTCTTTTACCGTACTTGCGAATACAGTACCCAACGGACCGCCGAGCTTCTTGAATACACTTGCCAAAACAAACATCGTGTAATCCACACGTCCCGTGTCGTATTGCCTGAAATCACTTGTTTTTATGCCGTATGCGGGGAATATTTCCTTGTCCTCAAAGGATATGACGGAGGCGTTTGCAAAATCGTCTGCGGCACTTTCGCCTATAAACGCACTGTCAAGCCCAAAGGAAGCAGTTGCAAGCCTGTAAAACGGTAGGGTGAACGATGCGAATATTCCGCATGGCAGAATCACGCTTGTACAAGCAAATGCCGTCGATATCGAATCCGAAAGAGTGTTTTTCGCAAAAAGCATGATTGCGGCAACAAGTATGAAAACGGAGGGAACTATGGGCAGAAATATATTGAGTACCGATTTGTCACGACAGTTACTGCGACTGTGTGAGAAGAAATTGCCGACGAAAGAGGTCTTGTTTATCTTCATCATTTTCGCATTTTCCGGTAAATGTGCGAAAATATCGCTGTTTGACTTTTCCTCGTCGCTTATATCATAAGCCTCGAGAACGTATTTCGGTTTGACGGAACAAGCTATGCGAAATGACAATATCTCACGCTTGAGCGTTCGCTTTTGTGCGACGAGCGTGCATATGATACATAATGCCGCCGGCGAAAAATAAGTCGTGCCTAAAGAGCTTGCTGCGGTCGCCGCAGTATATGCACCGTAAAGCACGGTCAAAATGACATCGATCGCCGTGAGCGATTCAAGCCGGCAACAGCCCGAAAAAACGGACTTTAAACCGTCGGCTATGTACGTAAAGCAAAGAGCGGACGAAAAAACGAAAAGCTGAAGAAGTATAAGCACGTAGACCGTCGGATTTTTGTCTAAGCTCATGAAATGAGGAAATTTCGCACCGAAAAACGCCGATGCTTCAATCAAAAGTATCACACAGGCGATGATAACGGAAAGTGCCGTTCTTACGTTCAATGACTTGTATTGATGCTTTTGGTATTCCGAAAAGGTCTTTTTTTGATTCATGGAAGTGAATTCGCAACCGGGTGCGGTGCGCTGACGGCTTTTCGCTTTTTCCGTTCTCTTTTTTATACGCTTTTCTTTTTCCGCACGCTTTTCTTCCTCCGTCTGTACCTCGCTGTAAAGCGAATCAAGATCGTATTTGAGTTCGCTTTTAACCGTTGCGGAATCGCCGAGTGCGTTCATTATTTTGTTTTCGTCCTCGGTGTAACCGTAATCGTCTGTTGATTCGGATTCGCTGTCCGAAACATAAGTCTGATTGAACGGTACACGCTCTGTGCCGCTTGTAGCGGTATCCGAAGTGTGCTTTTTTTCTTGCGGTTGCTCGATATCCGCATCGTCGGATGCCGGTTCGGCATCGTCAACGTCGATCATTTTTGTGTCCGAATTCGGCTTTTTTTCTTTGACTATATAATCGCAGGTTATCTCGTCATCGGAGGACGAAAGTATATCGTCGCCGCCGTCGCCGAATATCCGGTCGAGTGTGTCGGAAAAGCCGAGCAAGCCGTCGTCAAATTCAAACGGAGTGATCTCGTCGGTTTCGCTTGCGAGCGTGTCGAATACGGACGTGTCAAACGGTGCGTCGGAAGCTTTTTTAACACTTTTTTCGTCCGTGCCGTCGTTCGACTTGGTGCAGATCAACGTGTCGTCAAATTCCGACGGCTCTCCTTTTGCAATCGCTTCATCGTCTGCATGAACGGCTTCGTTTTCGTGCGAAACCTCCGAAATGTCCTCATCCTCGTCCTCGCCGGATATGCCCAAAACTCTGTTAAGCTCCTTTACAAGCTCTTTGGGCGACAGCTCTTTACCGTCGTTGCCGTTAGCCATTTTTCGACCTCCTTTGGTGTGCCGCCACGTTAAGCACCACGGCACCCGCCGCGGAAACGTTCAGGGAATTGATCTTGCCGTACATTGGTATTGAAATTATGTGATCGCATTTAGATCTTATAAGTTGCGAGATACCACCGTCCTCACCGCCGAGTACTATTGCCGCTCCGCAATCGAAGTCGGCATCGAAAACGTCGTTGCCGTCAGCCTCCGCTCCGAATATCCACAACCCGCTGTCCTTTAAGCGGTCGATAGTCGAAGCGAGGTTCGGTACTCTTGCGATGGGTAAATACGAGCAAGCTCCGGCGGCGGCTTTTAAGGTGACCGGCGTTACCTGACTGCATCTGCGTTTGGGTATGATAAGCCCGTGTACACCGGCACATTCGCAACTGCGTATAACGGCTCCCAAATTTCCGGGATCTTCTATACCGTCGGCGATAACGATAAACGGCTTTTCGCTCTTGTCCGCCGCACGGGCGAGTATATCCTCGATTCCGACGTACGAAACGCAGGAACAAACGGCGGCTACTCCCTGATGAACTCCTCGCACACAAAGCTCGTCCAGCTTGCTTTTGGTAACTTCGACTACCGGTATCTTCTTTTTCAGTGCAAGTGCGACTATCGTCGTTATCGAGCCTTCACGCTGACCGGCTTGCACGAAAAGCTTGTCCGCTTGCCCGTCGCTTTTCAAAAGCTCCATTACGGAATTTCTGCCGTAAAGTATGTTTTCCGGTGCGTGTTCTTTATGTTCTCTCTCTTTGATATCGTTTCTCATATGTTGTTGATCCTTTTAGTTATTCCCGACGGATATATATACACGATACATTGTACCACAAAAAAACATTTTTGTATAGTCCTTTTACAAATATTTTTATTAATTTTTTTGACATTTTACCTGAAATATCATATAATATCGAAGCGAAACCGAATTTATTTCATGAAAGGCCGCTTGTATGGAAATAGTGCTGCTCAGCGAAAACAAATTAAAGATCACGCTTTCGAGCGGTGATGTCGCCGTTCTCGGCTTTCCCGAGGAAACACAGGACGCCGAAAAGATCAAAGCCTCAAGGGCGTTTAAAAGCCTTTTGGAAACCGCAAAGATAAAGACCGGCTTCGATGTGAACGACAGCAGACTTTTCATAAGTATATACCGTTGCCGAGATTACGGAATAGAAATGTATGTAACGAAATGCGGTAAAGATAAACAAAAAAACGGCAATTCCGAAAGAAAAGAAGCACTGATTTACAGATTCGACACCTGCGAGAATCTGCTTCGAGCCTGTGCGGCATTGTATCGTTCGGAACACAAAAATACGAGTGACGCATATTGGGAATGCGACAACGACGGATACGCATATTATTTGAAGATAAACGGAGGCATGTCCGCTTACCTCCGATCCGTTGCGTGCGAGTACAGCGTCGGGAGGGAAAATATCACGGACGAAAGCGTTTCGGCACGTGTTTTCGAACACGGAAACATAATTTGTGAAAAAAATGCACTTGAAGTACTTGCAAAAACAGTACAAGATGTGGTATATTAAAGCGTAAGCTACGGAAAGGGTAAAAATTATGTCGTTAAAAGATCTGTACGAATCGTGTGTTGAGTGCGATAAATGTGCGTTATGTAAAACAAGAACGAAGCTCGTGTTCGGGACGGGGAACGAAAATGCCGATGTTATGTTCGTCGGCGAAGCTCCCGGAGAAAGCGAGGATCTGAGCGGTATTCCTTTCGTCGGTCGTGCGGGAAAGCTTTTGGATAAGCTCTTAACAGCCTGCGATATCGACAGAGAACGGGTGTATATCACCAATATTCTGAAATGCCGACCGCCGAAAAACAGGGATCCGCAAAGCGAAGAAGAGGACGCTTGCATAGACTATCTTCGCTCGCAGGTGCGTTGCATCGAGCCGAAAATGATAGTATGCCTCGGTAGGATAGCCGCAATGAGATTGATAAGCCCGAATTTCAAAATAACAGCACAACACGGAGTGTTCTACGAGAAAAAAGGTATATTGCTTACTGCGGTATATCACCCGTCGGCACTGCTGCGAGATGTGAAGAAAAAAGACGATGCGATACTCGATTTGCAAAAGATAAAAAAATATGCGGACGAAAAGGAGCTTGAAATATGACTGTCGATACCTCCGGAATAACCTCTACCGTCATAGAGCTGTTTATCGTACTTGCGGTGGGTTATGCCGCGTATAAGCTGAAATTTATGGACGACGCATTTTTGAAAAAGATCTCGAATTTCGTAATATGTGTCGCAAATCCGTTTATGATACTCGGCGGCTTGCTCGGCGAGGAAAAATCACCGGAAAATTTGAAAAAAGGCTTCACCGTGCTTGCCGTTGCATTCGTCGTTTTCCTGATCTGCGGCGTTATTGCGTATCTGTCATGTGCGTGGTTCAAGGACTACGACAAGCGGAAGATCGGCGAATTTTCGACGATATTCTCAAATTGCGGCTTTATGGGCTTTCCCGTTTTGTACGCCGCAATGGGAAGCCGCGGAAAGTTTTATTGTGCGTTCTTCTTGGTCGCCTTTAATCTCGTGCTTTGGACTTACGGTATATCCGTTATGGCACGCAAAAGACCGGATATCAAACGAAATCTTCTGAACACGTTCTTTAATTTCGGTACGGTGCCGTGTTTCATCGGGATCATACTGTACATAATTCCGTATGATTTGCCCGTTGCTTTGACAGACGCATTCGATATGATGGGAGGCATTTGTACTCCGTTCGCGATGTTCATCATCGGCGGCTTGCTTGCGTCCGTTCCCTTGAAAAAACTGTTTAATGAGCCTAAAGTCTATTATCTCGGCTTTGTGAAGCTTATCTTTTTGCCGCTCATCATTGCGGTATTATGCAAATGCGTCGGTATGAGCGAGGAATTTGTCTACTTTTTTACGCTCATGGTGGCAATGCCGTCGGCATCGAATACCGCTATGTACGCCGAAAAATACGATATAGTACCCGTTTTCGGTGCAACGATTGCCGGAATGTCTACCGCAATGTCGGTGATAACGATCCCGCTCGTTGTAAAATTGACCGAATTGCTTATAAATTTAAAAATATGATTGACTTTTTCACCAAAATGTGATAGAATAGTGCAAAGAAAAGCGGAAAGGAATTACGCATATGAAAAAAACCAAAGCATTTATCTGCGTTGTTGTCGCCGTGCTTATGATGACCTCGTGCTTCTTTGTATCGTGCGGTACCGGCGATGATAAACCGACAGATGCCGTCACCGTTCAGCCGAAGAACGAAAACGAGGAAACTTATTTCATTCCGGAAACAAAATACAATGCCGAAATAACGATTTTGTGTCCGAATAACGACAGCGAGTGGTCGTGCAACGATTTCTACCAGGAAACCGACAGCCAAGACCCCGTGCCGAATGCAGTGTATCAGAGAAATAATCTGATCGAAAACACGTTCGGAGTGACGATCAAAACAAAAGAAAACGTTTCGAGAACTTCGATCAACCAGTATGTTATGAATTCATATAACTCCGGCGATATGGATTACGACATAGTAATGCAAACGGTCAACAGATGCTATACGCTTGCTCAAAGCGGATATCTTATGAACCTCGACGATGTCGAGAATTTGGATCTTACCTCGGAAGCGTGGGATCAGTCGTATCTCGCACAAACATCGATAGGTAACCAAAACTATTTCGCTACAGGCGAAATAACGACAATGGATAACGACGCAACGTGGGTCATGATGTTCAATAAGAAGCTCGCCGAAAAACGTAACCTCTCCGATATGTACGACGGTCAAAGCATATACGACCTCGTTAAAGCGGGAAAATGGACAATGGATACGTTGCTTGCAATGGCTAAGGACGTTTACGAGGACACCGATAATAACGGTCAGATAAGCTCGGGCGACAGCTTCGGTATTGCTACCACGATCGACTTTATCCAAGGTCTGTTTTACGGTGCAAACGCAAAGCTCGTTGTTAAGGACGATAACGACGAACCCCAACTGAGTTTCTATAACAAAACCAACCTCAATGTCATCGAAAAAATAATCGAAATTTATTACAGTGCAAATAAGGTGACTTTCGATTGCCATGACTACATAAGCGAAAATCCTCAGGCACACCTTATCGCTCAGGAAATGTTTGAATCCGACAGAGCGTTGTTCTATTCGGAGGTAATGCAGTGCGTTATAAGACTTCGCGAAATGGATACGGATTTCGGTATAATCCCCGTTCCGAAGTTCAGCGAAACGCAGAAAAACTATACCACTCACTCGGTAGCCGACGTTACTCTGTGCTGCTGCTTCCCGAAGATACTCGAAAAGGATAGTTCGAGAGTGGCTATGTCCGGTGCTATCGCTCAGGCATTGGCGGTAGAGGGCAAAAACATACTTACACCCGCATATTACGAAAGATCGATCATAGGTAAGGGTGCAAGAGATGACGAATCACTCGAAATGCTCGAAATAATATTTAAAAATCGTACCGCAGATCTCGGCTACATAACCGGAAACGACGATATATCATCGCTGATGTCCGGTATGCGCAGCAATATAAAGGCGGGAAAGAGCGATTTGGCTTCCTTGGTAAGAAGATACGAATCTCGTGTTAAAAGGGCACTTGTCGAGATGACCGAAAGCTTTGAAAATGTAGATTAAATATTAGGTTTGAAAAAAATACCGCTTCGGCGGTATTTTTTTTGCAAATAGGGCAATACTCGTATAGCTTAATAAGGTACAGCGTTTATCAATGCAATTACGGTATACCGTATTTTAATACCCGAATGTCGCTTGATATATCGCCGTGCCGAAAACACTTAGGAGGTATTGTATGTTTAATCAAAAAGAATGCGGATTGTTGCAGGACTTGAAAAAGAAAGAGGAGCTTTGCATCGAAAAGTATACAAAGTATGAGCATAATGCCGCAAACGAAAAATTAAAGGGACTTATGAGCAAATTGGCTCAGGATGAAAGGGAACACCTTAAGACTGTTAATTCGATCATTAATTCCAATGTTCCGCCCGTTCCGCAGACGAAAAAAGCCGCATCGCCACAGCCCGTTGCGGGATATACGAACGGTAGCCCGGAATATATCAACGATAAATTCATTCTCGAAGATCTGCTTTCAACGGAAAAATATGTATCCTCGGTGTATGATACAAGCGTATTCGAATTCAAAGACGTAAACGTAAGAGCAAATCTGAATCATATCCAAACCGAGGAACAACAGCACGGTGAAATGCTCTATTCTTATATGGCACAGAACGGAATGTATAACTGAAAATGAAAAACGAGCAGGAGAAGATTCTCCTGCTCGTTTGATTGATGATCAGTTTGCGGATCTCGCCGCATTTACCATCATTACTATGTCGTTGAAGTTGTATGCCGAATCACCGCTTATGTCTATTGCTTCTTTATAATCAACGGCTGTACCCGATGTAACGAATTTTTCTGCCATGAGTATATCGTTTGCCGTGCAGATTCCGTCACCGTCAAGGTCACCCTCAACTATGATGATAACCGTATCTACAAGATCGTCACCGTCGTAACGGAGAGCCTTAAAGCCCGTGCCGACAACACCGGTTGCGGCATTTCCGTTTCTGTCCACTATCTTGCAGGTTTCGTTGAACATTGCGGCTACATCTTCGGCTGTGGACTTGAATCCGAAGCCCTTTGCGACCGCCTTATCACTGCGGCTGACGGTAATGCCCGAGCTGTCTTTAGCTGTCAGCTGAAGATCTGCGGCACTTGCCTTGATTGCAATTGTAACGGAACCGATATACTTGTAAGTACCGTTTTCAAGTAATGCACGTGTCGTGAATGTATGCTCGCCGATGGAAAGCGAAGAAGAATCGTAATCGATGTAGTATGCGTGGGTTACACTGCTGTCCGCTATGTAGCTCGAATATGCCGCTATAACATCGGTACGTACTACGTTGGGAAGCACCATTGCTTCACCGTCATCTACAATAAGCTCGAATTGCTTGATAACGAGGTTGGAAGCTCCCCACCCCTTAACGGCAACGGTTTCGCCGCGTCTTACGGATGTCGAATCGGTGGGAGAGTCGTAGTGGCTATGGAATTCCGTTGCGGCGATGATCGTTATCTTTACCGTTTTGTCTACGGAATCGTTATCGGTGTCTTTGAAAAGAACTATCTTATATGAACCTGCCGCCATCGTCCTCGATGTCGATTTTGTTCCGTCGAGAAGATTTACATCAACACCGCTGTTGGAGCCGACTTTCACGGAGTAGAAAGGAGTCGCCGTCGATACGGTGTCACTTTCAAGGAACAAACCTACCCATGCGTTGGGGTTTTTGCTCGTCGCCTTAATTACGATGCCGTCGCCCAGCTCGTAGGAAGTGTTGTTTGTCGTAAGACTCGAATCGGGGTCGCGAATGATTACACCTGCCGTACCTACGGTGAACTTGTCACCCGATACGGGATATGCGTAGATGTAAAGCAAATGTGTGCCGATCGAAAGGGAAGAAGTGGAAACGGTATCGTTAAAACCGTTTACGCTCGCACATGATGTTGCGTAATCGGGATATGCGTTGAGTACGTCGGTTCTGTGCTGTGTAGCAAGAACGGTTTCTTCTCCGCCGTCATAGCAGTATGTGAACTTGCTTATACCGGAAGCGTGAAGTCCCCAGCCTCTCACATCGAAGCCCGTACCCTGGTTTACATATTTGGTGCTTGTAGGCTCGTCGAGGCAAGCGAGATTTGCATTTGTAAGTGTGATGTCGATCACATCGCTGTAGGTGTAGCCCTCGTCGATAAACAGCATGAGCTTATATGAACCGGGAGTGAGATCTCCTCTGCTGTTCGTCTTTCCTTGGGAGATAAGATCGAATGTGGTTTCCGTCGAACCCATTTCATACCATACGTAGGAAGCAACGTCGCCGGGAACGTCTGTCGAAGCGAACAGACCTACCCAAGCCTTGGAATTGTCACCCTTTGCGGTTATCACCATGCTGTCGTTTACCGCATATGTTGAGGCGTGACCGTCGGCAAGCTTCATCCATGTTGTGCCGGAGGCGGGGAATACGTGAAGCGTAAGTGTACCTACGTTGAACACGTCGCCCTTCGGCGAAACGCCTCTTATCGCAATAGAATGTGTACCGGAGGTGAGACCGGCAAGAGAAATCTCCTGATTGTATGCGTTTACACCGGTGCCTACGCAGTTGGGGTATTGTGCTTTCGTTGCGTTTTCAACGTCCGTGCGGTATTCGCCGTCAAGCAAGCCCCATGCGGTATTGTCCAAATTCCATTCGAAATGGTCAACACCGTTCGTATGAACACCCCAGCCCTTGAGTACGAATGTGTCGTCGGATTCTCCGCCGTTGTTCGCACCCTTGCGTACGGACTTAATGTTCGTAACCGCGGCGTTTTGCTTGGATACGGAACCCGAGTCGCTCGTGTCTATTGTCGAAATGTAATTGGCTGTGGCAACCGAATCACCGCTCGTATATGCGGGCTTGCATATGTAAACTATGTAAGTGTTCGATATTGAGTAGGATTTTGCCGCAACCGCACCGCCGTTTGTGGATATTGTGGCGGACGAGGTGTTACCCTCGACTGTGTATACCGTGCCGTTCGAGTAGCTCGTTACGATACCGATGTGATTCGTCGGGTTGGAGTTACGTGACGACTTGAAGTATATGATATCACCCGCAATGGGAGTGTAGGAACCTGCCGCCACGGTAGCACGCGAATACGCTTGACCTTTATTCTGAAACCAGCTCAAGCCTGAGGGCGTGTAGGAGTGCGAGGGAACTATCGAGGTCGATACGCCGGCTACGTGTGCACACCACGAAACGAACATTGCGCACCACATATCCTGCAAGCCGTACCAACGACCGTACTCGGTGTAGTTGTTATTGCCTCTTACCGTACCGGAGAGCTGTGAAGAGCTGCTACCCTCCTGGTAGCCCACCTGCGATTTAGCCACGTTCACAATGTCAACACGCTGATTGCCCGTTTTTGTAACGGATACAAGATTAGAATAATACGGTCCGCTCATATAAGAGGAGGAACCGGAATAGGAAATAGCCGATGACTGCATCGGAACAATCGATGCGATCATCATAACTGTAAGTATAACGGCAAGAACCCTCTTACCGAATACATGACCGGATTTCATAATATCTCCGCCTTTCGTTAATCTCGGTTTGCAATTTATATTCGACACAATATAAATCAAACCATTCTACCGACACCATTATACCACACGTTTTGTAATAAGTCAACAGATTATCGAACGTCAAATCGCACAAAAATGAACCCTCGAATTTGTGCATAATGCACAAAAGCCCGTCTATTCCATTATATAACCGATTCCTCTGACCGTTTTGATGACGATCGGTATGCCGGATTTTTTCAATTTGTTGCGGAGATAATTTATGTACACGTCGCATATGTTCGTGCCGCTTCCGCATTTCCATACAGTGCCGATCAGCTCGTTGCGTGTCAAAACTTTTCCTCTGTTTTCGTACAGTACGGCGAAAAGCTCGAATTCTCTCGGCGACAAGCCGCATTTTTTGCCGTTTGCCGTGACGGTGAACAGCTTGTCATCGATCAATAACCGAGTGATCGTTTCTTCGCCGTCCGTCGTACATTCCGCTCCTTTTTTCGGAAACAACGCCGAATATAAGGTGCTTAAAAATTCATCGACCGAAAACGGCGTGCGAAAAAAATCGTGCATATGAACGTATTGTGCGGCACTGACCGGACTTGCTCCTCTGCCGTAAAGAATAAAATCAATATCGTTTCTTTCCAAATTGCCGAGCAGCTTTTGAAGATTTCTTTCGTCACGACGTTCTATGGCATCCGATTCCCCGATAAAAAACCTTTCGCAGTCCTGTAATTTCGTGAAGATAAGCTCGTAAAGAACCTGCAATGCATTTTCCTTCTGAGCGTTGACGGTATATATGTTGAAATCTCCCAAATGCTCGAGCAGCTCTTTGCATTCGAGCTTAAGCATTTTAACAAAGCTCCCATCCGAGCCGTATATAATAATATTTTTCATTTGTATTTCCTTGTTTCATTGCGGTGATGCCCGCTTATGCTGTCGGCATATGCGTTGTCGTAAATGTGTTGTGCGGATCTCTTGCTCTATTATACATATTTTCGTTGTTTTGTCAATTGATTGACAAAACAATTTGTAGATTATATGTTGACAAAAGAAAAATGCTGTGTTATACTGAACATGGTAATGACGGAAGAAAAGGAGATAAAAAATGGCGGATATGCTTGTAAAGCTGTATGAGCTTGACGATTGTCCCGAACTGTATGAAAAGCTTAAAAACGAGGGAATACATATCGTAAGATGTCTTTCTCCCGATAAGCACCGAGTCATAAATTACATAAAAGAGAATTTTTCGGAAGGCTGGGGGAGCGAATGCGAAGCGGCATTTTCAAACAACCCGCCGACAATATTCATCGCAGTGAAGGATAAGACCGTTATCGGCTTCGCCGCATATGAGGCGACCGCAAAGAACTATTTCGGTCCGACCGGAGTAAGCGGCGAATTTAGAAAAAAAGGAATAGGACGTGCGTTGATGCTCAAATGCTTGCTTTCCATGCGTGAAGAGGGCTACGGCTATGCGATAATCGGCTGGATAGCAAAATCGGCACAGCATTTTTACGAAACGTATGCGGGAGCGAGGTTGATCGAGGATTCGCACCCGGGCGTGTACAGTCGGCTCATTAATGTGGTCGGAACCGTCGAGAATAAAAAGATCTCTCCCGAAACGAAATAAAATGCAACGATAAGAACGATAAAACTATAAATTTAATTAAAAATAAGTACAGTAAGATCCCGTCTGCTTGAATAGCAGACGGGATCGCTTTTGCTTGAGAGTTAATGTACCGTAACGTGACGGCGAACGAACGGCGTAAGCTGTTTATCGCTCGAAAAACTTTCCGAATTTAAATCTGTCTTTAAATTCGAAATGCTTATCGAGCAACCTTGTGAAATATCCGATCATAGTGCCGTTTACCAAAGCACAGACTACCGTTCCCGCTCTTACTCCTTTGAATACTCCGAATCCGAAAAACGCAAACGAAAGAATTATTGCGATCACACAGCTTACGCAGTCGTACAGCGTTTTGAATTTTCCTATGCTTATGTTGAATTTTGCGGAAACCTCTTTTACGAACAGTTCGTATGCCTCCGGGGAAATATACGTTTTAAGACTCATGGATACACCGAAAGAGCAGAGAAGCATACCGACTGTATAATACATTATCCGCAGACCGATGATATCGCTTGGCGTGAACGACAGAAACCAAAGACACAGATCTAACATGAACCCGTACAGTATTGCGGTAAAAAACGAGAAAAAGTAAGATAGCCGGACTTTTCTGAGCAGTAACATCATTATCAGCAGTATAAGCCCCTGCAGACAGTATTCCGCCATGCCGAACGAAAAAAACGGAAGATATTCGCAAAGCTTAAGATGAATAAGATATGCGGGTGCGACGACCATGGATATGCCGAAATTCGCAGTCGTCATAAGTGCCGTCGCCATCGCAATCGAAAACGTTCCGATAATATAGGATAATTCCGTGTAAAATACTCTCTTTTTCATTTTTTATATGTACCCCAAAACGACGTTTCACCCATTCTATCACATTAAAACCGATAATGCAATATTTTTTTTGCTTTTTCAAGGCTTTTCGAAAAATATTTGCTCGCCAATTAACGTGTGCCGCTGCTTTTTCATATAATAATGTCGGAGGTATATCTATGAACAGTAACGAAAAAATGAAAATTGCCGTGTTGGGCGGAGATCTCAGACAGCTCGTAATGGCAAGAGAGCTTGCCGACGACGGCTTTGAAGTGGCGATCTTCGGCTTTGATAATTGCACGTCACCGTGCAAAAATGCCGTAAAATGTATGTATTATACCGATGCCTTAAGACAGGCACAGATCATAATTCTGCCTGTTCCGTATTCAAAGGATAATTGTAAAATAAATTGCCCGTATACGAAAAACGAATTGCGTGTGGAAGAACTGTTTGATTGCCTTGATCACCATACGCTCGTTTTTGCGGGACTGGCGAATAATGTGCTTAGAGAGCTTGCGGGAACGAAAAAAATAACCGTTATAGATTATATGGAATCGGAGGAACTGAACATTCTTAACGCAGTGCCGACTGCGGAGGGTGCTATAGAGCTTGCCATGGGACGAATGCTTACAACGTTGCACGGTTCGAAAGCTCTTGTGGCCGGTTACGGCAGAATAGGTAAACTGCTTTGCCCGAGATTAACCGCACTCGGTGTCGATGTGACCGTCGCAGTGCGGTCCTCGGAGGCGGCAGCATGGGCAGGCACGCTTGGCTGTAAAACCGTGCATACCGAAAGCCTTGCCGACGTGATATTTGATTTCGATGTCGTATTCAATACCGTTCCTTGCGTAATATTCGATCGAAACGTGCTTAAAAAAGCGAAAGACGATGTCGTTATAATAGATCTTGCATCAAATCCGGGCGGAGTCGATATGCAGTACGCGGAGGATAAAGGCATAAATGCATTGCACGCATTGTCATTGCCCGGAAAAACCGCACCGATAACATCGGGTAAAATAATCAAAAAATGTATATGCGATATAATGAGGAAGCGGGGAATCGTCGAATGAAAACAAAGCTCGGATTTGCCATGTGCGGCTCTTTTTGTACGCTGAAAAAAAGTATCGCCCGGCTTGAAGGGATAAAGGAAAAATACGAGCTTTACCCTATCGTGAGCGAAAACGTGTATAATACTTCCACTCGCTTCGGCGAGAGCGGAGAATTTGTCGAACGTATCGAAGAAATATGCAATAGACCGGTGCTGCATACGATAAAAGAGACGGAACGCTTCGGACCCGATCCGCTCGATGCACTCGTTATATGCCCATGCTCGGGAAATACGCTGGCTAAGATCGCCAACGGTGTTACGGATAATTCGGTTACAATGGCGTGCAAGGCAACACTGCGGTGCAATAAGCCGATACTTATAGCTTTGTCAACGAATGACGCACTCGGAGCAAATCTGTGTAATATCGGAACGCTTTTTAACAGAAAAAATTTCTATTTCGTTCCGCTTTCACCCGATGATTGCGAAAAAAAGCCGTATTCTCTTATATGCGACTTTTCACTGCTCCCGACTTGCATTGAAAACGCACTCGAAAACAGACAGGTGCTTCCGCTGTTCAGATAGCTTGAACAAAATCATTCCCTCGTTTTAAATCTTCTCGGTAAAGCTTTCCCCTTACCCCCCTCGTAAACCTCCCCCTCCGGGGAAGGCGTCGGCGTAGCCGACGGCTGAGTGCAT
>CAZCJU010000003.1:0-70059 GCA_964498965.1 uncultured Lachnospiraceae bacterium
CCGGCCTGCGTCGGTATGACGGTACCGACCATACCGTTCACCTTTATCGGTATATTAATGTTACTTTCATCGAACGTAACGCTCGAAAACGACGTGACAACGGTATCTTTTTGCATATCGAGTGCGAAAAACGTATCCATACCGAATTCGAAAAACTCCCAAAGCACACCGACCGTCATCGAAAAACAAAATGCGACGAGTGACAGGTACAGCGGCGACAAATTTATATTTTTCGCATTTCGGTTCAGCAAATCGACGAGAGCGAAGCCGACTGCGGCAAACAAAAAGCCGTTTATCGTATGCAGCATAGTATCCCAACCGGATATTTTGATGTAATAGCAATTTATTTCTCCGAGTATTTCAGCCGAGAATATAAACAAAAATATTATACATTCAAGCACCGTAGGAAGCTCCACGTTAAGCTTTTTCTCGATAAACGGAGGAATGAGGAAAAGCACGAGCGAAAGCAAGCATATCATGGCGTTTTCGTAATTTCCGAGAAATACAGAACGAACGAGAACGCCCAAAACAAGCACTCGAAGCACCGAATAAACGGCAAAGGATACTTTATTTTCCTTTATCGTTTTTTTCAGCTCCGCACCGTAGCCCGCTCTTTTTTTTATCTTTTTCGATCTCTTTTCAGTTTTTTTCATCACCGAGTTTCCTTATATTTATTCATCACCACATTATACACGATACATACGTTTTTATAAAACGACGAATGCTCAGCACAGCGAAACAGTTCCGCTGTGCTGTCGCAAAACGCATTTACGACATTTTCGCCGCTTTCGTTCGCACGCACGACGTGGCAGACCGAGGAAAAATGCATCATGAGATACAGCACCGAAAACGAAGTGAACGCCCGCTGCGGTGTAGCCGACGAATCCGCAAAAGGAAAGCACTCATAAAAAATATGATTGAGCAGCAGCCCTGCGTAATATTCCTCATAATGCGGTAAGATTTTTTTATATTCGTTCTCGCACGCTTTAAAAAACGCCGCTTCCCCGCTTTTTTCCGCATTTTCGGATATAAAGCTCAGGCATTCGACCCCCGAATGCACAAGAGAGGGATTGCTTTCGCCGAGTACACGCACAAGCTCGTTCATAAGCATAAGGACAAACTCGATATCGGCGTAAACGATATTCGGCGTATCGCTTCCGCACGCTCTTCCGATATCCGCTATTCGTTCTTTGACGGTTTCGGCACAGTTTGACATAAGGAGCATACATTTTTCCCGTACTTCGTCCTTGTATTCTATATCGTGCGGTCGGGGAGGTATATATCCGTTATATTCGCGTTCTATGTATTCGAGTCGCATACCGTCGCCGACTATCAGCTCAACCGTTTTTTCGCAGCTTCCCGAGCATACGACCTCCGGGCATTTCCACATTCTGACGCATCTCGGATACAGTCTGCAGACTGCGGGTATCGCTCCCTCCCCGCACTCTCTTTGAAGCGAGCAATACCCCTCTGCATCTACGAGCGGGCATTTTCCGTTTTTTCCGTCATTAATGAAGCCGTACTCATCGGGGTCGGGCGAGGGAGAGGGCAGAAACGCACTGTCGAGCCGCTTTCGCAATCCGGCGGAGCATTTCAGTCCGAGCAGCCTGAAATACTCCTTTTCGGATATCGGAATGAGCCAACCGCCACAGCATACACGGCGGCAGTTTCCGCATTTACACTTAAAATTTTTCAAATAAGACGGGACTCTGATCTTGATTTTTCCCATGGTTTTTTACCCCAACAAATTTCAGGGTAATTATATCACCGAAAAAAATATTTTTTCAATAACAAGATGAAAACATTTATTTTTTCGTTTTGAATATTTTTTCGATGTTTTTTGTACGTTTTTCAACAGTTCTCAGGCTTTTCTGTTCAGCGGATTATATTCCTCGCTCAATCCCGCCACAAGCGATGCCATTTCCTCTTTTGACTTGGCATTTCTCGCTCTTGCGGTAACGCTCTCCTTTTCCTCTGCGGTAAGTGCGGCAAAGAAACGCATTGCGGGCAGATTTCGTTTAAGTGCCGCCGAAAAGCCCTGCGGCAGGTCGTTTTTCGATTCGTACATATTACCTCCGAAAAATTCGTATTCACGTACCGACTCACCGTCGCATCAAACGACGGCGGCAAGCCCCTGTTTAAGGTGTATCGATATACGTATTATACGCAATACGGCGGAATATATGCAAAAAGCCGCCCCGAATAAAATATCCGAGGCGACGGCTTTCAGTCGTTATTATTTGTGTTTTCGTGCGGAATACTTTTGAAGATGTGAATTTTCTCGCGTCTGTTCAGGTCGGTGAGAAGTGCGAGAATTATCGGGAAGCCGAAAAGTCCGACTATACCGAACAGTGCCGTACCCGAAACCATGGCGATCAGCGTAGCCACGGGGTGGAGTCCGACCTGTTTCCCGACTATCTTCGGTTCTATTATCTGTCTTATGACGGTTATCACGACGTACACTATCAGCAGTGCCAGACCTATACCGAGTTTATTCTGTATCAGCGATACGACCGCCCACGGGATAAGCACCGTGCCGGTGCCGACTACCGGCAATATATCGAACACGGCGATAAGGAAGCTTACGAGAGCCACACGTCCCATAGAGCCGACCATATCGGGGAATATCAGGTTTGCTATCGAAAGGCTGACAAAAAGCTCGGTAAATGTTATGAGCAATATCAACGCATACGAGCGGATATATTTCAGCAGTATGGTCGTCACGTACCGTTTGATTTCGAGTATCGTGTTTTGTGTCTTTTCGGGGAACTGAGCGATGCACCATTTACCGATATGCTCATAATCGGCGGATATGAAGAACGTTGCGATTATCGTTATCAGAATGCTGAGCAGCAGGCTCGGGATACCGGACACGAGGGTAAATACCGTATCCACCATTTTCGTCATTTCCTGCAATCTTGCGGCAAGCCACGACATTACCGTGTTTATATCGAGCGAAATGTCGGGGTTTACGATCTTCAGCTTTTCTTCTACAGCCGACAACACGTCCTTGACCGCAGGCATAAGTGTATTTTTGTAGTAGTCGGGGAGCATATTCACCCATTTTATCACCGCCGCAACGAGCCTTATCGTACCGAAGGTGAGCAACGCTCCCACAGTACAGTAAAACAGTATAACGACGGCGGTCGAGGCTATTCGAAGTTTGAATTTCATTTTGTTTTTGATAAAACGTACCGCCGGTCGCAATATAGAAGCTATCAAAAACGCAAGCACGAACGGTGCGAGTGCCGCCAAGATATACTTAAAAACGAAATACACCAGCACGACTATCAGGGCAAAATAAACGACGTTAATTATGAATCTTCTTTTTTTCTCTACGGAATCCTGCATGATATTCACCCCTTTTTGTAAAAAGCTACCCGGTTTTATTGTATTCGATAATTGTGAACCCGATAATATGTATTTATAACTTTTTACGTCAGCAAAAGTATATCTTTGATGACTTCCGATGCCATGATAAGGCCCGCACATCCCGGAACGAATGCAATGCTTCCGGGAGCGTGTCTGCCGTTTGACATTTCGGTAAGCTTCAACGTATTTTCCTCGATCGAATACACGGTTTTCAGTTTATCCACCCGTGCTTCTCTGAGTTTTTTTCGCATAACTCTCGCAAGCGGACAGCCCCGTGTTTCGAAAACGTCGCCGACACGAAGCAAGCACGGATCGAGCTTATTTCCCGTACCCATACTGCTTATCACCCTTACTCCCGCCTCCTTGCAGGAGCTTATCAAAAACACCTTGCTCGACACGGTATCTATCGCATCCGCAACGTAGTCAAGCTCGGCAAGCGAAAAATTCTCCTCCTCGCCGTAGAAAATGCGTTTTTCGGTCACCTCGCAGTCGGGATTTATATCCCTTATTCTTTCGGCGGCAACTTCCGTTTTATATCTGCCGACAGTCGAAGTCAATGCGACGAGCTGACGGTTTATGTTGCTTTCGGACACGGTATCTCCGTCAACGAGCGTGATATGACCGACGCCGGTCCTCGCAAGTGCTTCGGCGGTATAAGAGCCGACGCCGCCCAATCCGAACACTGCCACACGGGCATTTTCGAGCTTTTTCAGTCCGTTTTCGCCTATGACCATTTCCGTTCTTATGCTTCTTTCTCTTTTCACAGCTCGTCCAGATCGAGAGAAAACGACGGCAGAAAATGCTCGTTAAAATATATCAGCTCATCGGAATCGTATGCCTCAAGCGAGCGTCTTATCGTTTTTTCCGCACTCGAAAACTCTCTGTTTCCTCCCTTTGCTTCTTCGATGCATTTTATCAAAGCACACAGCTTATCGGCGGTCTTGACAAGTCTGTAGGTAAGCTCGTCGCACTCCTCGCACACAAGCGGTTCATATGTTTTCTTAAGCTCTTCGGGAAGCTTGGATAGCAGCAGCCGTGCGGAGTTTTTTTCTATTTCGTCGTATGTGCTTCGCATTTTTTCGTTGTAATATTTAACGGGTGTCGGCAGATCGCCGCAAAGCACCTCGGAGCTGTCGTGGTAAAGTGCGAACAAAGCCGTTTTATCCGGATCCGCCGTTCCGCCGAACACATCTCGGTTTATGACCGCAAGCAGATGTGCGATGACAGCCGTTTCCGCACTATGCACTGCGAGGCTTTCCTCCTGCATACAATGCATGAGCGACCAGCGATTGATGTATTTTTGCCTGAACAGTAAGGCGGGAAAGGTATATTTCATGTATTTCTCCTTCGATTGCGAATATATGCACTCATTTTCCGACGCAGAATTTCGAGAAGATCTCGCCGACGATATCTTCGCTTATCTGTGTGCCGTCGGCTCTGCCTATCGCCTCCATAGCATCGGTCAGATCTATCGAAGCGATATCAACGCTTTGACCGTTTTTCAGTGCCTCACATACGTTTTTCAGACTCTGTCTTGCCGAGCTTATTTCTCCGAGCTGTCTTGCGTTTGCGATATGCGGCTCGTCGTAATCTATACCGCCCGCCAAAAACATTTTTTCGGTAAGCGATCCCAGCTCGTCTATTCCCTCCGAGGTCTTTGCACTGATATGCACGACGTTTTCGAAATGCTTCGATATTTCGCTCTCGTCGAGTCGCTTTTCACCGTCACATTTATTTATTACCGCTATTTTCGCACAATCGGCATCTTTCAGTGCGGAAACGAGCCTTGCGTCCTCCGTATCGAACGGGCGAGTGGCATCGAACACGGCAAGAGCAAGCGAGCATTCTCTCATTTTTTTCATTGCTCTGTCAACGCCGATAGCTTCGATCTCATCGCTCGTTCCGCGTATTCCGGCGGTATCGCACAGCCGCAGGACGGCATCGCCGCAATTCACGGTATTCGTCACTACATCTCTCGTCGTTCCCGCCGTCGAGGTAACTATCGCCACTTCTTCGCCCGACATGGCATTGAGCAGTGAGGATTTTCCGACGTTAGGTTTACCGCATATTACCGTGTCTATGCCGACGCTGACAGCTTTTTTGACTTCATACGAGCGAACGAGCCGTTCAAGTCGCTTGTCGATCTCCTCCACCCGTCGAAGCATCGTTTCGGGCGAAACATCGCTCAAATCCTCGTCGGGGTAATCGATATAAGCATAAATGCTTGCGACGATGCTTTTCATTTCATCATACAGCAAGCCTATCTCACCGCTCAACCGTTCTCTGCCCGAAACGCTTGCCAGTTTAAGTCCGGCACGGCTCTGTGCGTCGATAACGTCCATGACCGCCTCCGCACCGGACAGGCTCAGCTTTCCGTTCACGAAAGCTCTTTTCGTAAACTCGCCCGCACCCGCAGGGCAAGCACCCGCTTCGAAAAGGGCTTCAAGCACGAGTCGTGTCACCAAGACACCGCCGTGACACATTATTTCCGCCATATCCTCGCCCGTATATGAATGCGGAGCTTTGTATATCACGGCTATTCCGTCATCTATCACGTCACCATCCTGCATGATGACACCGTACACCGTTTTATTTGCGTCAAAGCTGTACAACGGCCGTTTTGCTTTCGGTTTAAACACAGCCGAAGCTATTTTAAGTGCGTCGTCGCCCGTTACCCGTACGATCGCTATCGCACCTCTGCCCTTTGCACTCGAAAGTGCCGCCACGGTCTTATCAGATCTCATAGTATACCCGTTCATTTCAATCGATAATTTTTTTTATTTTATCACGCCGAGCCGGCTTTGTCAATATTCGTCGTGTAAAATTTGACTGTATGTCCGAATTTAGGCACGGCAGGAATAAAAAAAGCGGCATTACGAGAAGGAATTTATCAAAATTTATGCAATTAGTGATTGATTTTTGGATTTGAATGTGATATACTGTATGATAAGGTAGTATATACTGTAAAAGGAGCGATCGTTTTGTCTGTAAATGTAAATGAAATATTAACAAGTATGAGTGTAGAGGAAAAGGTAGGTCAGCTTTTCCTCGCACACTGCCCCGACCGTGACGAGGAACGAGTAATAAAGGAACTGCACGTCGGCGGTTTTGTCATGTTCGCACGCGATTTCGAAAGCTACACGCCCGACGGAGTAAGAGAAAGAGTCGCAAAATTTCAGTCGTGGGCGAAGATCCCGCTCGCGTTGTCGGCAGACGAGGAAGGCGGTTCGGTCACACGCATAAGCAAATTCCCTCAATTCAGAGAAAAGCCGTTCGAAACGCCTCACGATATGTACCGTAAGGAGGGACTCGGCGGTATTCGCCGCGAAGCAAAGGAAAAAGCGGAGCTGATGAAATCGCTCGGTTTGAATTACAATTTGGCACCCGTGTGCGATTACAGCATAGACCCCGATTCGTACATTTCAAAACGTGTACTCGGCGTTTCACCGCAGGTAACGGCGGAATATGTGAGAATAGTAACGAAAAAATTCAACGAACTTAATGTGGGTGTATCGCTCAAGCACTTCCCCGGTTACGGCGGAAACAGCGACACGCACAAGGGAATGTCGTCGGACCTGCGTCCTCTTTCGATATTCGAAAGCGAGGATCTGCTGCCGTTCATCGCCGGCATAGAGGCGGGAGCGGACAGCGTAATGGTATCGCACAACATAGTCAAATGCTTCGACGAGGAATACCCGTCGTCGCTGTCGTACCCCGTTCACGAATATTTGCGTAAAAAGCTCGGCTTTAACGGCGTAATAATCACCGATTCGCTCACAATGAGTGCTATACGGGAGTTTACGAACGGAAACGACCCCTGCACACGTGCGTTGCTGTGCGGAAACGACATGATAATCACATCGAAATACGAGGACGGCTATCATGCGTTGCTTGAAAACGTATCAAACGGCACGGTAAGTGCCGACATACTCGACTCCGCCGTACTGCGTATACTGAAAATGAAAGCGAAGCTCGGCATAATAAGATGACAGATACGAAAAAGAGGGACACGCCCGCAATAAAGAAAATACTGTCCTCAAAAGCTTTGCGTATCGTCTGTCTTATCGTATACGACGCATTGGCACTTGCGTTTGCGGAGATGTTTTCGCTTTTCCTTCGAGAGGATCTTAACGTAAACAGTGCCGATTTTTCGGTCGAGTTCGCAAATCTGATTCAATATTTGCCCGTCGCCGTACTGCTTACCGTGGTCATATTCGCACTTCTCCGCATTTACGACAGTCTTTGGCAGTTCGCAAGCATATACGAATATTCGCTGATACTGTTAGGTACCACGATCGCATTCGTTATAAACACCGTTCTGCGTACCGTACTTGATCTTAAGCTTCCGCGTTCGTGCTATCCGATGATATGGATGCTTTTCACGTTCGAAACCGTCGGGATAAGAGTTCTTTACCGCGTCGTAAGAAGCGGAAGAAAGAAAAACAGCGGTAAAAAAACGACAAAATGCAACGTCATGCTGATCGGAGCGGGCTATGCCGCAAACATATTGTTGAAAGAATTCAACACAAGCACGCTTCACAATAAGAAGAAGGTCGTTTGCATAATCGACGATGCCCTTGAAAAAAAGGGCTTGCGTATGGGCGGAGTGCGGATCGTCGGCACACGCAACGACATTCCCGAAATGGTCAAAAAGTACGAGGTAGACGAGATCATTTTCGCAATTCCCTCTCTCGACAGCAAGGAAAAAGCAAAAATTCTCGGAATATGCAAAAAAACGCGTTGTTCGCTCAAGACGTTGCCCGGCATATCGCAATACGTAAACAACGAAATACGTCTGTCGTCGCTTGAAAGCATCGACGTAAACGACTTTTTGGGCAGAGAGCCGATAAAAGCGGATATTGACAGTATTATCGGCTACATTGAGGGCAAGGTCATAATAGTTACGGGCGGAGGCGGCTCTATCGGAAGCGAGCTATGCCGTCAGATAGCGTGCCACAAGCCGAAGCGGCTCATAATATTCGACATATACGAAAACAATGCATATGATATACAGAACGAGCTTAAGTCCGTACATCCCGATTTAGACCTTGTCACGCTCATAGGCTCCGTAAGGGACGAGCATCGCGTGGATCAGGTATTCGAAAAATACCGTCCCGAAATAGTATTTCACGCCGCCGCACACAAGCACGTGCCTCTTATGGAGGATTCTCCCAACGAGGCAGTGAAAAACAATGTGTTCGGCACATTGGCACTCGCCCGTGCCGCCGACGCTTACGGCGTAAGCAGGTTCATACTCATTTCTACGGACAAGGCGGTAAACCCGACGAACATAATGGGTGCGACGAAGCGTATATGCGAAATGATCATTCAAAGTCAAAACAAAAGGTCTAAGACCGAATTTGTCGCCGTTCGTTTCGGAAACGTACTCGGTTCGAACGGAAGCGTTATTCCGCTTTTCAAAAAACAGATAGCCGAGGGCGGTCCGGTCACGGTCACCGACCCGAACATCATCAGATTTTTCATGACTATTCCCGAAGCCGTCGGTTTGGTGCTTAAGGCGGGAGCTTTAGCACACGGAGGCGAGATATTCGTACTCGACATGGGTCAGCCGGTAAAAATACTCGACCTCGCAGAGAACCTCATTCGCCTTTCGGGGCATATTCCCTACACGGACATAGACATAGTTTTTACCGGTCTGCGTCCCGGCGAAAAGCTTTACGAAGAGATACTGCTTGACGAGGAGGGCATAAGATCCACCTCGGACGAAAAAATATACATCGGTCACCCGCTCGATTTCGACACGGACGAGTTTGAAGCTTCACTCGCCCGTTTGCACGAGATAATGAACGACGATTCGTGCGACATGAAAGCGGAAATAAACAAGATCGTGCCTATAAAGGGCTATAAAGCACATACGGAGATTAGTGCGAGGATATAAACCGAAAAATGAAAAAGTCTTTCTCATTGAATAAAAAACAGCTCATCGTGCTTATCATCGCAATATTCACGCTTATCGCTATATTCTCTTTTTCGCTGTTCGACGGCGATTCAAGTCGACAGATGAGCGACGGCTTCGACAGCGGAGTAGGTCAAGTCGTGCGTAAAGTGCTGTCGGTATTTGTCGGCGAAAAACGCTCGCAGGAGCTGAACATAAGAAAATTAGGTCACTTCTTCGAGTATTCCGTTTTGGGCTTTGAGGCATCGCTGTTTGTTATATTACTCGGCGGATCGAATGCGATCAATGCGGTCTGTATGCTGTTTTTCGGCATGGCATCGGCTCTTATCGACGAAACGATACAGCTCGGCAGAGCCGGCAGGTCGGGGCAAATATCCGACGTTTGGCTCGACCTTTGCGGCTTTACGCTTTGTGCCGTATTGACCTTGACCGTCAATGCGTTCGTTCGCTCGTCGAAGCGGCGAAAAAGCGACAAGGCAAACAAGCGGGCATAAGGATCGATCCTTTAATGAAGGTGACGACCGAGTTCAATAAGGGTTTTGTCCGTCACCGTATTTTTTCAAATCAAAATCGTATTTTTTCAAAATCGTATTTTTTATATTTTTCCGAATTTGATGCTTATAAATACACATTTTCATAATATACTGTAATACACGCAATGCAATGTCGGCGGCGACGCAGTGCGGCTTACGGTGCAATTGCAGCCGTGCCGCATGGGACTGTGCCGACAGGTTTGCTTCGGAACGAACCGAATTAACGAATTGGAGAGAGCATGTCAAAAGATTTCATGTCGGCAATATCCGACTTTATGGATAAAAGCGTTGAAAAAGCGAACAAGGCGGCAGATGCCGTCGAAAAGCTCGCAGATCTTGTGACGGAGCTTGACGAGGACCTGACATCTATAATGGAGCGTGACCCCGCCGCACACAGCAAAGCCGAGGTGGCATTGCTTTATTCGGGCTTTCACGCCGTCCTCGCACACAAGCTGTCGCACAAGCTGAATGACAAGCACCCGCTCGCCGCACGTGCGGTAAGTCAAGGTGCGAGATTTCTTACGGGAATAGAGATACACCCCGCCGCAAAGATAGGAAAGGGGCTGTTCATAGACCACGGAATGGGAGTGGTTATCGGCGAAACAGCCGAAATAGGCGATAACTGCACGATATATCAAGGTGTTACGCTCGGCGGAACCGGCAAGCACAGCGGAAAGCGTCACCCGACGCTCGGAAACAACGTAATGGTCGGCTCGGGAGCAAAGGTCCTCGGGCCGTTCAAAGTAGGCGACGGAGCGAAGATAGCCGCCGGAGCCGTCGTGCTTCATGAAGTACCCGAAAATTCGACCGCAGTCGGCATTCCCGCAAGAACGGTAAACAAAGGTTCGGGTAAATGTCAAAGCAGCGATCTCGATCAGGTTCACATAGCCGATCCCGTTGCACAGGAATTATGCAAGCTTCGCCTCAAAACAGACGAGCTGCAAGCGGAAATAGACAAATTGAAAAAGGAAGAAACGAAATGAAGCTTTTCAACACGATGACAGGCGAAAAAACAGAATTCGTCCCCATGGAGGCGGGCAAGGTCAAGATGTATGCCTGCGGACCCACCGTATATAATTATTTCCACATAGGAAATGCGAGAATGCTCGTCGTATTCGACATGATGAGAAGATATATGGAATACCGAGGCTATGAGGTCAAATTCGTGCAGAATTTCACCGATGTCGATGACAAAATAATAAAGAAAGCCAACGAGGAGGGCATTTCGTCGAAGGAGCTTTCCGAAAAATATATAAAAGAATACTTCACCGATGCCGAGGGTCTCGGAATAAGGAAAGCCACCGTACATCCGAAAGCGACGGAAAACATCGACGAAATAATCGATATCGTAAAGACGCTTGTCGATAAGGGCTTTGCTTATCAGGTAGACTCGGACGTTTATTTCAGCACGAAAAAGTTCGGCGAATACGGCAAGCTGTCGCATATGCCCATAGACGAGCTTGAAGCGGGAGCGAGGATCGATGTAAACGATATCAAGCGTGACCCGCTTGATTTTGCACTTTGGAAAGGTGCGAAGCCGAACGAGCCGGCATGGGAAAGCCCGTGGGGCATGGGACGTCCCGGCTGGCATATAGAATGCTCGGCAATGGTTCGTCGTTATCTCGGAAAAACGATAGACATACACTGCGGCGGACGAGATCTTGTCTTTCCGCACCACGAAAACGAGATAGCCCAGTCGGAATGTGCAAACGGCTGTGAATTTGTTCGATATTGGGTCCATAACGGCTTCATTTCCGTGGACAACGAAAAAATGTCGAAGTCTGCCGGGAATTTCTTCACCGTTCGTGAAGTAGCCGAAAAATACGGTTACGACGTTATAAGATATTTCCTGCTTTCCGCACATTACAGAAAGCCTATCAACTATTCGCCGGAAATAATAGAGCAGGCGAAAGCCTCGCTTGAGAGAATACACAACTGCGAAGACAACCTATCGTTCATCATGAAGAACGCACCCGACGGAGAAGCATGCGAAGGTGTCGTATCCGTTTGCGAAAAAAGAAAAGCTCAATTTATCGAAGCTATGGACGACGATTTCAATACTGCGGACGGAATCGCCGCAATATTCGAGCTTGTAAAGGATCTCAATTCGGCTTCCAAGAATATGACTGCGGGCTGTGCGAAATACGCATACGGATCGCTTCACGAGCTTACCTCGCTCATGGGGCTTGACAAAAAGAACGCTGCGGGCATTGACAGCGAATTTATCGAGGCGAAGATCGCCGAGCGTGCGGCGGCAAAGAAAGCCAAAAATTACGCATTGGCAGATGAAATACGCAAGGAGCTGTCCGATATGGGCATAATTTTAGAGGACACATCTGCCGGAACAAAATACAAATTCAAGGAATGAAAAAAAAGAAAAAGATACTTAACAAATTTTTTCTGTTCGGTGCGTTTTTCGTGCTTGTGTGTACCGTATATATGATCCGACTTGTAAATCTGCAAATAACGGGTGTTGACCGTTATACGTACAGTGCGTCGCAAACGACCGTATACCGCGAAAGCATTCAGGCGTTGCGAGGAGAGATATTCGACCGCAACGGTGTAAAGCTCGTGGCGAACGTCCGCACGTACTCGATCGAATTCGATTACGAGGCACTCGATGCCGCTTCGTCGGGCAAAAACGCCGCGATTGCCGAAGCCATATCCGTTCTCGAAGCGTGCGGGTGCGAGATCAAAACGGATTCGCCTTTTTCGGGTACATATCCGCACGTTCAATACAACGAAAAGCTGGAGCTTACCCGAATCAAATCGAGATTTGACAATTTTTGCCGCAGTGCCGAGCTTGACGAGGACGTTTCGTGTATAGATTTTTACGAGTATCTGCTTGATCGGTATCGCCTTGTCGATAAAAGCGGAAATTTCAAGATCGACGCACGATATGTCGACACCGTAGTTGCCATAAGATACGATATGGAAACCTGCAATTTTTCGTCGTCAAGTCCGTATGTTCTCGTAAGCGATGCCGACAGTGCGTTGATCACGGCGATAAAAGAGCATGGCTGTCAGGGCGTGCGAACGGAAACCGAATGCAGCCGAGAGTATCTTTTTCCCGGTTCGGCATCGCACATTCTCGGCAGAGTAGGCAGCATTCCCGCCGAGGATAAGGAATACTATCTCGCAAAGGGCTACAGTCTTGATGCGACAGTCGGCATAGACGGAGTGGAAAAAGCATTCGAAGAGCTTTTGCGAGGTATCGACGGCGTTTGCGTGATAGAAAAGGACGAGAGCGGAAATGTTGTAAATTCGTACATTGAAAAAGAAGCCGTGGCGGGCAAAAACGTCTGGCTTACTATAGATATCGAGCTTCAACAGACCGCCGAAAAAGCACTTGCCGAAAATGTGGCATGGGTCAGAGAAAAGGGCGAAGCAACGGGCGAGGTAAACCAAGGCGAAAAAGCGGACAGCGGAGCGGTGACGGTGATAAATACGAACACCTTTGAAGTGCTTGCAATGGCATCGTACCCGACCTATGACTTAAACACGTTCGGCGAAAATTATTCTTCGCTCTTAAGCGACGAAAAAAAGCCGCTTTTCAACCGAGCTTTATTCGGAAACTACGAACCCGGTTCCACATTCAAGGTCGCAACATCCATAGCGGCACTCACCGAGGGAACGATAACCGCTTCGACGACGATATACGATTCGGGAAAATACGAATATTACAAGGACTATCAGCCTAAATGCTGGCTTCACTCCGGACACGGAAACGTAAACGTGGTGTCCGCTCTCGGCTATTCATGCAATATATTTTTCTATGATGTCGGCAGGCGAATGGGAATAAACACGCTCAATGCCTACTGTACCAAGTTAGGACTCGGCGAATACACGGGAATAGAGATCTCGGAATCAAAGGGCGTACTTGCCTCTCCCGAGGCAAAGGAAGAAGCGGGAGGCGGCATATGGGTGCCGGGCGACACACTGCAAGCGGCGATCGGTCAGTCCCTGAATGCGGTAACTCCCTTGCAGCTTTCCTCGTACATTTCGACGGTAATTAACGGAGGAACACGGTACAAATGCACGCTTCTTTATAAGACCGTGCTTTATTCGGGTGAGGACGAGGAATACAACGTCCCCGTCGTTCTCGACTCCGTAAGCATTTCGCAATACAATGTAAACCTCGTAAAAAAGGGAATGAAAATGGCGAAGGAAAACACCTCGACCACAAAGAAGTATAAGTTTTCTTTCGGTGCGAAAACGGGTACGGCACAGATATCAAAGGACAGCAACAATGCACTTATTACGGCATTCGCTCCCTATAACGATCCAGAAATAACTGTTTCGTGCGTTATCGAGCAGGGTTTTTCGGGCGTAAATGCCGCACCTACCGTGTTAAAGGTCATATCGCACTATTTCGATCTCAACGACGACGGCTCGGAAAAAACGAATACGGAACAGTAAACGCAAAACGGTTTCGTGTTTAACAAGGTCCGTGTTTATCGAAAATTTTCGTAAAAAGCTCATACCGCACTCTTTGACAGGGTGCGGTATTTGTTGCTTTTCGTTTCGGGCGGAAATTTTTTGACAACTTTAAGTTGCAAACCGGTCGTTGCCTTATCGATTTCGAGCCGCACAGACTGACTTAGATAGTACGATAGGATAATGCCCTCATCCGTCAATCCTTCGGATTGCCGCCTTTCCCCGGTGGGGGAAGGCTTACGAGAGAGGTTTCGCCGACACCTTTCCCCGGTAGGGGAAGGCTTACGGGGATATGCGAAAAAATTTTTGAAATGCGAGCTTACAAACCAAAAGCGAAATTTCACAGTATAAAACTCCTTTATTGACAGATAATAACAGTATCACAGAAGCGAAAAGGAGATTTTATATATGAAAGCCACGGGAATCGTAAGGAAGATCGACGATTTGGGACGAATAGTTATTCCGAAAGAGATACGTCGAACGCTGTTTATTCGAGAGGGCGATCCGCTTGAAATATATGTCGGCGGTGACGGAGATATAATTTTCAGGAAATATTCACCGGTAAAGGAACTGGGAGCCATAGCCGCCGACATAGTATGCGGCGTGGCAAAGGCTTGCTCGTCGGGTGCGGCTGTATTCGACCGCGACGAGCTGTCCGCACACTGTTCCCTGCCCAAATCGGCGGCAAGCGGAAAGATGTCGAAAAAGCTGTCCGATATTTGCGTACAGCGTAAGCCTGTGCTGTGCATCGACGAAAATGTGCCGTTTACCGAGGGCGGCACACTTCTTGTCGATGCGTGCTGTCCGATAGTCGCAAACGGCGAGGTGATCGGCTGTGTGGCATCGGCACGCCACGAAGACGGCGGAAGCGGTCGTGACGGCTCGCTCAAAGCGGTAAGTGTTGCGGCATATTTTCTCGGAACGAGGCTTTCCGATTGAATTTTGCGTGCATTTTCGGAAAGATTTCAAAAAATAATGTAAAATGTTATTGATTTTTGCGATAAGATAATATATAATATACGATATAGGTACGTTTTGTCGATACTTCGACACCGATACGTATCGGAAAATATTAAAATTATTTTATCGGGAGTTTTAAAATGGCACTTGTAACAACTAAAGAAATGTTTGCGAAAGCATATGCGGGCGGATACGCCATAGGAGCATTCAACATCAATAACATGGAGATCATTCAGGCAGTCGCCGACGCTTGTGCGGAGGAAAAGTCACCTGTTATTTTGCAGGTTTCGACCAGTGCGTTAAAGTATGCGAAGCTTCCCTATCTGCGTGCTATGGTAGATGCGGCGATAGAGGACACAGGCGTTGATATTGCACTTCACCTCGATCACGGTCCGGATTTCGAGGCTTGCAAGATGTGTGTTGACGGCGGCTTCACCTCCGTCATGATAGACGGCTCGTCGCACCCGTTCAAGGAGAACATCGAAATAACGAAGCGTGTCGTTGATTACGCACACGCACACGGCGTTACCGTTGAGGGAGAGCTTGGGAAGCTTGCCGGTGTTGAGGACGATGTAAACGTAAGTGCGGAGGATTCCACCTACACGCACCCCGCAGAGGCAGAAGAATTCGTAAAGGCTACGGGCGTTGACTCGCTTGCCATAGCGATAGGAACGAGCCACGGAGCATACAAATTCAAGGGTGAGGCGAAGCTTCGTTTCGACATTCTCGACGAAGTCGCTCAAAGGCTTCCCGGCTTCCCCATAGTTCTTCACGGAGCGTCGGGTATAGATCCCGCTGTTATAGAGCTTATCAACAAATGCGGCGGCAAGATCGACGGTGCGGCAGGCGTACCCGCCGAGATGCTCAGACGTGCTGCATCGGGAGCGGTATGTAAGATAAACATGGATTCCGACATAAGGCTCGCACTCACGGCGGGCATCCGAGAAACGTTTGTAAACGATCCGTCTGTATTCGACCCGAGAAAGTACCTCGGCCATGCAAGAGATATGGTAAAGGCACTTGTAAAGGACAAGATAGAGAACGTACTCGGCTCAAACAACAGAGCGTAATGAAAAAAATTACGGATATTACCGTAAATTCGCACGACACGGACGGATCGGGAACGGTCCGTCTGTCGTGTACCGTGCGTTATATGCAGGAATGTGCGATGCTTCAATTACAGCACACACACCCGACCTCGGAGGAATTGCGGCAACGTCGGCAGGCCTTCATCATAAGCAAGATGAGCGTAAAATGCTTCGCACCGCTTTTCGCATACGACGATCTTGAGGTACAGACGTGGCTCGCCGCTTTTCACGGCGTTACATACGACAGAGTATACAGAATAAAGAGAAACGGTGTAACGGTTGCCGAGGCGGCATCGATATGGTGTCTTATCGGTTCGGGGAAAAAGCTTTTGCGTGCCGATACATGGGACAACACGCCGCACACGGACGATGACAGCGTAGACGTTGCGATCTCGCATCGGTCGTTTTTTCCGAGCGACGATACACTTGAGCAAGTCGGCGAAAAGCTCGTATCGTACGGCGACATCGATTCTAACCGTCATTTTAACAACACACATTATCCCGATATGTACTGTTCCTTTATACCGGAGCTGAACGATTTTTCACTCGGGAAAAAATTTTTCATAAGCGATTACTCGGTCAAATTTTTAAACGAAGCCCCGCTCGGGGAGCGGTTGACTGTATATCGGTCCAAAACCGATGATGTATATTATTTCAAAACCGTCAGAGCGGACGGTTTGATCAACACGGAAGCACGTCTGTGTATTGCCGAATATTAAGGAGGGAAAATTGAAAAACAGATTTCTTACTTTTATCGGTATAATTTTGCTTTTTATCCCGACCGCCATTGCGATAGCCGTATACAATCCTCCGACACAGTCATTGCTGCAATCGTCCTCGGAGATCGAGAGCATGGTCGTTACCGATCCGTCGGGTGTGCTTCACAGCATATCGTCGAAGGACGAAATAGCGACGGTTTCGACGTTGCTTCACGGAAAGGAGCTTGACGGTCTGCCGTCCGCTGCTTTAGATTACGGAAAATTCGACATAACGCTGAATGCGGGCGATGAAAGCGATGTCTATACGGTTTACGCAAATATAGACGATCTCGACGGCATATATTACAAGCACGGCGAAAAATATTACAAGGCGGACACGAGCGTCAGCGAGAGCTTTCTTTCCTCCTCCTTTTCCGCTTCCCTTTACAATGCAGACGCTCCCACACTGACCGTCGGCGATTCCGTATCTATAGCTCCTTGTGAGATCGAATGGAGATACAGGCTCGTAAACGGCGAATATGCGAATGCGGAGCTTACGACGAGCGACAAAAAGCAAAACGGCGGTGAGGGCAAGGGCGATCTTAATCTCAAATTTTCAAGAACTCCCGACACAGCCATAATAACGTTTTCACATGACGGCGAGGAATACAAGCGTACCGTACTTGACAGCACGTTTGACGGTGTTGAGGTTGACGAAGCGACAGTGTTTTCGGTAAGAATAGAAGCTCAATGGGACACATCGACGGTTCATTCCGGCGGCAGTGCCGTGTACGAGTTTGAATACACCGTCGGCGGCAAGCCCGCATTCGAGATATATTCCTACGGTGTTCACGCCGGCAAAGTCACGACCGAGCAGGGCGGTATCATTGTAATTACCGCAAAGAACGCCGAGGTTGACAAGCTCAAAATCGAAATTTCTCCGCACGGCTTCACCGACAGCTTTACACCGACCTTTTACGGCGACGGTGAGATAAAGTACGCACTTATTCCGACAAGCTATGTGACGGAGGTATCGGACGAATACGAAATCAAGCTGTCCTATGAGAACAAGACATACACCTATTCCGCAAGCGTAACGGAAAGAACCTCCGGAACGGGCAAAAAGGAATATTCCTCCAAGGCTTCGGCAATAGAAAAATACATTAACGACGACAGCGTGTCATCACTGAAAAAGCTCATATCCGACATTGCCGCACTCGATACATCATCGACGTATATCGGTTCGAACGATATCGTATTTCCCGGCGGAGTGACGACGCATCGCACCGGCTACGGCCTTTTGATGACCTTCAAAAGCATTGACGGCTTGAGCTTTAATCACTGCGGTATCGACGTGAAGATCAGGGACGGCAAGGACGTGACCGCTTCAAGTGACGGTACGGTCGTTTACGTCGGCACGGACACGATATTCGGCGGCGTTGTTGTCATCGATCACGGACTCGGAATACGCAGTATGTATTGCAGAGTAAGCACCGATATAGTAAAAGTCGGCGATGCGATAAAGCAGGGCGACACGATAGCGAAAGCGGACGGCAGCGGCTTCGGCGACAGCGAGCGTGTGCATTACAGTGTAATGCTCGGCGATGCGTTTATTTCTCCGTTACTTCTCATCGAGAACGGTTTCCCCGACAATTTTCCTATCACAGCGGAATGAATCGAAAATTTCCCACCGCAACTGCGGTGGGATTTTTTGTTTTGCCGTTTATATTTCGGTCTTTCGGTCAACAATTAATTGTCAATGACCGATTGCCGGCAACCGATCGGCAATTGATCGGGAATCGAAAGAAAACGGGGGGACAAAATGCTCGGCAAAGATTATTTCACCGATATCGCATATTTCGACGCTTGTTTTGAAGGCAGCTTTGATATCGTTCGGCGTGATATCGAGGTATGCGGCAAAAAATTTTGCGTATATTTCACCGACGGACTTACAAAAGACGAAACTATGCTGAAGATCCTCGATTCGTTGATGAAGCTCGGCTCTTTAGATACGGTCGAATCGTCGAAGGAATTTACCGACCGTCTTATCCCGTACATCGAATGTGACATTTGTTCCGATCCCGACACGGCGATAAGCTTTGTTTTATCTGGCTGTGTTTTGCTTTTGGGCGAGGTATTGCCGACGCCTGTGCTTATAGACGCACGGACATATCCGGTACGTTCCGTCACCGAACCCGAAAACGACCGTGTTTTGCGTGGGGCGAGAGTCGGCTTTGTCGAAACGCTTATTTTCAACACGGCATTGATACGTCGTCACATACGAGATAAAAATTTGAAAATGAAGCTTATCTCCGTCGGCAGTATCTCAAAAACGGACGTGGTAATATGTTATCTTGCCGGCACGGCGGACGAAAAATATGTAAAATCACTCGAAAAGCGAATAGCGGCGATAAAAACGGATTCGCTCGTCATGGGAGCGGAATCCTTGGCGGAATGCCTGATACGCAAGAAGTGGTACAATCCTTTTCCCAAAATAAGGTACACCGAGCGGCCCGACGCACTCGCCGCTTCCGTAATGGAGGGCAGTGTCGGCGTTTTGGTAGACAATTATCCGCAGGCGATGATATTGCCTACCTGCATTTTCGATTTTCTGCAGGAAACGGACGATTATTCTCTTCCTCCGCTTGTCGGTTCTTATCTTCGCTTCACACGGTGTTCGCTGTTTTTTCTGACAATGCTTCTTTCGCCGCTTTGGTATCTGCTCATAACTCACCCTCAATACATTCCCAAAGCTCTGCACTTCATACAAGTCGAGGAAAACGCCGGTCTGCCGATCATCGTGCAAATGCTTTTACTTGAATTTGCGGTTGACGGAATGAAGCTTGCGGCATTGAACACGCCCTCCATGCTGTCCGGCAGTTTCTCCATAATCGGCGGTCTGCTTTTGGGTGATTTTGCGGTCAAGGTCGGGTGGTTCATTCCCGAAACGATACTGTATTCCGCGTTTGTTTCTCTCGCCAATTTTTCGCAACCGTCCTACGAACTCGGTTACGCATTCAAGTTTATGCGAATCCTGCTGCTTTTGCTCACCGCCCTTTTCGGGCTTGTCGGCTTTTGTGCGGGGATCATCCTTATCACTGTCCTCATTGCGTCAAATAAGGGTATCGACGGAAGCCGGCGTTATCTGTATCCTCTCATACCGTTCAACGGCAAGGCACTGCTCAGACTGCTTTTCCGCATCAAAAAGGACAAATAGAAGAATATTTGCGGCTTTGTCCGAATAGTCTGTAGCATGATGAACATTGAAAACACCCGTGATCCGCTTTACATCGCATATCGATATCTTCCGAAACGGCTATGCGATCCTCTGCGTCTTTTCGCACTGAAAAATCCGTCCCTGCCTCCGCTGGTTACCGAGCTTAGACTTCGCATTAACGGCTCGTTTTCTCTGAGTCTGCCCGACAAAAATCTCACCGTATCTCCTCTCGGCGACACGCAGGGCGGCGTGCTTATCTGCACAAGGGATGACATAGACGAATGCGTGCGGCTTTTATGCTCGAATTCGTATCAATCCCACGAAAGCGAGATAGAAGCCGGGTACATCTCCTCGCCCGACGGGCTACGTGCGGGTGTTGCCTGCTCCGCATCGCCCGACGGCGGTGTACATACGGTAAATTCCGTTTGCATACGCATTCCGCACGCAGTTCAAGCCGACGTTTCCCCGTTGTTTTCGGACGGAGTCCTTTCGACGCTGATATTTTCGCCGCCCGCCGAGGGCAAAACGACCGTACTGCGGCTGTGTATCTCTCATCTGTGCGAATCGGGACTTCGTGTTGCCGTTATCGACACACGGTACGAGCTGTCGGCATCGTCACCTCCTCCGCTTGCCGACTACATATGCGGAAAAAGCAGAGGAGAGGGCATCGAGATTGCCACGAGAACGCTGAATCCGCAGGTCATTATCTGCGACGAGATAGGTTCAAAGGACGAATGCGACGCTATATTGTCCGCACAAAACACGGGCGTTCCGTTTATCGCGACTGCTCACGGTTCATCGCTTGAGGCGATCTTACGTCGTCCGAGCATCGCTTTGCTTGCTTCGAACGGAGTTTTCGAGCGATTCGCACGGTTAAGACGAACGGGAAACGAATTTTCGTTCGATATAGTACGTCAATGATCGCAAAGCTGTTAGCTTCATGCATTATACTGTCGTGTGCCTATATTTACGGCAAGCATTCGGCGAATGCGGTGATAAACAAGGGGCAAAGAGGACGCGAGCTGCTTTGTGCCATGTATTTTGCACTCGGTCAGCTTGAACGGAAAATGCCGACGGACGTTATGATCTCTCGTTTAAGTGCGACATACCCGAAGCTGTTTCACCTCGGTGAAAGCTGTGCGGATATATGCCGCCGTTTCGAACACGACGGGGAGGACGGGGCGATATGTGCCGAATTTTTCTCATATCTCGGCAAGACGGACACAATGTCCCAAATAAAGGAATTGGAATACATAACGGAGCGAATGAAGGCACAGGTCGATGAGCTTAGCGAAAAAAGCAAGCGGGACGCACGGCTCAGGCGTCTTATACCCTTGTTTTTCGCCTCTCTCGTTCTGATCGTGCTGTTATAGGTAAGAATATGGACGCTTCACTTGTTATCAAAGCTCTCGGAATAGGTATCCTCGTATCCGTCGCCTGTCAAATCCTCACCAAAAGCGGACGCGACGAGCAAGCGACGCTCGTTTCGCTGACGGGCATTATAATAATACTTTTAATGATCGTCGGTCAGCTTGAAAAGCTGATAAGCACCGTAAGGAGCGTATTCGGGATATGAATATCACCGCCTGCTGTGTCTTTTGTGTATTTGCTTGCGTTATTTTGCATTTTATAAAGCGTCTTGACGACGGGATCGCCCGTGTATTGGCCGTCGTGCTGTGCGTTTTCCTTTTCTTTTCGGTATGCATATACATCAAACAACCCATCGACTATCTTAAGCGGGTCGCACAAAGCACGTCGTTCGGGAAATACTTGCCGTACATGATAAAATCGCTGTGCATAGGTCTTATCTGCAAAAGCTGTGAGGACATTTGCGTGAGCCTCGGCGAGGCGGGTGTCGGGGGGATCATCGAGGGAGCGGGGAAGCTTGCAATAATAATAACATGTCTGCCTCTTCTCGAAGAAATAATAAGCACCTCGAGCGGATACATAAAATGAAGAAAATAAAATACATAATAGTCATACCGTTATTAATACGGTTAATATGTTTTTTCCCTCTTCGTGCATATTCGTCGGAAGAATACCGTATCGAAACACCGAATGAGGTCAACGAACTACTCGGGAAAAGTGCCGAGGAATACGTATCGCAGGGCGGGGACATATTTTCCGTCGTAACACAAGCGATAAAGAGTGCGTTTCCCTCTCTGTTCACCTCCGTTTTTTCGCTTGTCGGAATGCTCGCTGTCGGTGCGGTTCTAAATGCGATATGCTCGCTTTCCGATTCTTCCTCACGTGTTTACACGCTTGCAAGCCGCATGTGCTGTGCCTTAATGATTTTCGACACGATAAAAAGCACTTGTCTTTGCACGAAAACGGCAATGGACACCATGGTCACGGTCATGTCGTCGTTTCTCGGCATCATGTGTGTATCCGGCGTCGGCTCGTCGCAGGTCGTTTCCGCTTCCTCTCACGCCACCGTCGTTTTAACGGTACTGCACCTCATAAGCGGTCTCTGCTCCCGTGCCGTAATGCCCGCCGTATACGCTTCCTTCGGACTTTCGCTCGCTTCTGCTCTATCCGACACTCCCGAGCTTTACGGATTTATAAACGCCTTCAAAAAACTTGCCGTCACTCTTTTATCTGCCGGCTGCGGTCTGTTTTCTTTTTGTCTTACTCTGCAAAGCGTCGCTCTCACCTCACTTGAACAGGCGATAGGCAGGGGCGTGCGTTTTGCCGCCTCGGCTTTCATACCGATAATCGGTTCGTCGCTCTCGGAGGCCACCTCATATGTTATAGAGGGCATGAAAACGATCCGTTCGCTTTCATGTGCCTCGGCATTGCTCGTGCTTTTGCTGGTGCTTGTCGTTCCGCTGTGCATGATACTCTGTAATAAACTCTCGCTCGGCATAGCGTCGCTTTGTGCGGGGATTTTGACGCTTGACGGCGAAAGGAAGCTCATAGACGGTATAAATTCCCTGCTCACGATCCTGCTTGCCGCACTTCTTTCATGCTTTACCGTGCTTGTCGTTTCATGTGCGACATTTATGAAATTCAATTATGCGTGAAAATCTGATCTGCCTTATTGTAATGACCTGCTGCGTGGGAGTAACGATGTTGCTTTCCCCGGAGGGAAAGCTCAAAAAATACGTTTCGCTCGCCTGTTCGCTGTGCGTGACGGCGGCACTGTTTGCGTTTTTACCGAATACCGATTTTGAACCGAGCGTCATTTCGCCGGTCACCGTTTCGGACAATTCGGACCGCATACGCACCGAAATAATACAGCGTACCGTAGACGGAATAAGCACGGGAATAAAAAAGGACCTCATGAATCGTTACGGATTAAAGGACGGGGAGATAACGGTGCGGTGCAACTACACGGACGGAGAGGAGATAGAGATGATCGGATATTACATAGAGCTGTGCGGTACGGGTAATATCCTAAAGACCTCACGCATACAATATTATGTAAGCGAAAATTACGGAGCTGAATGTACGGTGGTTTACGTTGAACAGATCGAATAAAGAAAAGCTCAAGGCACTTGCTTTGAAAAACAAGCTGCCTCTGTTGCTTTTGCTTTTCTCCGCACTCGGTGTCGCTCTGCTGCTTTTCGGCGGCGGCGAGGATGCGGACAAAAGCTCCGAAAGCACTGCGGAGCTTAAAAAAAGCACTGAAAGCGACATACGGAAAATGGCGGAAAAAATAAGCGGCTCGCATGCATACGTTACCGTAAGCATCGACTGTCTTTACACCGATGAATACGCCCGAAACGAGAGCGGCGGTCTTTTGCAGGCAAACGGCAAGCCCGTGCTTGTAAAAAGCGAGCTGCCGCAGCTGAGAGGAGTTACCGTCGTATGCAAAAACGGCGACGACGCAGATATACGTTCCCGAATAACGCAAGCGGTATGCTGTGCATACGGAATAAGCTCGAACAGGGTATTCGTTTGTTCTTATTTTAACGGATAAAACCGAAAATTTTAATGTATGGAGGTACATATGAAAATACTGAAAGCCGGCAATCCAGCAAAGGAGGGTGAAGAGAAAAAGAAGTTCGATATCAAAGGGCTTATCGAAAAAATAGGAAAGCGAAATCTGATAATAATCGGCTCGGTACTCGCCGTCGGCATTATCGTTTACGTAAATTGGTTCCTGCTTGAGGACAACGAACCCGCCTCGTCGCAGCCGTCCGATCAGGCACAGCAAAAAGCGGACGATTATTTCACATCCTCGACTCTGAATCGCAACCGGGCGAGGGATGAGGCAATGGAGGTGCTTCAAGCCGTAGTCGATGCAGGTTCGTCCGAGGACGCTTCGAAATCGGCACTTGCCGACATTTCGAGGATCGCCGCCGACATTGAAAAGGAAGCCAATGTGGAATCGCTCGTAAAGTCAAAAGGTTTTTCCGAGTGTGTTGCGGTCATATCGGGTGACAGCATAAGCATTGTCGTTCGCTCGGAAGCGTTGCTTCCCTCGGATATAGCTCAGATCAAAGAGATCGCATATGAAAACGCCGATATTCTTCCCGAAAACGTTGTAATAATACAAAAATAATACGAAAACAATGCGAAAATAATTTTATCAAAGCCTTGACAATTACCTTATATTGGTATATAATTGATAAAATCTATTTTGATCCGTCGAGGAATTATGAAAAACAGCGGCAACAAGGTAAACATCAAAAAGGAATATTTAGCCGAGATCGACGCACAAAACGACCGCATACAGGCGATAAGACAGCGTCTTAACGAAAAATGCGTACATGAGGATGCCGTCCCCATGCCGGAAGAACCCGACAGAGAAGTTTTTTACCGAAAAGCGAGCGATGAAGTGCGTGCGGATCGTTCCGTGTTGCTCTTCGGGGCGTTATTCGGAGCGACGGTGGGATTGATATTCGGTCTGCTCACGGCTTTTTCGGTCATTCGCTTTCCGGAAGCGTCGTTTTTGAAAGACACCGTTTTCTGTCCCGACAGCACGTTTGACAAGATAATGTCGGTGATCGTTCCCACTGTATTCTTTTCCCTGTTTTTTCTTGCATTGAGCTTGATACCGCTGTTTATAATACGCACGGAACGTCGGCTGACGCTTGAAAGATCAAGCGAAAAAATGTACAAAACGGCACTTGACAAATACTATTCCGAGCTTTTCAAATACAACAGGCAAAAGGAAAAGGATAAGGAGCGTTTCGTCGAATACGAGTCGCTCGTATCGAATTGCGACAAAGCCGTCGATATAAACGAACGCTTTGCCGAGCTTATAAAAGAATATTTCGAAAAATAAAATATCTCGGTTATTCGGTTCTCCCGCATGACTGAGATATTTTGTATTTTCGGATGACAAGCGATCATTTTACAACAGTGAGCGATATAAGCAGCTCCGTGTCGTCGGGCTGATTTTCGATATCGACCGCCGCCCTGTTACGCTTTATCTGCCCGCATTTATCGCATTTATGTATTATGATATAGCCCTTTTTGGGATCAGGTTCGACAGCTATCGGGCGAAGTATTCCGTGGCAATCGCAGGCTCTGTCGCCGGGATCGATATCCACGTGGAGCGAGCAAAGGCACTTCGGGCAATGGTTGCGTGACGAGCTTTTCATCGGTTCGACCCGGAAACCGCAATTCAGGCAAACAAAGCCGTTATCGTTTTTGGTGAATCTTTTATTTTGCATAAAATTCCGTTCCTTGCAAAGAATAGTATCGGTCGGCAAGCACCCTATATAAAAACGAATATGAAAAAAACAAACGGGATATATTACTTCTTCGGTACATTCTTCTCTTTTATCATGCTTCGACTGCTGAGCATACGATCAAGCTGTTATTTCGGCGACGTAAATCAATACAACGAGCTTTGGGGAGTGACGGACGGCACCGAAGGTGCGGCGGTGATTCAACGAAGCGTCGCACACACCGAGTCGGCTATCGGGACACCGTTTTCCTCTCTCGGCGTCATTATCATCGCACTGATCGTATTCGCCGTCGTTTTGCTTGCGGCGATAATAGGTATAATAACGAGAATGCGTCAAAAATAACGCATACCGGCGTATATCGCATATATCAGCTTTCGCTTTGACCGAGAGAGAACAATTCGCTGTTCATAAGCGACACGGAGGAAAAATCGACGGAGGAATACGCTTCGTTATCCGTATTTACGAGCGACAGGTACGAATCAAGCTTTTCGTTCTGTTTTTTCTCCCGAACCGTATCCGACAAGCCGTCGAAAAAGTTTTGGTTTATCTCTTTTTCGTATGCGTAGTCCTCCAGCTCGTATTTTTTGATTATATGCAAGCCCATCGAGCTTTCCGCAAGGCGTACCTCGCCGGGCTTCATTTCAAGCACCGCATTCAAAAACGATTCCTCGTAGGTGTCCTCACTCGTGATATACAAGCCGTCCGTATAATACGTCATACTCTCGTCTTCATTGTATTCTTCGAGCAATGTTTCGAAATTCTCGCCGTCTGTCACTCGCTTCAACAGCTGTTCTCCGAGAGTTCTTTTTTCGGCTTTTTCTTCTTCGGTCAGTTCTTCCGTTCTGTAATAGCCCGTTGACGGATTCATTACCTTTTCTCCGTCGCTGTCAAGCACATATTTCTCGTTCAGATCGAGGTATATGTGCTTGACTCTGTTATAATTTTCTTTATAGTACGCTTGAAGCTCTTCCTCGGTGACTTTTTCCTTACCATCGTCGCCGTACAGATACTCAAGCACCAAGGCACGTCTGAATTCCGATTTATAAATGGATGACAAGCTGTTTATATTAAGTCCGTACACGCCGAGAGCGGAATTCAATGAGTTTCTCGACCCCATTTGCTTGGCGTTTTCGTCGATCTTTTCCTTTACCGCATTTTCGATTTGCTTGTCGTTGTCGTCGATCGAGCCTAAGCCGTAATCGTCATACAGCTTTTGACAGACGAGAAGCTGCTTCAGGCTGCTGTCGACCTGTGCGACGGTAAGCTCTCCGAGCGTTTCACCGTCCGACGAGGTGAGCCAAAATTTCTCGTCGTAATTATCTCCGTCCACATAGCCCGCCGACGAAAACATCTCGAAAAAGCTCGTTTTGTAATATGATATCCAATATTTATACTCGTTATCCGATATACTGTATTCGCCCAACGTAAACACGGGCGTGCTTTTCGGCGACGTACAGGAGGCAAGCGTGCCTGCGAGCATCGTTACAAAAAGCGTCAAGCATATTATTTTTTTCATTTCAGCCCCCAAGCTTAAAATACATATGTCCACGTATTGCTGTACGCAACGGTGTTTATTTGATATTTTTCGATTATTTCCTCATTGATCTCTATCTCATCGAAGCATTGTGCCAAGCGTTTCTTATACTTGTTTTCCCGAACAAGCTCTTCGAAATCGGAAAAATCCGATTCGTTTTCATCTCTTTCGTACGCACCCTCGTCAAGCTCCAGTCTTTGTATCAAATGCAGACCGTAATCGGAGCGGAAAAGCATAAACGAACCTATGCTCGTCGATTTCACGTTTGTAAGTATATCGGGAAAATAGTCGCTTTCGTTCACGCTTGCCGTGCAGATATAGTGACCGTAGGGATAGCTTTCGTGTCCCAGCTCCTCCGTATACTCGTCGATAAGCTTGTCGAAATCCTCGCCTTTTTCCGCTCTTTCCTTGAGTTGCTTAGCAAGCTCGAACTTTTCTTCCCATCGTTCGTCCGAGATCTCCTCCCAGACCGCATATCCGTTCTCGTCGTATTGCAGCTTTCCGTTTTCGTCAAGCACGTAATCGACGTCCATGATGTACAAATGCTTGTACCGCACGTAATTTTCGTTATAATACGCCGTTCTGTCGCCGCTGTTCACCACATCGATACCGCTTTCGCCGTACAGATAGTCCTCGAGCATTTCGGACTTTGCATTCAGCAGGAATATTTCCGTCATGACCGAGCGGTCCACGCCGAGCTGTACCATAAGCGAATCCTGTTCGAACACGCTTTCCTCGCCCACTCCCAGCACCATGCCGTCTATCAGTGCTTCGACCTCTTTCTTTTTGGCATCCGTCACCTTTAAGCCGTATTCCTCGAAAAGATATGCGGCGGCAAGCTTGGATTTTATCGCCGTCAGCGTTACGTCCTGCAGATATTCCTTAACGGTCACGCCGTTGACCTCGCCGTTCCAAAATTCCTCCGTGTCGCCGTTTGAATAAAGGTTTATCCAGTACGGGCGGTAGCAAGACATGAAATAAGCGTACATCGATTCGCTCAATTTCACCTTTCCGGCTTTCATCGCCGGCTTTGCGGAGCAGGATGAGCAACATAGCAGTACTGCGGCAAGCAGGATACATACGACGGTTTTTATCGGTTTTCTTGTATTTTTACTGTGCATTTTCGGTATCGACCTCGTCAAAAGTTCTTTTTCGCATAGTATTATACATTATTATTGCGTTTTTATCAACACTCCCTCGTCCTTTTTTTGTATAAATTTCTTGAACACATTCGTTTAATAACGATATTTTGCGGGCATGAGAATGATGCCGCATTATTACATACAAATGTTAAAATTATAATCTCAGAATGCTTGCGTTAATTTTTTGGGCAGTTCATCAAATGTTTATATATTTGTGGTATCATTGACGGTGTGTAACTATGTCACGAGATTTGAGTGTAAAAGGAATACAAAATGATCAAAATAGAACACCTTACGAAATATTATGCGGACAACCTTGCGGTAAACGACATAAGCTTTGAGGTAGGCGACGGCGAGGTCGTCGGCTTCCTCGGTCCGAACGGTGCGGGCAAATCCACGACTATGAATATGCTCACGGGCTATCTTTCATCGACCTCAGGCAGTTGCCGTATAGACGGACTTGACATATTGCAAAACCCGAACGAAGCAAAAGCGAAGATCGGATTTTTGCCCGAGCAGGTACCCGTTTACCCGGATATGACACCGAGAGAGTATCTGAATTTCATTTACGATCTGAAGCGTTGTACGCTTAACCGAAAGAAGCACATCGACGAAATAATCAAGGTGCTTTCGCTCGGCGATGTGTCCTCTCGGCTGATATCTCAGCTTTCAAAAGGCTACCGCCAGCGTGTCGGCATTGCGGGTGCGTTGGTATCGAATCCGAAGGTTCTCATTTTCGACGAGCCGACGATAGGACTCGATCCGAGGCAGATCATCGAAATACGTTCACTGATACGTATGCTCGGACGCGACCACACGGTGATACTTTCCACGCACATATTGCCGGAGGTAATGGCGGTATGCGACCGAATAATCATCATAGACAAGGGCAGGATCAAAGCCGACAAAAAAACATCGGAAATAGGCGAGCTTGCCGATAACAGGAAGCGGTTCACGATAAAGGTCTGCGGAACACGCAACGAGATCCAAAATGTTCTCCGTTCCTGCGAGGGAGTGGCTCAGGTGGAGTTTATGAGTACCGCACGCGACGGCACGTCGCTGTTCACCGTGCATTGCAAGCCCGGCTTCGACGCACGACGCAGCATTTTCGCCGCACTCGCACAACGCAATGCTCCCATAATGGAGCTTACGCCGATCGGTGCAAGCCTTGAGGACATATTCATAGCCCTCACATCGAAATAAACCGCATTTTCAAACCGAAAGGATCAATTATGTTTGCCATATATAAAAAAGAGTTGCGTACATATTTCACGACCTTTATAGGCTACGTGTTCATTGCCGCATTTCTTGTGATGTCAAGTGTTTTATTCATCATTTCGACGTTGTCGCAGGGAGCGGACGCCGATATAACCTCGTACTACACGCTTGTGATACTTGCGTTTGTGGTGCTGATACCGCTTCTTACGATGAAGCTGTTTTCGGAAGAAAAGCGTCAAAAGACCGAGGTGCTTCTTTTGACCTCGCCCGTAAGCCTTTTCGGCATAGTTTTGGCAAAATATCTTGCGGCGTTCACCATGTTTGCCGCTACTCTTATCGCTTCGTGTGTGAATTTGATACCGTTATATATGTACGGTGAACAGAACACGGGCGTGATACTCGGAAATCTGTTTTCCGTATTGCTTATCGGAAGCGGCTTCATAGCTATCGGCGTATTCATATCCTCGCTTACCGAAAACCAGCTTGTTTCGGCCGTTTGCACTATCGGTGCGATAATGCTTCTTCTTGCCGTGGGAATGCTGTCGACCTCTATAGGCTTTCAGCCGTTGAGGGAGGTATTGAATTTCTTCTCCATATTCAACAGATACACGTATTTCACATACGGCATAGTCGATTATTCGGCGTTGATATATTATTTTTCGATAACTGTAATATTCCTGTTTCTGACCGTTCGTGTATTCGAGCGACGCAGATGGGCATGAGCGGACGGGAGGAACGAAGATGAAAAACAACGGAAAAAAAGAAAAATTCTCCTTAAAAAGTGCGTTGGCGAGCAGAAGATTCAAATTCGGCTCACTCGCCGTAACGCTCACGGTATTTTTCGTGGCACTCGTTATTTTGGCTAACGTCATAATCGGAAATCTGTTTTCGAAAAGCGGTGTATATTCGGACCTTACCGGTTCAAGTATTTACACTCTCTCGGACGAAGCGAAAGCATATCTCGACCGTCTTAATTGCGACATTACGATAAAATTCGCTCAGCCGACAGACACGATAGCTTCAAATGCGTATCAAACGATGATCTATCGCTGTGCCTCGGATTATGCGGAGGCAAGCAAGGCATACGAGCATAAAATAACGGTCGAAAGCTTTGATGCCATGCTCGAGCCGACGAAATTCGAGGAATACAAGAAGTTGATCTCGGCGGACTGGGCGGACACGAACGTTATCGTCGAAAATGCCAACGGTCAGGCGATAGTTTACACGCAAAAAGCGTTTTTCTCCTCCGACAACAGCACGATCGTCGGCTTTTCGGGTGAAAGAAAATTCATGAACGCATTTTTACAGCTGGGCGGACTTGAGCGTTCCGTCGTATGTTTCACCGTCGGTCACGGTGAGGTAAGGGGAACGCAGGATTTCGACGCAAACGGCAACTACATCGGTTACACGCTCGAGGACGGAGCGAAATACGAGGAATTTTTCCGTATGCTCGACGATTCCGGCTTTGAGCTTAGGTGGATAAACCTACTGAACGAGGACATTCCGGAGGAATGCAGACTTTTGATCATTCTCGACCCCAAGACGGATTTTATCGGTAAGGAGCTTGACGACCTCGACAGCTTATCGGAGATCGACAAAGTAAAAGCGTATGCGGCGAACATAAACATGGGTTCCACCATGGTATTCAAAGGCTCGCTCGGCGTTGAATTTCCCGTTTTGGATCAATTCTTAGCCGAATACAGCATAGAGATAGATTCGACGAAAGTCATCAAGGAAAGCACTGAAAACTCCATTTCGGCAGACGGAGCTTCTTTCACCGTTAAGTATACGACCTCCGGTCTCGGTTCGTCGATACAGCAGAATTACAGGAATCTCAGAACGAAATTCGTAAACGCCGCTCCCGTAACGGTACACGAGGACTACGACGAATACAAAACCATCTCGACATCGTCTATATTCACCACATCGTCCTCGGCAATGGTAGCCTCCGTTGACGAAAACGGCGAAAGCGGCTACGAGGTCGGTTCTTACGACCTTATGGCTATAGCCGAAAAGCGTCACGTTCAGGACAATTCGGAGATTACGGGCTATCTGCTTGCGTGCGGCTGTCCCGAAATGCTCGAATATGTCGGCTCGCAATCTTATGCGAACAGAGATATAATCAATACGCTTATTCAAAAATTGCCCTTGAAAAAGATGCCCGTTGACCTCGATTACAAAAAATTCGACGATTACGGTCTTTCCTCGATAACCTCGAACGCCGTAAGCGTATGGTCGGTGATTCTTGCCGGCGTTATGCCCGCATGCGTTCTGATCGTCGGTTGCATAGTCGTTATACGCAGAAAGAGAAGATAATGAACGATAACGAAAACGAAAAAGACGTTCTTCCGTCCGATGACGGAAATGACAGAAATGACGGAAGCGACGAAAAAAATGCAGAGCTGAACGAGATCCTTTACGGCTCCGAATACAGCGAATATCTCGACGCACTCGGGAGCGAGGACGAGAATGACGACGGAGCTTTACCCGAAATGTCCACGTTTTCGCTCCCGTCCGACGACGAAAACGACAAGAACGGCGAAAAGAAAAAGAAGCCCGCCACCGTGCTGAAAAAGCAGACGAAGCTCATAATCGTTTTTTCCGTGATCTTCGTTGTTTTGCTTGCTCTCACGCTTGTTTTGGGACCTACCGGATATGACGTTTTCGGCTTAAAAACGGAAGAAGAAACGCCCTCGATCCCGTTCGTGGACGGCGAGGTATCGCTTTCGGCGAGCGGAAAGCGGCTTTTATTCGAGCATATAGAACGCGAAAATCTTCAATCCGTCGAGGTACACAATTCTCACGGCACATACACGGCTTATTACAACAACATAAACGGCGATTTCTGTTTTCTCGGAGCGGAGGACGCATTATACGACGAAACGCTTTTCTCGTCGCTTGTCGTAAGCTCCGGTTACGTTGTCATGCAAGACAGGCTCGGTCACGAGGAAAGAAACCCGGATTACTCGGAATACGGTTTGGCGGAAACGGACGAGCGTGCTTACTATATTATAACAACACGTGACGGCAGAAGCTATAAGCTGTACATCGGCAAATCGACGCTTGACGGTAGCGGCTATTACGCAATGGTTGACGGACGCGACGAGATATACGTTATCGGCTCGTCAATAGAATCGACGTTGCTTGCAGACGTGAAAACGCTGCTCACACCCATAATCACCTTTCCCATCGAGGGCAACGACTATTTGACCGAGATAAAGAAATTTTACATCAGCCGAAACAGCGAAGCATACATAGGAATTTCCTATGTGGGCGAAACAGACGACAAGGAATCCGCCGGCATAACCATCCCGTTTACGATATTCTATCCGAAATATTTTACGGCATCTACCACGCAGGTGCAAACGCTCTTTTCCTCGGCGGTAAATCTTACCGGCGACGAGATACTCGAGGTCGGAATTTACGAGGAGGACGGCGTTGACGAAAACGGCGACAAAAAATATAAGCTTCGTGACGGCTTGGCGGAAAAGTATTTCCTTGATGAGCCTGCCTACGATATGCTTTACTACTACACCGACAACAACTACATCAGCTTTGTGACATTTTCGCCGAAGCAACGTGACGAGGACGGCAACGAATTTTATTATGCTACCTCGCAAATATACGACACAATAGTAAAAATATCTGCCGACAAAGTAAAATTTCTCGAATGGGAGCTTGTGGACTATCTCGAGCGTTCCATATTCAATTATCACATCGACTACGTAAAAAGCATAGAGATAACGGGCAAGGACAAAAACTTCCTTTTCACGCTTACGGGAACGGGTGAGGCTCTTGAAGTCACCGAAAAGCATTCGGGAAAGATATTACGTTCATATCCCAAGGGCGAAAATCTCGATGCGGGAGATAACGTATACAATTTCAGGCAGTTTTACAAGACATCGCTTTCCGTCTACACCGAGGACAGCGTCGATGAAAGCACGATAGGCGAAAAAGCACTTCTGCTCACCGTTACGGTGACTTTGCGTAACGGCAAGTCCTCCGAATACAAGTTTTATTCGTACTCGGATCTGCGGTGTTACTACACGATAAACGGAGAGGGAGAATTTTTCGTAAAGCGTTCTGCGGTCACGAAAATGGTAAGGGACGCACAAAAGGTCGTTGACGGAATAGCGGTCGATTCCGAAGCCGAGGTATAACAATGGCAGTACTCGAATGTGACGGAGTATCTAAAGTATATAAGCAAGGCGAGGAAATCGTTTCCGCAGTCAAGGACTGCGACTTCACCGTCGAAGAGGGCGAATTTACCGCAATAATCGGTTCGTCGGGTTCCGGCAAAAGCACGCTTTTGTCTATGCTCGGCGGGCTTACGCAGCCGTCGGGCGGAAAGGTATACATCAGAGGCTGTGACATTTACAATTTATCCTCCGAAGAGCTTGCCGTTTACAGGCGGCGACACATAGGCTTTATTTTTCAAAATTACAATTTGATTCCCGTTTTCACCGCACTCGAAAACATACTTATGCCCGTTTTGCTCGACGGACGCCGTGTAAACACGGAACACGTCAAGGAACTGCTCGACGTGCTTGGTATTGCCGACAGAATACACCATTTGCCGTCGGAGTTATCGGGCGGTCAGCAACAGCGTGTTGCCGTTGCACGTGCTTTAATAAATTATCCGTCGCTCGTGCTTGCCGATGAGCCTACGGGTAATCTCGACAAGGAAAGCACGCAGGAACTGATGAAACTGTTGCTCGAAACGAAAAAACTTCAAAATCAAACTCTTGTTATGGTAACGCATGACGACAATGTTGCCGCAATGGCGGACAAGATATACCGCATGGACGACGGTTGGCTCAAGCGCGTGACCTAAAACGCAATGAAAGGTTTAAAATAATGAAAGGTTTAAAATACTGAAAATGAATGTAAAGGAATATGTAAACGGTCTTTGCCGTGATGCAAAAGATGCCTCCTACGCACTTGCAACCTCGTCAAGTACGGAGCGTAATGCGATCTTGATATCGATATCGAAAAAGCTGTGCGAGGAAGAAAATATCGCGAAGATCATCGAGGCAAATCGGCTGGATCTCGAACACGCAAAAAACAACAATATAAGACCGACCATGATCGACCGCCTTACGCTTAGCCGCGAGCGGCTGACGAACATTGCCGCGTCCGCGTCCAAGCTCGCCGCACTTCCCGACGTTCTCGGGCAGGGCGAATGCTTCGTGCGACCGAATGGCTTGAAAATACGTCGTGTCGCCGTTCCGCTCGGCACAGTCGGCATAATTTACGAGGCACGTCCGAACGTCACGGTCGATGCGGCGGGAATATGTATAAAAACGGGCAATTGTGCGGTGCTGAGGGGCGGAAAGGAAGCGATAAATTCAAACAAAGCGTTCATTTCCGTAATTCATTCGGCATTGACGGAATGCGGATTTGACCCGCACTGTATCGCACTTATCGAGGACACGAGCCGAGAATCGAGCTACGCTTTAATGGAAGCGGTCGGACTGATCGATGTGCTTATCCCCCGAGGCAGCAAGAGCTTGATAAATTCGGTATGTCAAAACGCACGTGTTCCCGTTATCGAAACGGGTGCGGGAAATTGCCACATTTATGTGGAAAAAACGGCCGATATCGACACGGCGGTGAAAGTAACGCTCAACGCCAAGCTTTCGCGTCCCTCCGTTTGCAATGCGGCGGAATCGTTGCTCGTGGACAGAGCGATAGCGGGCAAATTTTTGCCGAGGCTCTATTCCGCTTCAAGAGAAAAAGAGTTGATTTTCAGAGGCAACGAAGAGGTAAAAGCGATACTTCCGCAAGCCGAAGATGCTTGCGAGGAGGACTATTATGCAGAATACTACGATTATATAATATCCGTCAAGCTTGTAGACGGTGTCAAAGAAGCGGTTGAAAACGTAAACAAGTATTCCACTCACCACAGCGAAGCGGTTTTGACAAGCGATCTGTCCGTTGCCGATTACTTCACATCGCATGTTGACAGTGCGGCGGTTTATGTAAACGCTTCGACACGCTTTACCGACGGCGAAGAATTCGGCTTCGGTGCGGAGATCGGCATATCTACGCAAAAGCTTCATGCCAGAGGACCTATGGGACCCGAACAGCTTACAATATATAAGTATATCATAGAGGGCAACGGTCAGATACGATAGACTGATCATCGAACAAAGCATAATTTCAAATAACAAGACGGACGAATCGATTGATTCGTCCGTTTATTTTTATATAGCGGAATAACGCCCTAATCCGGCAATCCGCACAAACCAACTCAGTGAGTACTATACGATATCGCTTTATGAAAGACTTACAAATAGGCGTTTCATATCATTTTTTTCAATTCGCGCAAAAAGTCGAATGCTTCTATGGGATTCATGAGATTGAGATCGACGTTTTCAAGTCTGCGGCGTATTTCGTCCGCCGCCACGGATTCGAGAGATATATTCATATCTTCAACACATTCAACCGTTTTGGGTATTATTGCTCTCGGATTTTTGTTTTCCGCTTCGATAAGTATTTCACTTGCTCTTTTTGTGACCTCATTAGGCACGCCGGCAAGCTTTGCGACCTCTATACCGTAGCTGTCGTCCGTCGCTCCTTTGACTATCTTACGCAGAAACGTTATGTTGCCGCCACGTTTTTTCGCCGCAATATTGTAATTCACCACGCCCTCGCAAGTATCCTCGAGGTCTGTCAATTCGTGATAATGCGTGGCGAAAAGCGTTTTCGCACCTATTTTTTTCGCCGTATACTCCGCACAGGCACGTGCAATACTCATACCGTCAAATGTAGATGTTCCTCTGCCTATTTCGTCGTATATTATAAGGCTGTTTTTGGTGGCGTTATTTAGTATTTCCGCCACCTCGTTCATTTCTGTCATAAACGTGGACTGACCGGACACAAGGTCGTCGCTCGCACCGACACGCGTGAATATTCTGTCAACAAGACCTATTCTCGCTTCGCTTGCGGGTACGAAAGAACCCATATGAGCCATGATAACTATTATGGCGACCTGTCGCATATACGTAGATTTTCCCGCCATATTCGGGCCTGTTATCAGCATGAGCCTGTTATGCTGTGTATCAAGCACGGTATCGTTCGGCACGAACCGAGCCTGCTCCGCAAATTTTTCCACCACCGGGTGTCTGCCGTCTTTTATATATATCATATCGGACAGATCTACCTCCGGTCTGACATAACCGTGCTTCAACGCCGCCGTAGCGAGCGACAACAATGCGTCCGTCTGTGCAACGTATTCCGCCGCACTCGTCATTCTTTCTATGCTTTCGCTTAATTTTTCCTTAAGCTCGCAAAAAAGCTCGTACTCCAGCTTTACCGCCTTATCGCCGGCACCCAATATTTCGCCCTCGAATTTTTTCAGTTCCTCGGTGATATATCTTTCGCAATTGGTCAGCGTCTGCTTTCTGATATATCTGTCGGGTACGTTTTCCGCATTCGAGCGGCTCACCTCTATATAGTATCCGAAAACTCTGTTATACGATATTTTTAAATTCTTTATTCCCGTCGCACGCCGTTCGTTTTCCTCCGTTTGTCGCAGGAAGGAATCGCCGTCCTTCAATATTTGTCTGAGTCTGTCAAGCTCTTTGTTGTGTCCGCTCCGTATAAATCCGCCCTCACGCACCGAAAACGGCACTTCGTCGTCGAGCGTATTGTGTATCAGCTCCGCAACGTCCTCGAGAGTGTCGATCTTCTCCGCCAGCTCATCCGTGCTTTCGTTTTTCAGTGCCGAAACGCACGAGCGGACACGGGGCATACAACGACACGTCTGCTCTATGGCTTTCATATCTCTCGGATTTACCGAGCCGTAAACTATTTTCGCACACAGTCTTTGCAGATCAAGCACGCCTCGCAGGGCTTCGCCGAGTTCGTTTGAAACGGTGAAATCGTTTATCATCGCCTCAATACGGTTTTGGCGTGTGTTTATCTCGTTTAATGAATAAAGCGGCTCGTTTATCCACTTTTTCAGCATTCTCGCTCCGCCCGAGGTCTTTGTACTGTCAAGCACCCAGAGCAACGAGCCTTTTTTCTGACCTCTACGCATACTCTCGCACAGCTCCAAACTGCGTCTTGCGTTCAGATCGAGCTGTAAATGCTGTCCCGAGGTATATATTTCGAGCTTGTTTATGAATGAAATATCCGTCATTTGCGTAGCTTCGACATACTGCAGCAACGCACCGACGCATTTCACCGTTTCGACTTCAAGTCTTGTCGCATTCGTTTCGGGAAATTGCTTTTTCACACATTGCAGGCATTCGGAAAACACGAAGAGGTTTTCGCAGTCGTCGTTCACCGTGCATTGCAACTGTTTTGAGAAAAATTCGGATAAATGCGGGAAGTTAGTGGCGGAAGCACTTAAAAGTACCTCTTTCGGTCTGTATGTTCCGCATTCGTTTATGACGAATTCCTCTCCGTGCATAGCGTCGCCGCCGTCTCTGAACGAAGTGAATATGTTGCCGGTGGAAATGTCGGAAAAGCACACCGCCGCCCGATCGCCGTCAATGTAAATTCCGGCTATGTAGCTGTTGTCGTTTTCATCGAGCATATTCGCCGATGTCACCGTTCCGGGCGTTATCAAACGAACTATCTCGCGTCGTACAAGCCCTTTCGCTTGCGACGGATCCTCGGTCTGCTCGCAAACGGCTATTTTGTATCCGCTTTTCACGAGTTTTTCTATGTAGCCGTCTACACTGTGATAGGGTACACCGCACATCGGAGCTCGCTCGGCTTCGCCGCAATCGCGTCCGGTGAGCGTAAGCTCAAGCACAGAAGAGGCGGTCTTTGCATCGTCGAAAAACATTTCGTAAAAATCGCCCAAACGGTACATTAAAATGTAGTCCGTATAATTCTTTTTTATCTCCAAATACTGGAGCATCATCGGTGTCATGTGTACCCTCCGAAAATTTAATTTGTCGTTGTTTTTTGAAAATACCGTCCCATTTATCAATGAAAGCAAATTTCGGGTTGCCATCTTTCCGAAAAAGGCGGAAGGTTTATGCACGGGTCAGCGGTCGGCTGTGAGGTAGATGAGCAGTACGGAGATATCGGCGGGGGAAACGCCGCTTATTCTCGACGCTTGGCCTATGCTTTCGGGGCGAAATTTTTCGAGCTTTTGCATAGCCTCAATACGTAGACCTTTTATTTTCGTATAATCGATATTTTCGGGCAATTGCGTTTTTTCGAGCTTTTGCGATCTGCGAACCTGAGCATACTGTTTTTCGATATATCCGGCGTATTTTATTTTAACGCCCGCGGCGAACAAAATATCCTTGTCCTTTTCCGTTCTCGACGTATCGAATTCGGACAAAGCGTTATGATCCACGCCGGGGCGACGGAGCAATTCATCGAGGTGAAAAGCTCTCGGAGCGGATTCCGGCGAGCCTATCACCTCGTACAGAGCCTCACTCGGCTTAATTACGGTTTTTTTCGCCCGTTCTATCTCGTCGTTTATACGTTTTTGTTTTTCGAGGAATTTCTCGTACCGTTCGTTATCGATCAAGCCGACACGGCGACCTATGGGAGTAAGGCGTTCATCGGCATTATCCTGTCTGAGCAGAAGTCTGTACTCGCACCGCGAAGTCATTATTCTGTACGGCTCATTAGTACCTTTTGTGACGAGATCGTCTATAAGCGTACCTATATACGATTCCTGCCGCAGAAGCACCATCGGTTCTTCGCCTTTCAACTTGAGGGCTGCGTTTATGCCGGCGACAAGGCCCTGAGCGGCTGCCTCCTCGTATCCGGACGTTCCGTTGAACTGTCCCGCACCGTACAGACCGGATATATTTTTAAATTCGAGAGTGGCTTTAAGCTGGGTCGGGTCTATACAATCGTACTCTATGGCATACGCATGACGCATTATCAATGCGTTTTCGAAGCCGTCGAGCGAATGTAGCATTTCGAGTTGGACATCGGGCGGGAGTGACGAGGAAAAGCCCTGCAGATACAACTCCTCCGTATCCTCGCCGAGGGGTTCGACAAACAGCTGATGTCGTTCCTTATCCGCAAAACGGACTATTTTATCCTCTATACTCGGGCAATATCTCGGACCTGTGCCTTTTATGACACCCGAATACAGCGGTGAGCGGTGAAGATTATCTTTGATTATTTTATGTGTTTTTTCGTTTGTATAAACGATATGGCAAGGCAATGAGGGACGAGCGGCGAAGCTTTCCCTATCGGTCAGCACCGAAAACGGGATCTCGCAATCGGCGTGCTGTTCTTCCAGCTTAGTCAAGTCAACGCTCGAGCGTAAGACTCTTGCGGGAGTACCCGTTTTGAACCTCATCAGTCGTATACCGGCTTTTTCGAGCGATGCGGAGAGTCCGAGTGAGGGCAAAAAGCCGTCCGGACCGGATGAATACGCCGTATCGCCGACGACGACACGACTTTGCAGGTACGTGCCTGTGCATACTATGACGCATTTACAGTCGAATCTGACGTTAAGCGAGGTTATTACGCCCTTGACTTCGCCGTTTTCGATGACTATATCCGTGACTTCCGCCTGATACAATCGCAGGTTTTTCGTTTGCTCTATCGTATGCTTCATCAAAATATGGTATTTCGCACGGTCCGCCTGCACACGTTTTGAGTGTACGGCGGGACCTTTACCCAAATTCAGCATACGGTTTTGGAGTGTGACATCGTCGGCGGTTTTTCCCATTTGACCGCCCAACGCATCTATTTCGAACACGAGGTGTCCCTTGCCCGTGCCGCCGATCGATGGGTTACAGGGCATATTTCCGACGGAATCGAGGTTCATGGTGAACAATATCGTATCAATTCCGAGCCTTGCACACGCCAAAGCGGCTTCTATTCCGGCATGGCCCGCACCTATCACGGCAACGCTTGTTTCTCCGAGCTTACATACCATGCTCGATCGCCTCCGTACAAGCCTCGGACACTATATCGAGGCACTGCTCGATATCGTCGGCTTTGATACTGCAGCCTGCAGCACGGCTGTGACCGCCGCCGCCGAATTCGGCTGCAATTACGGACACATCGACGTGCTTCGAGCGAAACGAAACACGGTATTCGCCGACGCAGGCTTCCTTTACGGAAAACGCTATTTCCACGCTCGGCACGCCGCGAGCCAAATTAACTATATCCCCGTCCTCGCCGTTCGGCATACCGTAAGCGAGGCGCATTTCCTCGGTTATATACGTGCCGACGACACGGTCGAACGAATAAAACCGCATATTATCTATGATCTCCGCCTGCATTTCAAGCTGGAGCTTCGTTATAAAATTATGGAGCTCGTCGTTTATCGTCGAACTGTCTATGCCGTATTCGAGCAACTCGGCTGCGATACGGTGCGTTTTCGGTGTTGTATTCGAGTATGCGAAGCCGCCCGTATCGGAGGATATCGCACAATACAGGTATTCCGCACATTCTTTGTCGAGTTTGCCGACACCGTCCGATTCGAGCTGCTTTCCTATCTCGTAAACGATCTCGCCGCAGGCAGCGGCGGTGTCATCGACGCAGACACGGCAATTACCGTCAAGTCGGGACGAGGAATGGTGGTCAATTGCGAAATCTATTCTGTCCGCATATTCCTTATATCTGCCGAGAAGTGAAAAATCGGCAACATCGACGGTGATATAGCACTTAGGCGAAAAGCCGATGAGCCGTTCTATACCGAGATCGTCGGTTTCGGTCAAAAAGCAGAGGCGTGCGGGTATTCTGTCCGCACAAACTACCTCAGCACGTCTGCCGGTGCTTTCCAATATGCGTTTAAGCCCCAGAGCCGAGCCTAACGTATCGCCGTCGGGGCGAGAGTGGGTAAACAGCAGAAAGCTGCCGTATTCGGTCAGCCTTTTGCACAGCTCGGGAACTGAGATAAGCTCAGCCATTTTCGTTTTCCCCGCTAATTTCTTTGAGAATTTTAGATATACCCGCACCGTATTCCGCACTCGTATCGGGTACGAATGTAAGTTCGGGCGTTACACGCAGGTTAAGCGAGGCGGCAAGCTCCCGTCTGATGTATCCGGAAGCGGACTTCAGTCCCGTTTTGATCTCCTTGCGAGCCGCCGTCGCTTCTTCGCCGTCGAGCTTATCCAAAAACGTGAAATACACCTTGGCGTATTTTAAGTCGGCGGAAACGTCACAGCCCGTTATACAGGTTAGATATCCGTTCACCCTCGGGTCCTTGACGCCTCGTATTATGCGGGAAAGCTCCCGCATAACCTCTTCGTTTATTCTTTGTTTTCTGTACATAATGTTTTTCGGGCGGAACGCTCAAAAATTATATTTTCATCGTCCAGCCGAATTTGTCCTCTATCATGCCCCACTGAATACCCGTAAGGGTGTCGTAGAGCCACTGAGATATTTTACCTATTTTACCGTCGTTGATAAGAGCTTTTTTATTCTCGTCGTCAAGCGTACCGATGGGAGAAATTACCGCCGCCGTTCCCGTGCCGAACGCTTCTTTAAGCTCGCCCTTGTCGTATGCTTCGTAAAGCTCGTCTACCGACACCTTACGCTCGGAAACCTTGTAACCCTCGCTCTTGAGCAGCTCGATGCAGGACGCTCTCGTCACGCCGGGAAGAATATTGCCCAGATCGAGTGCGGGCGTTACCACTTCATCGCCGAGAACGAAAAATACGTTCATCGCACCGACCTCGTCGATGTACTTTCTTTCAACGCCGTCGAGCCAAAGAACCTGCGAATAACCGAGCTTTGCGGCTTTTTCCTGCCCTTTAAGGCTTGCGGCATAGTTACCGCCGACCTTGGCAAAGCCCGTACCGCCCTTAACGGCACGAACGTATTCTCTTTCGATAAATATTTTAACGGGGTTGATACCCTCCGCATAATATGCCGCAACGGGCGAGAGGATTATGCAGAAAATATACGTGTGCGACGGGTGAACGCCGAGCTGAGGGTCTGTCGCTATGATAAACGGTCTGATGTAAAGGCTCGTGCCGACGGATGTCGGTATCCAGTCTTTGTCGAAAAGCACAGTTTCCTTTATGGCTTGAAGCACGTCCTCGTCGGGAATTTGCGGTATGCAAAGACGTTCGTTCGTGTTTCTCATACGCTCGATATTCTTCATGGGACGGAAAAGCTGAATGTCGCCCGACGGCGTGCAATATGCTTTCATTCCCTCGAACATCTCCTGTGCATAGTGGAATACCATGGCACTGGGGTCAAGACTGATGGGAGCGTAAGGAACGATCCTTGCATCGTGCCAGCCCTTGCCCTCGGTGTAATTCATCAGAAACATATGATCGGTGAAGTATTTGCCGAAGCCGAGATTATTGTAATCGGGCTTTGTTTTGGGTGTTTGCGTTCTTATCTTTTTGATTTCAAGCATTTTATTTACCTCTAAATAATTATAAAATTCTTCTGATTTACGTCTTTTCTTCGGAAAAGACGGACCATGCGTAGCATGGTGGTCGAGGCGAAGGAGGTCGCACGGACTAACTCAGTCGGTACGGCGGGATAACGCCCTCATCCGTCGGTTTCGCCAACGCCTTCCCCAAGGGGGAAGGCGTTACAGAGGTACGATCGACACCTTTCCCGGATGGAAAAGGCTTACGAAACGGGCGGGAAGGCAATCATATATTCGAGATGAATTTACCGAGCATTTCGGCGATCCTCGTATATCCGAGCTTACTCGGGTGTACGCCGTCACGCAACAGGGCGGTATGATTTTCTTCGTTAACGCACAGCAGCGAGTTCATATCGCAGATATTGTCGAAGTCCGAGCGAACCACCGCTTGTCGATAGTCGTCGAGGGTAAGTCCGACGGGATTTTTCGTGACATCCGCAACGGCTTTCAGCTCCGTATCGGCACGTTCCGACAGTCGCCAGATCGGTGTACATATCACACTTTCGGCAAACGGGTATTTTTCTCCGATCAGATCCACGACTTTTTCAAGCGAACGCCGAAATTCATCAAGCGTTACGCCGTAGAACCAATCGTTTGTTCCCGCCCAAACGAGTACGCAATCCGCACCCGCTTCGGGCGATGCGTTTTCCAGCTGTTCGACGACCGAAAACGGATAGCCCTCGCTCAGTGCGGCGGCATTCACCGCATGATTTTCAACGTGCGACGTATCATGCGACACGTTCAAAGCTTCGCACAGCATTTTTTCATATCCGCCGCCGCTGAAATTCGTTGTGGAAATGCTGTCGCCGAATATTATGAGCCTTGTGACTCTCATTCTCCGTCACTCTCCGAGCCGTTTTGCGTATCGACATTATTCGTATCCGTATCGACGTTTGTATCGTCGCTTTCATCGGTCATGACCGTATTCGTGTCGATATCGGTATCGGTATCTGTTTCGTCGGCAGCCGTTTCCTCCGTGCTTGTCGCAAGCAGTCGCTGTAACGAGGTCGTATAGCCGCTTCCGTCGGCACGAACCGCCGCAAGAAGCTTTTCCCGACGTTTTTTACGTTTTTTATAATCCGCAACGGTGCAAACGGCAACGACAGCAATGCCGACAACGCACAGCACGCAACCGACCGCAAAGCCCTGCGGCACATAACTCATTTCGATCGTATGCTCGCCCTGTGACACACGGAAGCAGAGCAACGAATCGAGTGATTTTTCAAGTTTAACCTTTTTACCGTCGACCTTGACTGTCCAGCCCTTATCATAGGGAATGGATGTATAGACAAGCTCGTCGCCCTCTGCGATATCGATATTTCCTTTTATGCTCGTGTCGGAAAAGTCCTCGATGAATATTTTGCTTTCTCTCAGCTCCTCTATCGCTTCCTCGAACGCCTGTGAGTCGAAATAGAAGAAATAGTTTTGATTTTTATAAAAATACAAATCCTTATCCTTGAGCTTAAGTCTTACGGTGATTTCCTTGCCCTCTTCATAGGTGCCGATATTTTTTATCGTATGCGTTTCGTTACCCATATAAGAGCCTTTGGAAACCAACGCACCGCTTCTGCCGTTTTCGCCCTCGGCAACGGAGAGGGTGACCTCGCGGGGATACTTCGACGGGAAGTGGATATATATATCGCCGGAATATTTCGTTGTGAATTCGTACTCGACATAGCCCGACGAATCCTCTTCGAGCAAGGCATATTTTTTATGTCCGCTCGCACTCGCCTCACGAACGCCGTCGGTGGTGACGCTCACGTTTTCTATCGGCTTGAACACCTCAACCTCACGTCCGAGCATAGAGGAAATGATACCGTTCAGCACCTCGGGTGCGGGAGCTTCATCGGCTATTTCGTATTCGGCGAGAGCTTCGTTTACTCCGAAAAGTATGGGCAGGCAATACGGGTTTTCGTAGGCATACAGCATATCGCCCTTTTCGCTCGTTGCGTCGGGATAGTCGTACATGAGTTTATACTGTTCACACAAGTCGTCCTTATTAGACAAAACGTATTTTATACCGAGCAGGGAGTCGGAAACGGGGTTACCGCCTGCGTATCTCGACCAATGTGACTTCGAGGCGTAGCCCATTTTATTGAGCAGGTGTATTACCGAAGCATTCAGCGTCGAGGTGGAGTTGGTAACTCCTCGCATTTGAAGTGCCATGTTGTCGTTGACCTTACGGTGTACCGTTTTTTCCATTCGGTACAGGCTTATATCCTCGCTCTGCACCTTTTTCACAAGCGGCGACCAGCGGTCCATAAATTCGACGTAGCTCGTTCGGGTGGAATAATAAACATCCTCATGCAACGACAGCGTATCGTAGACACCGTTTAAAAACAGTTCAAGACAGACGACGGAGAGCAATACCGCCGATGCACCTCGGTAATTTTTTTTGCAATAGCCCCAGATAAGAGCGAGCAGAACGCCGAGCATTATTACGGTGAACCAGATGCAGAATATGTCGTCGATAAATTCGAAATCCATCGTCTGCACGAAAACGACGCACAAGCCTATAACGGCGGTGCAGGAAAGCACCGTGCGGAACATCGTACCGTCGAGAAAACGGAACGCCTCGTAGGCAAAGACGATCACGAGGAAGCAGAACATGAAGCTGTAGCGGTAATTCAACCAGTTCGGACGTTGCATTCCGTGCCAGAAGAGGTCTACCGTCGAAGCGGTGAACGAAAACACCATGAGAGCGAGAATTATGCCGCTCATTATTTTTTCTCTGCCCTTTATCCGCTTTGTGACAAAATATACCGGCAACATAATAAGCGAAAGTACGCCGCAGTATATGAACGGCAGCCCCTCGGGGCGAACCGTATCATACGAGTTCGGCAACATTTGCGTGAATACGTTTATGTAGTCAAATTTCGATTTAAACTCGTAATTCGGATTCGAAAACGTGTTTTTGCCGAATTGCAATGAAAAATATGCGGGTATTATTATTATCGAAGCGATCATTGCCGCCGCAACGGAGCAAAGCAACCACTTATAAAAAGTGAAAAAGAAGCGTGTGAAGTCCTTTAACGTGTATTTCGAAATGTAATAGTAGAAAAAGTACAAAGTGGAGAATATCGCCATCATGAATCCGATGTAAAAATTCGAAATGAAGCACAGGGCGAGAGTGACGGTGTAAAGCGTGAATTTGCCCGTGTGGCAGATACGCTCGATCCCCAAGGCTATCAACGGCAGATAAATAAGCGAATCTATCCACATCGTGTTGTTTGCCTGAACGACGGCGTAGCTCGTCAAAGCGTACATCGTCGAGAACATCACGACCGTAAACGGTTTCGACGGACGGCTGTTGTGCAGATAGTAGCCGAACGACAGACCCATTGAGCCGACCTTGAGCAGCGTCATGGTAAGCAAAAACTCCGTGATCCCGTCTTCGGGGAAGAATACGGACAAAAGTGCAAACGGCGAAGCGACGTAGTAAGCGTAAATTCCGGAAAATTCGCCGCCCAACGCCCGATACCAGGAGTAGAACGGGCTTGCGTCGCCCTGCAGGATATCGCGCATGGCTTCGAAATAGTACACGTACTGACCGTTCAGGTCAAGCACAAGCACGGATTTTTCGCCAAACGGGTAAACGCCCCGTATTATAAATATGAACCAGTTTATCAGCAGAGGAAGCAGAAAGCAGACGAGCAGATACAGCTTGTCCGAGTTTTTTATCCTCTGCCATAACGACGGCTTCTTCAGCGAAAGAAGCGGTAATGTATTTTGTGCGGTCATGTTGTTCCTTTCCGAAAATTCGAAGCTTCGATTATTCTTTATTTTTGTCGGATCCGCGATTGCCGATCGAGCAGTGCGTCCAGGATCGATACCGTTTCGTCAAGCGTTTGAGTGCCGTTTATCGCAACTCGTGCCTCCGTCGCACCGTCAACGCCTTTAAGATATCGGCAAAGGTGCTTTCTTACCTCAAGCAGACCGATATGACCTTTTTTTTCGACCGCAAGCTGTACATGCCTTTTCGCCGAAAGGATCTTTTTTCGGCCGTCGGGCGGTGTGTACGGCTTTTTGTCGAGATACGAAATTATTTCTTCGAAAACGCATGGTGAGCCGAACGCAGCACGCCCTATTGCCACCCCGTCGCATTTCGTGTATTCAAGCACCCGCTCGACCTCTTGTCCGCAGGTGATGTCGCCGTTGGCTATGACGGGGATCCCGAGCTTGCTTTTTATCTCGGCGACCGTTTCGTATTCCACACAGTCGGGAGCATATAATTGCTTTCTCGTCCTGCCGTGTACGCATACCATCGAGGCACCCGATTGCCAAACGGCATATGCCAGCTCGGGTGCGGTCAAATGCTCGCTGTCTCTGCCTGTCCTCATTTTCACCGTCACCGGTACGGGGGATACCTTGACCGCCGCTTCTACGAGCCGTGCGGCAAGCGGTATATTGTCCATGAGTGCCGATCCCTCGCCGTTCGACACTATCTTTTTGACCGGACAGCCCATATTTATGTCGAAAAACAAAGGCAGTCTGTCCGTTTGGGATAACGCCTGTACGGCGTAGGCAAGTTTGTCGGGATCCGAGCCGAACAGCTGTATGCCGCACGGGCATAGCTCGCTTTGTATGTCTGCGAGTGCCGCCGTCTTTTTGTCGCCGTAGTAAACGGCAGCGGCGGAAACCATTTCGGTCACGGTAAGCTCCGCACCGCTCTCCGCACAGAGCATACGCATTGTTGAATCGGTGACGCCCGCCATGGGAGCCAGCATTACACCGTGTTTAAATTCGGCATTACCTATTTTTAACATTTTTCTGCTTTCATATTTGCTTTCACAGTCATATTTATTTTATCAAACATATGTGAACTTGATATTAACTATGAAAAGTGATTTTTGAAACCTTGTCTACCATTCGAGGCGGTGCAATTTGCCTTCGGTGAGCATTCCGCAAAAATCACGCTGTCTGAGAGCCTCGTATATGCCGACGGCGGCGGAATTCGAGAGGTTTAAGCTTCGCAAGCCGTCACGCATCGGTATGCGGACGCAGGAACTCTCGTGTTGCTTGAGCAGCTCCTCGGGCAATCCCGCACTTTCTTTGCCGAAAACGAGGAAAACTCTTTTCGGGTACATAACGTCCGTGTGCCGACGTTTCGCCTTTGTGGAGTAAAAAAACATCGACTCGTTTTTGTTTATTTCCATGAAAGCGTCGAGAGAATCGTAGTACGTGATGTCGAGAGCGTGCCAGTAGTCAAGTCCCGCACGCTTCAGCTTTTTGTCGTCTATTTGAAAGCCGAGCGGCTTGACCAAATGCAGAGCCGCACCCGTCGCGGCACACGTCCTGGCTATGTTTCCGGTGTTTTGCGGAATTTCGGGTTCTATCAGTGCTATATTGATATCGCTCATTTTTCGCCTCCTGTAAATACATATATTATCGCACATTTTCGGTGCTTTTGTCAATACATTTTTCGTAAATACCGCTCGTAAATACCGAAAAAACAACGCCTTTGCAAAAAACAACGCACCTCTCTCGCAAGCCTTGATATTTCGCCGGTCACGCAAAGCTTAACCCTATCTTCCGAATCTTCCCCGCTCTGTTCCATCGCAAGCCCTCCGCTTCAGAGAACGGACCGTAGCTTGCACTCTCTCAAGTCCAAGCCTTCCTCCTTAAGGGAAGGCTACGGGAGAGGAGGCTGATACTGCCGCCTTCTCCGAAAGGGACGGCTTTATGAGGGGAGGAAAGATAAAGGTTAACGAGAGTGAGGGAATGTATCGGTGAAGCGGACGGACGGTAGAGAAAAAGCCTCCCTTTACGAGTGAGTTCGGGGGAGGCTTTTAAGTTATAGGGCAGACGGTTATGAAGGAGGGGGTAAGGAGAAGATCAATTGTGTTGTGCGAGGTCGTTTGCGAGTGCTATTACGTCGTAAACATCGATCCTGCCGTCTTCGTTAATATCGCAATCCGACAGATCGGCATTAAGTTTACCGTTCACATAAGCGTCGAGCATAAGCACGTCCTTAAGGTCGGTGGTCCCGTCGCCGTTGGGATCTCGGTTTATCTTTTTCGGTGCCGTATCGATCGCCGAAGTACCGTACCATTTTCCGTCCGACACGTTCCATTTTGAGCTTGACGAATCGTAATACACCGTCACGTTACTGCCGGAGAACGATCTTTCCGAAGCCTTCGGTTCATCGCCGCCGAAGGTGATCTCCAATTCGCCGTTTACATTCGCAAATGCTCCGTCGCATATTTCCGACACGTCGTATGTTATTCCGTTCGAGGTTATCCGTGCCGGCAGGCTCACCGCCGTTGTATTTTTGCTCATTCCGCATCCCGACAGGCCGCTCGTATTTCCGATGCGAGCCGTACACGATGACGGATCGAGGGTATAAATTATTCCGTTTTCGTCCTTATATCTGTTATAAAACAGTTTTTTTGCCGATATCTGAACACGGTTTTCGGTCCTGTCACCGGAATAGTCGTCGCAAAGCGAATAAAACAGCTCGCCGTCTTTCACTCGCAGTCCGTAAAGGTTCATATAATTATACGGTTTTGTGTAAGTATATACGGTCGAAGTGTTTGCACCGTCGAGGTCTACGGAATAAACGGCATCCGAGGTGTTATAATACAAGGTGTTTCCGTATACGGCGATACCGAACGAGAACATATAGTATCCTCCGCTCGGTGCGTACCAATACGCCGCTTTTTTGAGAACACGTTCGGTCGTCGGCGTATCCGCATCGATATCGGCGGTTCTGAGTATTTCACACGACGAGCCGTATCCCGAGGAATAGTACCATTCCCCATCGCGATGCTCTATCGGGCATTTCAGGCTTCTCCATGCACGTGCTTCGTACTCGGTCGAGGTCGGAAATTCCGTTGTCGTCTGCAAAGCCGTGCCAAGCTCGTCCCACGTCGAATGCGACGTCGAGGTCGCTTTTATTCCGTCATCGGACAGCAGAAAATTGTTATGATAAACTCTGCCGACCATATCCCACGCCGGGTCATCCCATGTAACATCCACGTGATACCAATACGAGCCTATTTTGACTATATTCCACGAATGGTTCAGCTCCGTACTCGGCACTACGTTTGCCGGTATACCGAGCCGGTTCAATATGTATTTATACAGATACGAATAGCCCTGACACACGGCGTTTTCCTCGCACAACGCTCCGTATGCGGTATACACGCTGTCGTCCGGATCGTTGCCGAGCAGCACAGCCGCATCGTATCCGCAATTCAGCACGATACGGTCATGCACCCACAACGCCTGTTCCGCCGTTCCGTCTATCTCGCTTGCCGCCTCGACGAGCTTATTCGCACGTGTATTGAATTCCCCGATCTGTTTTTCGACCTCATCGGGAGTGCCGTTGAGGAAGAAATAGATAGAGTAGAGATAATTTCCCGAGCGGCTGTATGAAAACGACAGCTTAAGGAAGAATATTTCGGTATAACGCTTAAGGAACGAATCGGCAAAAGTCTTTATATTTTCGGTCGGGATCTTGTAATCATAAAGATTAAACATGATCTTATATGCGTCACGTGACGAATCGTACGTATAATTCGAAAGATCGAATATTTTTTCGCGCATTTGCTTACCGAGTTCCTCGTATATGTAGCCGCCGTCGCTCTCCCCGACGGGCAAAGCGGCGGCATCGTCGTTCTCGCCTCTCGCCTCGATAAAAGGCAGAGCCGTTAAAACCGCAACGACGCACAGCAGACAGGCAAGCGATCTTTTCAAGTATACGTTAAGCATATCGGTCCTCTTTTCCGTACCGGCACTTTTGCGACCTTAAATGCGAAAAACCGCACCGGCACGACTATATCTTAACACATATTCGATAAAATTGCAACACCTTTTTCGCCATTCGAAATATTTTTGTGCAATGTCACAGTTTTTTGACGTAAAATTTGTGGATCATGCCGAAGCAAAATCCGCTCGAGCCGTCAACACGGGCAGTCACAGCCGTTTTCTTTCTTCTTTTTTCTTTTGCGGCATTTGAAAATACATAAATGCATACAAAACACGGCGGCGGCAACGATCGCCGCCGCTACGGCGAGCTTGCAGTTGACATGCTTTGAACAGCACGGACCGAATTGAGGCTTGCTCATAATTTTTTCCTCCCGAAGCATTGTTTTTATTCGATAAGGGTTTTGTCCCGTCGCTCTATGCGGCAAGTGCATTCGGCAGCCGGATCGTATCCCGCACCGAATTATGACCGAAACGTACCGCTCGAGAAGCGGGGGACATTCTTGTCTGAGTTATTATTTACCGTTTTATGCGATATTATTCCGAATAAAAAACTCCGTACATTTCGTAAAGAAGATGTTTCGCCTGTTTTCCGGATCTACGGAAATACTGTTCGGATAACGCAAATATCCCGTCCGCTCTAAACAGAACAGACGGGATAAATTATTTTATTCGCTTATTTCGCAAAAAGCTTTTTCTTTTTGCCGTAAATCGCCGTTCCTACCAAAGCACCGCCGCTGACAAAGAAAAGTGTGATCCAAAGTGCCGTGCGGCTGTTGTCGCCGGTCTGCGGAGGAATTACCTCGGGAGCTTTTCCGACTACCGTATCGGCAAGAGCGATTTCGTTTTCGCCGTTTGCATCGGCAAAATATTTACCGCATTCCTCGCAGTGCCAATATTCGATATTGCCTTCGGTTTCGACGGTTGCCGCTTTTGCTTCGGTGTGCTTCAGCGTGGTGTGGTTATCGGCATTTACTTCGCCGTATTCCTCGTCGCAGTATTCACACTTTGCTTTATGCGTGCAATCGGCTGTACCGCCTGTGTGAACGCATACATATCCGCATTCCGTGCAAACGCCGTCTTCCCACTCGTGTTTTTCGAGAGCAACCTCTACCGCACCGCAGCATTTACGCTTTTGTTCGTGCTGTGTTTCGTTCTTTGTTGTCCACTCTTTTTCATCGGTGTGCTTATTTGCGTTCACCTCGCCGTATTCCTCGCCGCAGACTTCGCATTTCGCCTTGTGCGTGCAGTCGGCTGTACCGCCCGTATGTCCGTAGTTTACGGTAACGGTAATCTCGGTAGTATTACCTGCCTTGTCTGTAACAACAACGGTCTGTGTACCCTCAGCAGGCAACAGGGTGAACTGTCCGTTTGTAAGCGTAACGGGATTGCCGTTTACCGTCACGCTTGCAATACCGTCATCATCCGAAGCTGTTACAATCTGTGCCGAGCAGTAGGTTTTACCGTCCGTAAGACCGCTGATCACAGGCCGGTCCGTAACCGTCAAGGTTACGCCGTCATAGTACCCGAATTTCGATGTTGTGAAGGTGTAATGCATTCCGGCTTTGAATTCAAAATCATCTGCACGGCCGACGTCATCACCGTTTATAGAGGCAATCCATATCGAATCTCCCGGTGTCGGATTGGTAATGCAGAAATCATAGATGCCCGCCGGAATCTCAATAGTCTGCGAACTGCCGTAACGTACGACTGCCTCCGTATCGCGCGTCCAACCGGCATCTGCGGGAATCTTGTAATCAAAGGCGGAATATACCTCCTCGGTGGAGTCTTTGCGCATGGCAAGTGCGCCTATGCTGCCAAAACGGATGCCGTAGGCGGTTGCGGTGGAATCCAGCAGCATCTGGTAGCCGGAGTCATCGCCCCAGTCGCACTGACTGACGAGCGTAACGGTGGCGTATCCTTCTGTTGCCGTAGTTGTCGCCGTTGTCGTAATCGGTGTCAGCGGCAGAAGCGAAAGCACCATACACAAAACAAGTACTGTGTTTTGAATTCGTTTTTTCATCAGACATAACCTCCAAATTAATATTTATGATTTCGTGCCGTATCCTACGGCTGATTTTCGGTTAATAAGATTGTTTAGTAGTATGTGTAACATACTACTAAGGGGATATCCCCTTAAAATTTTTCGTCTTATTCGGTCAGCGTATCCGAACGTGCCGTCGGGTCATACTCTTTCACTTGAAAACCGTTTCGGAACGGTAAAATCCTTCGGCTCGATCTGCATCGATTCGTCTTCGACCGTGTTCCTCATTCGGAACATTTCGCATAAATCAAGTATAGCATAAAGTCATCGAAAACGCAAGAGCCTTTTCAATATGCCTCTGCGGAAAATGAAACTTTTTCGTGAACATCATTTTCGTTTTGAGTTTTGAAGCGAATGATTCGACGTAACGCTTTTTGTGATTTCGAGGCTTTGTCTTTCTGCGGTTTCAATCGATCCGGTCGCTCGCAAAATTAAAGGGAGAAGCCGCTTTTCACGCAGCTTCTCCCGCGGGAATTATTTATTTAATCGGCTTAAAATTCCATTGCCGTGAATTTGTCCTCTGAATATGTCGGCACGATCTTTTCCTGTGCGGCTTCGTAAACCTCGCTGTAGTTATCGGAAAGCAACTGAGCCCTTGCCGAAGCAAGCGAACCTGTGTAGCCCTGTGCGTCGAAATACATTATGTGGTATCCGTAGTCTGTCTTTACTATGTCCGAATCTCCGACGCTTCTTGAGGTGTCGAAGCACCATTCGTCGAATTCCTCGACCATATCGCCCTCGTAGATACCGTCGTACAGACCGCCCATCATGGACGAGCCGCCGTCGGCGGAATAAAGCATGGCAAGCACCTTGAAATCGCCGACAGACGAGCCGCCGTCGGTGAATTTTTTATATATCGCCTCTGCTTTTTCCTTTGCCGTTTTGTCCGCTTCGTCCGTATCGTCGTCGGGAACTACGAGAATGTGACGCACGCTCACGGTCCTGCTCTCATCGCCGTACATCGGTGCGACTATCATCATTACCGTGTATATCTGTTCTTCATCGTTGTGATCGTAGTATACATCGCCCGCTTTCCTCTCTGTGTCGAACATCCAGTCAAGCTCGTCGTAGCCCTCGCTGTAGCCCTGCCCCGTGACCAGCGTTCCCTCTACCGCTTCTTTCCTTTCTTCCTCGCTCAGATCGGCATAGTATAATTGCATTTTAGCCGTTAAAACGGCTTCGAACTCGGCATCGCTCTTGCATTCCTTAAGTGCCTTCGCCATGTCCTCCGCCTGAGCCGCGGTGAGCGTTATTTCCTCGTCGTCGTAGTCGTCATCGTCGTCGCCCTCGTCGGCTGCGTCGGTTTCGGCATCGGTTTCCGCATTTTCATCCGTTTCCGATACGTAGCTTACGGAGAAATATCTGTAATCCGTAAGCGAATACAGCTTTTTGTTTTCGTTATATTGAGCGTTTATCTCGTCAAGTGTGAATTCATGTTCGAAAAGCTCCGCACAGGCATATTTCATTGCGAGCATCTTGAGCTTTACGCATTCCTCTACCGTTTCCTTTGATACTTTGGAAGCGAATTTGCTCTCGTCGAAATCGTTCGCCAACCAGTCGGATATGAGCTTTTCCTCGTTTTCCGTGAGAGTTTTTCCGTCGGCTACCGCACTCTCCGCAAGCACTAAATACTCATTCAGATACGAAGCCAAATATTCCGAGCAGTATTCGTACCACGTCGTGTCGGTCATTATGTACTGATCCTTGAGCGATTTTGTGTAGTCGACAAGCGTGCCGCCGTACAGCTCGATGTACTGTGCCGAGGTTCCCGCTATCTGATCGGCTATATCATACATGAAATATCTGACCATCTTGTCGTCTATCTTAAAATGCTCCGTTTCGTATATCAGTTCGCCGGAATCCGGTACGGTAACGACTTCTCCCGTTGTGTCGGCACCGCTCATTCCGTCCGTGCCGGGTGTCGTGTCAACATCGACGACTTTGCAGGCGGAAAGTACCGTCGATATAAGTAAAACGACGACACACAGCACCGAAAAATGCTTCTTTTCGAATAATTTCATCATATTCATCAGACCTCGCTTGAGTATAAATTCGCAACGACATCACATCGTCCAAAGTCGAGTATATTCCGAATTATCGAATTTGTCAACCGAAAATATGTAAATTATTCAGCACGACCGCCGCCGACATAAGCCGACATAAATGATATGCCAAGGCTTATGAAGGGATAAGATGGGAAAGCTTACGAGGAGTAGTGATGAGAATGCTTGTATGAGAAGTCAAAGGGTCGAAGATTTGCGTGGGAACGGAAAGGTGGTCTGCGTAAGTGAGTAAAAACGGAAAAGTTTGCGAGGGTCGGATCAAAATTTACCGTATGTTCTCAAAATATTAATTAAATATATGTGGGTGGGGTTTACAAAACGGCGATTTTATGTTATCATATAGCAGCGTATCACATATTACAATGTCCCATATGCGATGTAAATTTCGGGCGAACAAATATTCGGTCGTCCGAAAAAGCGGGGGCGAACAAATATTCGGTATTGCGTGATCAGGGTCATTTAACCGAAAATACGAACGGCAAAAAAAGGGGCAACAAGATGGAGAAGCTTACATCTACGGAACGCGAAATATACGATTACATATTCAAATCGATAGAGAGCGAGGGTTACTCGCCGTCGGTGCGGGATATAAAATCGGCATTAAACATAGGAAGCACCTCGACGGTGCATGTATATTTACAGCGACTTGAGGACAAGGGCTACATACGTAAGGAACATGGAAAAAGCAGGACGTTGCGTATAGGGGGCGTTTCCGACGGAGGCATACCGATAATAGGACGCATAGCGGCGGGTTCACCCGTATTTGCCGAAGAAAATTTCGACGGTTATCTTGAATTTTCGCTTCCGCCGAAGTACCGCAACAACGAGGTATTCGCACTCAAGGTCGAGGGAGAGAGCATGATAGAAGCGGGAATATTCAACGGCGATCTTATAGTGGTTGACATGACGCCGTATGCGGAAAACGGTGACATAGTCGTAGCACTCATAAACGACGAGGCGACGGTAAAAACGTTTTATAAAGAGAACGGGCATTTTCGGCTTCAGCCGGAAAACAGTTCGATGGCACCCATAATCGTAAAGGACGTTGCCGTTCTCGGCAAGGTCATAGCCTCTGTAAGGTACTATTGAGCATCGGTTTCGGAGGACACGCAAGCACATGAAAAACAATAACATAACGATAACGATATACTGGCCGCCGACGGAGGAGTACATCAACGACGAGCAATACGGATATTTAGCCGAGGCGGGAATAGATCACATACTCGGAGCAGGCGAGGAAACGCTTCACACGCCCGAAAATCAGGAGAAGATGATCCGGCTTTGCGAAAAGCACGGCATGACGATGACGGTACACGACGGCTCGTTCGGGCCGTCGCTCATCGGCAAAAACGCAGATGAGATAAAGGCGGCGGTAAGAAAATACGTTTCGTTCCCGTCGGTAGACGGTTTTTATTTACAAGACGAGCCGTTAAATCCGAACGTATACATAAAGGCGGCGAAGGCGATAAAGGAAGAAGCACCCGACAAGACGCTTCATCTCAATTTTTTCCCGTACGTCGCATATCCGGACAAAAAGACATACGAAAAGCAGATGCGCGACTGGTGTGCGTTATGTCACGCAAACGGCTTCGATGTTGATTTTCTGACATACGATATGTACCCGTTCGGTTTTGAAAAAGGTCACATGAACAGGGAGGCGTATTACGAAAATCTCGATATTTGCCGTCGTGTGGGGCTTGATCACGGCGTAAAAACGGGAATATATCTGCAAAGTGTAAGTCTTATAGGCGGCTATCCCGCCCCGGACGCATACAGGCTCGAATATTCGGCGAATCTAGCACTCGCATACGGTTTCAAGTGGCTTTCGTATTTCACGTACTTCACGCCCGTAAACCGTCCGAACGAGAGCTTTGCCGACGGCATAATGACGCACGACGGCAAAAAAACGCCTTTATACGATACGGTAAAGCGGCTCAACGAAAGAATACATATGTTAGGCGAGCATATCGGCGACTGTGACTGCTTGTGGGTATACGGCAACGGCACATCATGGGGCAGGGCAAGCATACCCGAAACGCTTTTCGTTCAGCCGTGCGACAAGCTCAGCTACACGTTATCGTTTCTTTCCGGCAAACGAGGCTCGTACCTTATGGTCGTAAACGACAATTTTCTGAGCAAATGCAAGCTCAAGCTGAAATTCGACAAAAGGATAAAGGATTTGAGCTATTTAAGCTCGAACGGCGGCTTCAAGCCTTTAAAGCTTCATCGTCAGACAGCCGAAATACGGCTTGCTCCGGGCGGATGTTGTCTTATTTCGCTGCCGGAGGGAGAATACGATGTTCCCGAGGCGATCGAAGAGAACGAAAACAAGGCACGCTCCGCTTTGATATATGCGACAAGCTCGCTCGGCTCGAACGGATATTACATTTCCTCGTTAAACGACGGGGTGAGAGCGGCTCGTGACGGTGACGGCGGCTGGCGAAGCACGTCCGACGAATGTTGCGACATAATAATCGACCTTAAAACGGTAAAAAAATTCGACCGTATCGACCTATATCGGAGCAACGCTTTGTTTTTCCCGAGAAATTTCGCCGTTTCCGTATCGACGGACGGCAAGAGCTACGACATTATCGGCTCGTGTGGCGGTTACGAGATCGGCAGCCGCAGTGTTTGCACGGTGCAGTTTGACGAGGCGGAAGCAAGGTACATAAAGCTGTCGATAGTCAAGCAGGTTTCGTCGCTGAGGCAGATAGAGGTATATCACGATCCCGACGGGGCGATCAAGGCTCAAAGTTCATACGAGCTGTACGGTGAAAAAGGTGTCACGGAGTACTCGAAAGGCGAAAACATCGCATTGGGCAAGCCCGTTTACGCTTCTTCGCAGACCTCGAAAGACTATCTGCAATGGGGTTGGAACGTGAGTTATCTCACCGACGGCACTGCGGAAAACGGCTTTTCGTCCGAGCCTAAAAGGAATTTCAAGCCGAACAGCGAGGAATTTGCCATAATAGATCTGGGTGACAAATTCAAGATAGACCGTGTGGACATCACCGCAAAGGGTCTTTATCCGAGGGATTATTCCGTCCTCGTATCGACCGACGGCGGAGCATGGCGAGAATTTGTAGCAATAGAGGGAATGAAGCCCGTACCCGAGGGCATGACCGTGGAGCATACGTCGAAAAGCGTGCTTACGGCACGGTACGTCATGATAAAAGGCACATATTTACGGGGAAACGACACGGACGGTTGTATGTTGCAGCTCGGTGAGGTCGAGGTATACGGCTCACCCGTATGCGACACGACGGAGCTGAAAAAAGCGTTATCGATATACGAATCGCACGGCGGAGATATTTCCTCGTCCATATATACCGAGCCGCTGACGCTGGAGGAACGGGGAGAGCTTACGCAGAGCGGAGCGGAACGTTACACACGACTTTTGCTCGATGCGGTAGACCCGGACGGTACGCTTTCGCTTGACGGCGAGGCAGCGGAGCTTAAGCGGGGAAAGCACGTATCGAAAAAGGCCGTCGGCATTGCGGCGGCGGGTGCGGCGGCACTTGCGGCGGCGGCTATCGGAGCTATAATCTACAAAAAGAAGAAGAAATAAATCTATGAATATAATCGTTATCGGAGCGGGCAAGGTCGGCTCCGAAATATGCGAGCATTTGGCAACGGAGGGACACGATGTCACCGCCGTTGACACGGAAAAGCGTGTGCTTGACGAACTGTCGGACAAGCTTGATATAATGACCGTTTGGGGCAACGGAGCGGAAATGTCGAAGCTCCGCCTTGCGGGAGCGGAGCGTGCGGAGCTGGTCATTGCCGTCACGGCGAGCGACGAGCTTAATCTGCTCTGCTGTGCCTCGTCGAAGGCATTGGGAGCGAAGCACACCGCCGCACGTGTAAGGAGCCGCGAATATTCCGAAACGCTTTCCGTCATGAAAGAAACGCTCGGCTTGTCGCTGTCGATAAATCCCGAGCTTGCGGCGGCAAAGGAGATATCGAGAATGCTCCGCTTTCCATCCGCAACAAAGCTTGAAACGTTTTCGAGAGGTCGCGTGGAGCTTGCCGAATTTACCGTTTCGCCCGAAAGTCCGCTTTGCGACAAGTCGCTGATCGAGCTTAAGGGAGAAACAAAGCTCAGCTTCCTCGTTTGCGGCGTTGCACGTGGCAAGGACGTATTTATTCCCTCCGGCGATTTCGTTTTGCGTGCCGGCGACACGGTAAACGTGACCGTGTCCGACAGCGACGTTACGAAATTTTTCAAGCACGCCGGCATATACCGCAAGGGTGTGCGTGATATTATCATCGTCGGCGGCGGCAGGATAGCGTATTATCTCGCCAAGCTGCTGGAAGAAACGAGGATCGACGTAAAAATAATCGAAAAAAACAAGGAACGATGCGATGTACTGTGTCGAGAGCTGAAAAACGCAACGATAATAAACGGTGACGGCTCGAATCCCGAGCTGCTCGTCGAGGAAGGCATAGACACCGTGGACGGCTTCGTCGCTTTGACCGACATCGACGAGGAAAATGCGATAAATTCCATGTACGCTTCCTCGAGAGGTGTGCATAAAACCGTTACCAAGATAAATCAAATGGCGTATATCGACTTTTACCGACGTGCGGGGATAGAGAGCATAATTTCCCCGAAATACATAACCGCCGCCTTTATCCTGCGTTTCGTCCGTGCTATGTGCAATTCCGACGGAGCGGAAATGGAACGGTTGTATAAAATAATGGATAACCGTGCGGAGGCACTCGAATTTTCGGTCACCGAATCCTCCGAGCTTACCGACGTGCCTTTGAAGGCTCTGCCGATCAAAAAAGACGTTAAGCTGGCGTGTATAGTAAGGGACGACAGGGTGATAACCCCGTCGGGCGGCGATATGATAAAAGTCGGAGATACGGTCGTCGTCGTGACCGCCGGAAGCAGCGTTCGCTCGTTAAAGGACATACTGAAATGAACCGCAGAATGCTTATCTACCTGTCGGGCATTATCCTTACGATAGAGGCGTGCCTGCTTACCCTGCCCGCCGCAGTCGCCGCCGCATACGGCGAGGATATGCTCCCTTTTGCGAAAACGATCGTTTGCTTAATGACCGTCGCCGTACCGGCAATGCTCGCAAAGCCGAAAAACACGAAGATCTATGCGACCGAGGGCTTCGTCTGCGTCTGCCTGTCGTGGTTGTTGTTGTCGTTCTTCGGTGCGTTGCCGTTTTATTTTTCTTCGGCGATACCGTCCTTTACAGACTGTTTTTTCGAAGCCGCCTCCGGGTTTACGACTACCGGAGCTACGATACTTACCGATATAGAGTCGCTTCCCAAAGGAATTTTGTTTTGGCGAAGCTTTACACACTGGATAGGCGGTATGGGCGTGCTTGTCTTTATGCTCGCCATTCTTCCGTCAAACGCCGGTGCGATACACCTTATGCGTGCGGAGGTTCCCGGCCCGACTAAAGGCAAGCTCACGCCGAAGCTGCGTTCGACGGCTAAAATACTTTACGGTATATACATCGCCTTGACCGTGATAATGATAATTGCCCTGCTTTTGTGCGGTCAAAGCCTGTACGAAAGCACGGTGGACGCTCTCGCCACGGCGGGTACGGGCGGCTTTTCGATAAAAAACAATTCCGTCGCCGGATATAACGATCCCGCCGTCGAATGGGTCATTGCCGTTTTCATGATACTGTTCGGTGTGAATTTCAATATGTATTACCTGATATTGATAGGTCATGCCAAGGATATATTCAAAAACGAAGAGCTTAGATGCTATTTCGCCGTAATGGCGGCAAGCATAGCGACGATTGCCGTCAATATCTACGGGCTTTACGGCTCAATATCGACAACGTTGCGTCACAGCACTTTTCAGGTAGCGTCGATAATGTCTACGGCAGGCTATTCCACCGTTGATTATAATAATTGGGGCGAGTTGTCAAAAACGGTGCTGTTCGTGCTGACCGCGGTCGGTGCCTGTGCAGGCTCTACGGCGGGCGGACTTAAAATATCGAGAATAATCATACTCGTTAAAAACGCATTCAGAGAAATAAAACATATGATACGTCCCAGATCCGTCAATGTCATACGTCTCGACGGCGAAGCGGTGGACGAGGAAACCGTGAAAAGAGCCGGAAACTATTTTTCGCTCTATATCGCCGTCATAGTACTCGTAACACTCGTGATAAGTGCGGACGGCTTCGACCTGACAACGAATATCACAGCCGCATTGACGTGCGTGAATAACGTCGGACCGGGTCTTAACCTCGTCGGACCGTCGGGCAGCTTCGCAATTTATTCGGAGCTGTCGAAATGGACGCTGTCCTTTGCGATGATAGTCGGCAGACTCGAAATATTGCCGTTCATGGTCCTCTTCTCCCCACTCGCAAGAAAATAATATCGAATTAAAGCCCTCCTCTTTTGCTCTCTCCCCAAGCCTTCCCCCGGGGAGGGTGGCAACACGAAGGATCGACGGATGAGGGTTTCGCCTTGAAAAAATTTCAATCAACAAATTTGTTTACAAAAAATTAATAAAATACCCCGAAAATTCACCTCATTATAAGCCATTACAGTATGAAGAGATGTAAAGGAGTACAATGCAGCATGAAACAAGACGAACTTTTAAAGCTTGACGAATTGCTTGCCGAATGCGGAGAAAGCGTAGAAGCACTCGATTCACTCTACCGAATGACGTACACAAAGGTCTGTTCCGTATGTTATGCGGTGAGCAAGAACAAATGCGAGGCACAAGACGACGCACATGACACGTATCTGCGGTTGATATCCGTGTATAAAAAATACAAAAGCGGAACAAATCCTTTGGCATTCGTACTTCGTGTTGCCGTAAACGTAACAAAGGAGAATCTGAAAAAGCGAAAAAGGCTCGTTTTGGTCGAAGAACCTGCCGCAGACAACGGTAACGACGATGCCGTCGATCAAGCGGAGAGCAGACTGTACACAGAGCAACTGCTCGCTCGGCTCGACGAAAATAAACGGCTTATAGTAATGCTTCACATTTATTCCGAACTTACGTTTAAGGAAATATCGACCGTTATGGGCATGAACGAAAGCAGCGTGTACTCTCAATACGAAAAGGCACTCGGCATATTGAAATATGAGGTGGAACAATGAAAAACGAAGATTTCAGACTTGACAAAGAGCGAATCGACGACGAGATGAACGAGATGTTCGCATTTGACGAAGCCGTCATCGAAAAAACGACGCAGGACGCAATGAAAGAAAAAATGCGTTCGGAAGCGAAGCGAAAGAATGCACGTGCAAGGAACAGACTGATAGTATCGACTGCGGCGGCTCTCGCCGTTGTGGTTACGTCGGTAACGCTTTTGCCGTCGTTGTTCGGCAACGATCCGGCCGGCGATGATAACGATGATAACAGAGTTCTCAACGCACCGGGTACGGGAATTTACGGGAACAAAAACGACATTGAAGCAGATCCCGACATTGAAGCAGATCTCGATGGGGGTATCTCTCAAGACACGGAAATAGCGATCGCTCCGTTCGATCCCTATGAAGTTTCCTCTGAATTCTCCGAATTTACGGAAAGAATGTATCGCATCGCATTGAAAAAGGATCAGGTGTTGATCGCAAGCAACGAGCTGAAATACGAAATATTTGACGGTGCGGAAGCGGATAAATTGCAAAAAATGCGTGAGGTGATGACGGCGAAGCTCGAGCGTGAGCTGATTTCAAGCACCGAAAAGGACGGAGGAAGCGACGAAATTTATTATGTCGTACCGGAGGACGAGGTCGTGCCGGAGGACACTCCGTCGACGACGGCTGCCGTTGAGGAAGTTATCGACACCGTAGCTCTTGACTATTATTCGGATTATACGTCAAAAGACAGGTCTGCGGAAGAAGCTGTCGATATCGGCGAAATGTATGTTATGAGCGAAGCCGCTTACGAAATAATACCGGATAACACAGTCGAGGAAACGACACACGTCACAAATAAAAATATGTTTTGTACGGACGATGCCGATCTCGTCATCATATATTCCGACGGTTGCAGTATTGCCGTTTGGCTGATCATAGAATCGGACTCGGATCACAGTGCCGGATTGTATAGATATTTTGACTTTCGGAGGGGTGAAACCTATTCCCCGTCCATGAATTCGATTGACGAGCCGACGTTTATATATGAAACCGATTTTGACGGCGATACCGAGCTTTACGAAGAAATGTTCGATATGCCGAATAAGCTTAACAAAGAGATCGATACCGACACGCCGAACGACGACACGACGATACCGGACCGCGGCTATACTCTCTATGTAAACGGCGATCCCTATGATGAATATACTTCGGCAGACAGATGTAAAAATTTGTGTAAATTATATCCCGAGGATAATTATTTAAAAGAAATGTATCTCGCCTGCAACGGAATATTCTCGGAAGAAATATTCAAAATAGGCGTGGAATATGACGAGGATTTCGATTTCGATAAAGCCGAAGCAATAGATCTCGACGCTTCCTTTAATATCGTAAGCACACAGGCGTTCGAATTGGAATTCGATGCACCCGGCTATGCGGCAACATATAATATTCCCGAAAAAACACCCGGTTGTTTGCGTGCATACTGCGTATACCTCAGCTTCGACGAAAACAAAGCGGACGACTATGAAGTAATACAGGCGGTAATGATGTTTATAGACGGAAGCACCATATCGGAAATATTGACCGCAGAATAAAATAAACAAAAACGGAGAACAAATGAAGCTGTATCTTTCCGTCGATTGCGGCGGAACAAAAACCGATTGTGTCCTTTTTGACGAAAAAGGAACGGTCTTTAAAGAAATAAGGGTGTACGGAGGAAGCAACCGCCGCACACTCCCTCCTCATGCCGTAGAAGAAAATATAATAAATTGCCTTAAAGAAGTCGAAAAAGCCGTAAACGGCGAAAAGATCGAGTGTGTGTACGGGTATTTTATGCACAACGAAGAGCTTTTCGACAAATATTGCCGTGAAATACTCAAATGCGAAAGAACCGTACCGATAGAAGAGGGTACACTCGCACTGTACTGTGCCGATATCGACAACAGCGGCGTAGTACTGCTGTCGGGTACGGGTGCGGACGCATTCGTCATAAAAAACGGCACGACCGTCGATATAATAGGCGGCTACGGTGCGTTTTTGGGCGACGACGGCTCAGGCTATCATATGGGCAGAGAAGGCATAAAAGCGGCGTGTGCGGCGTATGAAGGCAGAGGAGAAAAAACGGTATTGCTCGATATGCTTTTGCTTAAATACCCCGCCGAAAGCTTCAGAAAAAGCGTCTATGCTGCGATCGGGGCAAAAGAACCTGTAAAAGAAATAGCTTCGTTCTCCTCATGCGTCGAAAAAGCCGCCGATATGGGCGATAAAAAAGCACTCGAAATATATTCCGTCATAGCCGACGCCTTGTCGGATTACGTCAAAGCGGCATATTCGAAAAACGAGCTTCCCGACGATTTCCCGCTTACCGTCACAGGCGGTATATTAAGATCGGACAGCGAACGCAAAAACCCGCTTTTGATACCACTGATAGAAAAAAATACGGGCAAAAAAATAATTTGCCCGAAAAGAAAACCGTCATACGGCGGTATGATTTGCAAGTCACTTTACGACCGAACTTCTCGCTCGTAAACCTCTTTCCGAAAAGCCTTTCCTTAACGGAAAGGCTTTTTTACGCTTCCGCCTCATACCCTCCGCCTCCTCTTTTCACTCTCTTCCGCATAAACCTTCCGCTTTGCGGATAAGACCATGCGACAGCACCACCAAGCTTAAGCCCTGACAATTTGCCGATCGCGACTTGTCACGGCGGTGGATGAGAGGAAATTGGCGATGCACATGAGAGGGATTACGATTGACGGTTGCGGGGGTATGACGTTGTAAGCATAAGGACTCGAATATTTACGAGAGATATTTGTGAAGATCCGGCAAAAAATCGGTCAACATTACCGAAATGTTATTGACAAGCGGGTGTTGTTATGATAGAATACAGGTGTATCGCCGTTTGTGCCTCACTTGCGTTCAGGCAACGAGGGGAAAATGCCATATGGTACAAATCGAAGCTTTGACATCGTTCGTCGATACATTCAATGCTTCCGCAAGGCAATGCATTAGTTTGATTTTCTGTTTGCAAAGGAGAACTCAAATGAAGATCAAAAAAATAATTTCGGTATTTCTTTGTGTTTTCGTCATCTGCGGTATGTTCACGAGCTGCGATCCCGATGCCGAGGATTCGTCGGGTGAGGCAGGTACGGAGGTGTATACATTCAACACATACGCCGACTACATATCCCCGCTGTCGATAAACGGCACGGAAATATCCTATGCCGAGTACAGATATTATTTCCAAATGGCGAAATACGCTTACGATCTGGGATATGACGAATACTGGAACACGGCGGACGCAGAGCTTGCGGACAAGGTAAAGGAGGATGCGTTGACCTCGCTCAGAAACGCTTTTGCAATAGAAACGTGTGCCGCATCATACGGGATTTCACTTTCCGATGAGGAGCTTGCGGAAATAAACGATCTGATAAACTACAAAAAGGACACGTTTGAAAACGAGGACGAGTATCACAAATACCTTGAGATGGCATATTTGACCGACGAAGTGAACCTAACGGTGGCGAGGCGATATTACCTGCGGCTCAGTCTGTTCGACTATCTGACCTCGGAAAAATCGAATTACATCATCGATTCCGGCGAGGAGCCTGTTCGGCGGTTTATAGACAAATATCTGATATACGCCGACCGCATATTGATATCGAGCGACAGGGGCGACGATCTGAACGAGAACGAAACGATCATAAAAACGATCAAGCAAAAGCTCGACGACGGAGAGGACTTTAACGAGCTTAAAAAGAAATACAGCGACGATACCACGACAAGCTCGCTCGACATGGGTGCGTATTTCGGTGACGGAGATTACGACGAATACTATTACAGTACTGCCTGCTCGCTCAAGGAGGGCGAAACGAGCGGAATAATATCCACGCCGATCGGGTATATGATAGTTAAAAGACTGAGCTTTGACGATGAATACATCGAAGAAAATCTTTCAGACGAGTTTACCGAGCTGTATCAAGAGCATATGTTCCGCATGGCAATACAAAAATGCACAACCGATCAACAGCTCGTATATTCGGACACATATGAGAGCATCAACATTCGTACAATAGAGTGATCGTCACTATAGGGCAAAATGTAAATATTGCGTTAATATTCTTATTTATTTATTGACTTTTCGGTTTTTTGTGATAAAATCTACTTGCTGTGTCGCCCGTCCGACTGATGACTGATGACTGATGGGTGAGGCAACCGTCAGAACAGTCCGCTGCGCTCTGTGCAAGAATGTTCGGAGATCATATATTCGGGAGGTCCTGAAACATGGATTTACTTAAAGCTTTTACAGAGGAGCAGCTGAAGAAAGAGCTGCCCGTAGCCGAGGTCGGAGATACTGTTCGTGTATACAACAGAATCGTTGAAGGCACTCGCACAAGAACACAGATTTTTGAAGGAACCGTTATCGCCAAGAGAGGCGGCGGAATTTCCGAAACTTTCACCGTTCGCAGAATCGCATACGGTGTAGGCGTTGAAAAGACATTCCCCATTCACTCTCCCAACGTAGAAAAGGTCGAAACCGTAAGGCACGGTAAGGTAAGACGTGCAAAGTTGTTTTATCTCCGTGACAGAGTGGGCAAGGCCGCAAAGACAAAGGAACAGATCAAATAATTTCGGTATTACCCGACAGCGGTACGGAAAGGCTTCCGTGCCGCTGTGTGTTTTTCTCCGTTAAAAAACAGCTCGGTTTTTCAACCGAGCCGTTTTTTTATTTTGTATTAGGCTGTTCAGAACAGGATTATTATGAATTGCGATACAAGCACAACCGCAATGAGTGCTATGGGGTATGTTGCCGCATATGCGGATGCAACGTCCTCCGTGCCGGCAACGTTGATAAGCGTTCCGAGTGCGGGAGTCGATGTCATACCGCCCGTTATCGAACCGAGGTTATTGAGCAGGCTGAGCTTCAAAACGTATTTTGCAAACAGGAATCCGATTATCATCGGGAATGTTGTCATTATGATTCCGTATACAAAATACATTGCATCGAAGTTTTCAACGAATGCCGCACCGCCGGGGATACCCGCACCAACGAGGAAGAACACAAGGCCAAGCTCACGGAAGAGCTTAAGTGTATTTTCGTTAGGCATTACCTTAACGGGGCCGAAATGACCGAAGTGACCTATAACAAGGCTTGTCAGCAGACAGCCACCCGTAGTCGTGAGTGAGAAGCACGTTCCGCTAAGTCCCTGTGAGGAAAGCGGAATTTTTATCTGACCGATAAGTGTTCCGATTATTGCGGCAAGTGAGAACGCCGCAATGCCCATGTGGTCTATTTCAAACAGCTTGCCTTTATAAACTTTCTTTTCGCCGTCCTCTTTGATAACGAGCTTTGCACGCTCGGCTGCCATATCGGCTTTTGTGAGCTTAGGTATGAGCTGAACGAACAGAACGACACCGATAACACCGTAGATATAAGCTATGCCGTGTCCTACGGAAACGAGAGCCGTATATTCATCTGCAACCGTCGCCTTTGCGGCGGAAAATGCGGGGGTAGAGGTCAATGCACCGGAGAGAAGTCCGACTATCATAGCCACAAATCCGTCCTGCTCCTGTATCGAGCCGCCGTAGCCTATCACCTCGCCGAGGCCTATACAGCCTGCGGCGGCGATGCCGCCCGCCAAGATGATTATGAAGCCGAGAAGTACGTAGGATTTGAAGTTTTTCTTGAAATTTCCGAAAAACTTAGGTCCTGCGATAAATCCGACAGCCGTTACAAACAGTATCAGACCGAGGTTTTCAACAAGCGAAAGACCGGAATCGAAGTCGTAGGGCTTTTCTTTGTTTGACGAGCCGGAAAACGAGAGAACATCGGAATACGAAGGTTCTGTGGGTTTTTCCATGTCGACTTTGCCGTCCGGGCTTGCCGCAACAGCCGCATTGTACGCTTCAAGTGCTTTTTCGTACTCGGCTTTAGCCGTCGCCTGCTCTTCGGAGGTTACGAGTTTGCCTGTTTTGTCAACGTTTACAACGCTGAAGAACAACGCTCCGCAAAGAAGTGCTATTATAAACACGCCTGCGTCGCCGAGCGAAACGCCTTTTATCGTTATTCTGCCGAGTGCGTATCCGACCAGGAGAACGGCAAACACAACGAATATCAGTGTCCATATATTACTTATGGAAATTACACCGCCAAATAAACTCATTATGCTTTCTCCTTATTTTCTTCTGTAATCGGGAAGAAGCTTCGGAGATACCTTATCGCTGACGATTCCCGCATCGGAAATTTCTTTCTCGAATTTTGCGACGTGATCGAGTGTGAGTGTGCCGACGTTTACATCGCGTGCCGTTTTAGCGGCGTTTTGACCTGCGTTACGACCGAATACGATGATATCGAGCAGGGAGTTGCCCATAAGACGGTTACGTCCGTGAATACCTCCGACTGCCTCACCGGCAACAAACAGGTTCTTTATGTTTGTTGTTTCGCCGTTTACGTTTATATCAAGGCCGCCGTTCTGGTAGTGAAGCGTGGGATATACGAGGATAGGCTCTTTTCTTATATCAACACCGTACTGACCGAACATACGCATCATTGCGGGGATACGCTTTTCGATCGTACCCTCACCGCCTATTTTTTCTATCATAGGTGTATCGAGCCATACGCCCAAGCCGTCGCCGGTCTGCACGCCCTTACCTCTTTCGCCGCATTCTCTGATAATCGCCGCCGCAACTACGTCACGTGTTTCGAGCGGGTGAACAAACACCTCGCCGTCGCGGTTTACGAGCTTAGCACCGAGCGAACGAACTTTTTCCGTTACCAATGCACCGAATATCTGCTGAGGATATGCCGCACCGGTCGGGTGGTACTGCAAGGTATCTGCGTAAAGCAGTTTCGCACCGGCTCTGTAGCCGAGTACAAGTCCGTCGGCTGTCGCACCGTAGTGGTTTGAGGTGGGAAAGCCCTGATAGTGCATTCTGCCCGCACCGCCCGTGGCGATGATCACGGTCTTGGCTTTTGCCGTCATAAGCTCGCCCGTTTCCATGTTCATCAAGACCGCACCCGCGGCGTTGCCCTTGTCGTCGAGTATAAGCTCTATTGCAGAGGTGAAATCAACTACGGGAATACCTCTGTTAAGGACCTCATCGCGGAGAGTTCTCATTATTTCGGCACCCGAATAGTCCTTTGCGGCGTGCATACGCTTGCGGCTCGTTCCGCCGCCGTGCGTAGTTACCATCGTTCCGTCTGCTTCCTTATCGAACTCTACGCCGAGTCCGCTCAGCCACTGAATAGCCTCGGGAGCGTCGCACACGAGCTTGGAAAGCAGCTCTCTCTTTGCGGCAAAGTGACCGCCGCCGAAAGCATCTACGAAGTGGATAGCGGGAGAATCGTTGGGCTTATCCGCCGCCTGAATACCGCCTTCCGCCATCATCGTGTTTGCGTCGCCGATACGGAGCTTTGTAACGATCATTACCTTTGCACCCGCCTCGTCTGCCTCTATAGCCGCCGAAGCACCCGCACCGCCGCCGCCGATTATGAGAACATCAACGTCGTATTCGGGATCTTCGAGGTCAACGTCGGATGCCTTGATCCTGCTGTGTGCCTGAAGCATTTCGGCAAGCTCTACGGGAACTTTTTCACCCTTATTCGGACCTATTTTAAGCTCTTCGAACTGGTCTTTGTTGTAATCGGGGTGATATGTTGACAACAGATCCTCTTTTTCCTGTGCCGTCATGCGGCGTGGTGTCAGGGCGATGTTATCAGCTCTTACCTGTTCAAGCTTGCTTATCGAATCATTGTAATTTTCGGGATACATCTGCGTTACCTCACTTCTCGATTTCTCTGTTGTTATACAGCTCTTTCATTTCTTCAATCGGCTTTTGCATAAGTGCTTCTATAAGCTCGGTGAAGCTTCCGTCCTTGATCTCCTTGACACGATCCTCGAGGTGACCGCAACCGGGAGCAAGATATTTTCCGTTCAGACGACGTGCGAGCATTGCCACCTGAGGATGCGAGATGCCTGCGGGGCAACGTGAGGCGCATACTCCGCACATTACGCAGTCAAACGACTCTTCCGCACACTTTTCGTACTCACCTCTCTGTGCGTAAGCGATATATTGCATTACGTTAAGA
>CAZCJU010000004.1:0-59965 GCA_964498965.1 uncultured Lachnospiraceae bacterium
AGCAACCGGCTCATAACCGGTCGGTCCGGGGTTCGAGTCCCTGAAGGCCCACCATACCGAATAGAAATTATTCGCAATGCGTATAATTTCTATTTTACTTAGGGGTATAGCTCAGTTGGTAGAGCAGTGGTCTCCAAAACCACGTGTCCAGAGTTCGAGTCTTTGTGCCCCTGCCAAAAGCACTTGCATAGCAGGTGCTTTTTTAACTAAAATTTCTTGCGTCAACAGCAAAATGCAAAAAAACAAAAAATATTTGCTTTTAGGTATTGACAAAACACATTTCTTCTGTTATAATGAATGGGTAAGCTGCTATGGCTCAGCTGGCAGAGCACATCCTTGGTAAGGATGAGGTCATCAGTTCGACTCTGATTAGCAGCTCCAAAAAACACTCGTTTGAGTGTTTTTTCTTTTTTGTGCTTTATTCCACGCCATCAAAAAGTCTTTCCTTAACGGGAGCAGCCGCAGTTCACTCTTTCGCAGTCTTTCTCCGCGAGAAGATAGTAGCCGATCCGGCTGACGGGTGCGAGCGTTATCGCACTACATTTACTGAGTTAGTTTGTACAGCCTCTCTCGCATCGTCCAGCGTGACAAGTCACGGTCCTCCTTTCCCTCAATGGGAGGGCTTATAGAATGGGGGGACTACATACGATCTCTATTCCCTTAAAAGGCGAACTCGGAACAGGGTGGACTTCGTACGATTCCTTTTCCCTCAAGGTGAAGGCTTGAGGAACAAGTAAATGAGAGGGCTTAGGAAAAGGATTTGCATAAAAAAATAAAATGAGCGAATATTCGCTCATTTTATTTTTTCATATGTTTAAGAATCAGTTCTTCTTTTTCTTAACAACTACAACAGCTACTACACCGCCGATCACAACTACAGCAGCAACTATAGCAATAATAACTCCGATATTGATATCGTTGCCATCTTTCTTGCCGTTGTTCTCACCGTCGGTCGTTGCAACAGTTCCGTCAGCAGTCGTGCCTGCAGCAGCGGTATCTGTATTTGCATCCCCGGATTCATCGGTGGAGGTTTCATTGCCTTCATTGCCTTCGGGAATATCACCCGTATCCTCTGTTTGTCCGCCGGGAAGCGTGCCATATTCGTTAAGTTTAACACCCTCGTCGGTTCTCGTCCACGACTGAACTTCGGTATCGGTAGCGTTAACTTCGTCGGTGTTTCTGAACTTCAGTCTAATACCATAATTATCAACATGCCAGTTATCTTTATTGTTTGTAAGGAATGAGCCTGCGGCAACCGATATGCCTGCCTCATCATAATCAACAAAAGCAATAAGTACATCGGCATACGCACGCTTACGGTTCGTATCGTTAGGATCAAAGTTCGTCAAAAGAACGTTATTGCAGTCCATATCGTCAACGTACTCAAGTTCCCAAGTACGGCTATCTGCCGCTACATACTTCCAAGGAAGAAGCATTTCGAGCTGCCAACCATTGGCGGTAAGCGTATATTTAGCTTCGTATGTTTCATCGCTGGCTTCGATAAGTGTAGGTTGATCGTCCTCCGCACCTCTACCGCCTGTTATATTATGTCTTAAAGCCTTGACCGTACCCACGGTTTCACCCTCAGCCATTTCAACGGGAAGAAAACTGAAGAACATTCCTTCATACTTATCATCGATTATTCCGGCGGGGTTGAACGAAATCTGGAAATGGTCGGTAGTTCTATCGATGGATGTAGCATCCGCAGCTGCTTTAAGACAGTTATCGTTGATCTTTGCCGCCATGTAAATGCCGGCATCACTCCAGCAATAATAGAATTCTATATCAAGAAAATCCTTGTTTTCGCCTACCCAGCTTGTCATCATAGGCGAAGAACCCTCTTTCATAGAAAGCGTAATCTTGTTGGTTTCATCCCATTCGGCAGCCGTAACGTTACCGTCGATAACGATCTGTCCGTCGCCAATTTTACGAACGTTGACGAACATTCTCTCGTCGGCAGCACTTACCGTAGGAATGAAAAGTGTTGCAACCATAGCCATTACCATGATTGCGGAAAGTAACTTTTTCATTACAATCACTCCTCTGAAATTTTCTTTTTTGTCGGTCGGCAAATCCGAACCGCTCATTTGATACTATACATTATACATAACTTTTATGAATTTGTCAAGTGAATTAGGTGAAATATATACTTGATTTTTAGCTTTTCCGTGTTTTTTTATTGTTTTATTCGTCATTTTGCGACATTTTACAGTATTCGGAAAAAATATTATTTTTTCTTCGAGTAAATTATCATGAACGCCGTGCCGCCGATCACGATCGCCGTGCAGGCAACTATTATCACGGCGGTTGCCGTATTAGATTTATCGTTTTTTTCGTCGGCAGTCGTTTTGATGTCGGTATCGGGCATCGTATCTTGTTTTACCGATGTCGTTTCGCTGCTTTCTTTTCTTTCGCCGAGTGTCATATATACATTATACGACGAGGTGGAAAAATTTCCGGCTTCAAGTCCGGTTGCCGTGCGATATACGGCTCTGTAGTTTTTCTCTCCGCTCACGCCGTTCAAGTAACACACCGTTGCCGTCAGATACGCTCCGTCGCCGTCCCTGTCGAATTTACTAAGCACGCCTGTTTTCGACGTTCTGTTACCGCTTCCGACGACACGCTCGGCGGGACAAATATATTCCCACGGAACGACGGCTTCCATTTGCCAGCCTTTTTCGGTGATCGTATACCGAGCTTCGATATCCGACTTAAATCCGCTTTTCGATTCGTAATCTATATTATGGCGTGTCACCGTGACTTTTCCCGTATTTTCTCCGTCGGGTGCATCGGGCCAGCACATAAAGAACATTCCCTCAAGCGGGTCATCGGCGGGAATAAGTCCGCCGGGATTTAACGAAAATTCAAAGCAATCTTTTTTTGTGCCGAAGTCCGGGTCATTATCGGTGATATCCGCATAGACATACAAGCCGTTATCGTTCCACATGAAATACGCCTCAACGGGGGTTATATGTTCTTCCTCGCTCATATTTCCCCACGTACCTGTATTTTCCTTATCAAGTTTGACAGATGCGGAAAGATTCCACTCGTTATCGTCCGCTTTCCCGTCAACGGTAATAGGGGCGGTTGCATATGGCAATGTAATACTGATTTTTTCGCCTCCCTCACCTGCCGCATTTGCGGACAGCACGAGCAAGACGAGCATAGAAATAATGACGGCGATCTTTTTCATAATTTCTCCGTTCCGTTATTTATTTTCGGGAAAATCCGCCGACGCAAGCATATCATAGAGTTGTTGAGCCTCTCCCGTCGGTGTTTTCGGCTTTTTCAGGTACGCATATTCGAAGCAACTGCCGTTTTCGGCATATCCTATCATATACGTTCCGGTACAATCGGTTTTTCCGAATTTGCACTTAAAATTAAATATGACGTAAGTTTTTTCGTTATTTTCACGCACCTCGCCACTGTCGGACGCTTCGCACGCAGTAATTTTACCGCCGAGCAATTCGGCAATGCGTTGTGCGTCAAATTCGATTGAATTATTCTGCACCTCGCTCCGTGCGGCAACGGCGTTTTGTTCCGTATACGAGCCTGTATACACGGCGTACATATCGGTGTAAGCGAAAATGCCGTTATATTTATCGGTATCGACGATCTGAATTTCCTTTTTGTACTTTTCTCCGTCCGTTTCTTCCTCGACTTCGACCGTTTTATACGGGATCTCATCAAGTGCGGGTGTCAGTGTATATGTACAATTGGCGGGTATTCTTATGTCAAAAGCTCCGTTATTCAATGTAACGGGATCGGACAACGAATCGTTATCCTTAGGTACATTGGCGTAAAGTGAGAACTCGAAGTCGAGCAATTCGCATTTTTTATTATACGCTTCCGTGGCTTCGCCGACGAGTGCATATTCAAGCGTATAGATCATTCTTTTCGTTGCCGAGATGATATAATATGTCGGTTTTTTTTCTTCACGGCAATCAAGCACAAGTGATGAAGCGTTTTTAAAGGTTATATTATTCTTATTATATTTATTCTTATTGGTATAGGCGTTTATATAATCATAGAAGCTGTCCTCGGTATTGAACATGCATGAAAGCGTTATTTTTTCATCGCCTGAGGTCAATGTATACATCGCCTCGTCGCCGTCCTCGTCAAGCTCCTCTTTATTCGGTTTTGAAAAGTTTGACGGGTATTTCAGCGTGAAATGATATTCCTCATCAACGTAGCTCACGCTCTTTATTTCCTCGTCCCGACCCGCAGAGCAAGCACAAAGCGACTGAAGGGCTATCGTCAAAAGAAGCAAGAGCGTGATCGAACCGAAAATCTTTTTCATAATCCTCCTTACTGCAATCACTTGCAATCGTACCAATTATCCGCACACGATATTTCGACGCTGAGTTTTATCGGCAATTCGATCGCATTTTCCATTTCCGTTTGCAACAGTCGCATTACAGCCTGCGAATCCTCTTTTCTCGCTTCTATCATCAGCTCATCATGCACCTGCAATATCAAATGTGCGTCGTAGCCGTGTTCGACAAGGGCTTTATGCGTATTTATCATTGCGATCTTAATAATGTCCGCCGCAGTTCCTTGGATTGGGCTGTTCATCGCCACCCTTTCACCGAACGCTTGGATATTTTTCTTTGAGCTTGACAACTCCGGGATATATCTGCGTCTGCCGAGCAACGTCTTTACGTATCCGTTTTGCCGTCCCTCTTTTTTTATGTTTTCGAGGTATTCGGAAACGCCGGGGTACTTATTGAGGTAGCTTTCGATATATTTTTTTGCCGCCGCACGGCTTGTACCGATATCCTTTGCCAGAGAAAAATCGGAAATACCGTACACTATTCCGAAGCTTACCGCTTTAGCTTTTTTACGCATTTCGGGCGTAACGCTTTCGGCGGGGACACCGAACACCTGCGATGCCGTTTCGGTATGGATATCGGCACCTTTTTCAAAGGCGTTTATCATACTTTCGTCACCGGAGATTGCCGCAAGCAATCTCAGCTCGATCTGCGAATAGTCGGAATCTATCAATACGCAGCCGTCTTTTTTCGGCACGAAATATTTTCTCAATATTTTTCCCTGCTCCGTTCGCACGGGGATATTTTGAAGATTAGGCTCGGTAGATGAAAGTCTGCCGGTTGCCGTCACCGTTTGATTAAAGCTCGTGCGGACTATTCCGTTCTCGTCCGCCGCTTTAAGCAAGCCGTCCACGTAAGTGCTTTTAAGCTTCGTCAAGTTTCTGTACTCGAGTATCTCGTCTATCACGGGGTGATACGGGCGAAGTTCTTCCAACACTTCGGCGTTCGTCGAATATCCGGTTTTCGTTTTTTTTCGTGCGGGCAATCCCAACTGTTCAAACAACACCTCGCCGAGCTGTTTCGGTGAATTTATATTAAATTCGCCGCCGCACATTGCGTATATCCGTTCCGTAAGGACGTTTACATTTTCGTCGAGCGTTTTGCCAAACTCCTCAAGTCCGTGCGTATCGACCTTAAATCCGCATTTTTCCATATCGGCGAGAACAGCCGACAGAGGCAATTCGACGTTATAATACAGTACGTCGGTTTTTTGTTCTTTGAGCGATTCGTTTAATTTTTCATACAATTCGTAAATGCACGCCGTTTTTTCCTCGGCGTTTTTCGGTTCACCCGAGCCGAGGTAACTCAACGCAAGGTGCGACAGCGAATAGTCGGACGATGAGGAATCAAGCACGTAGCCGGCAAGTGTCACGTCGAAAACGATATTTGCATTATCGTTACAAGCGAATATTCGTTTTGAATTTTCGCATATCAGTTTTAATTCTCCGTAAGCGATATTTTTTTGTTCGGCATCGAGCTTGAAGCCGTTTTTTCCGTCATACAGATACACTTTTTCATCGTCATCGAATATCGAATAGCATTTATTCTTATCGATCGCCGTAATACTCGTTTCGCAAAACGTCGGCACGGAGAGCTTTTCTTTTTCTTCGTTCAGTCCGAATTTTTTTATCAACGCACCGAATTGCAGATACTTGAAAAGTTTGAACAACTCTTTTTCATCGATTCCGTTATATTCGTAATCGTCAATCGTTCTCGATATCGGCACGTTTTTGTCTATTCTTGCCAGCTCATACGACATATAGGCATTGTCCTTGCCTGCGATCAGCTTACTCATGACCGATTTTCCGAGCGGCTTTTGTTCAAGCTCATCGTACACGCCGTCGAGCGAGCCGTATTGAGAAATCAATTTCAACGCACTCTTTTCGCCTATTCCGCTGACGCCGGGAATATTATCGGAGCTATCGCCCATAAGGGCTTTGATATCGACGAGATGCGGCGGGGTCGTTCCGTATTTTTCGAAGAATTTACGTTCGTCGTAAAGCACTGTTTCGCCGGTTGTCGCAAGCAAAACGCACGTATTTTCGCTTACAAGCTGCAAGCTGTCGCGGTCGCCGGTCAATATGTATGCTTCCGCATTGTTTTCTTCCGCTATCGCCGAAAGAGTACCCAATATATCGTCGGCTTCCCAGCCCTCTTTTTCAAGTACGGTAAAACCCATATATTTCAACGCTTTTTTCGCATACGGCAGCTGCATGGCGAGTTCCTCGGGCATACCCTTGCGGTTTGCCTTATAGGCGTCGTACATTTTATGTCTGAAGGTCGGGGCTTTCATGTCGAAAGCGACGACACGGTAATCCGGACGCAAATGCTCAACGTGCGAATTTATTATATTGACGAGTCCGTAAACGGCGTGAGTATACAAGCCGTCGTTCGTAGTAAGCGGTCTTATCCCGTAATACGCTCTGTTCAGTATACTGTTACCGTCAACCGCAAGCAGCTTTTTCATATTTCACCTTTCGATATCGGGCTTACCCCGTCGTTTGCCGCAAAGTCGCAGCTCACTTTTTCTTGAATAAAGAACCGAACAGTCCCGATTTTTTAACGGGCATCGACAGCAGTGCATTGAAACTGTCGAGCATGATGGGTTCGGAGCCGAAGCATTCCTCCGCACTCGCACAAAGTGCGTCAAGGCGTTTGGAATTCAGCTTTTTCAGCATTGCGGCAACCGCTTCCCTCTCGCAATCCTCGCCTTCTTCAAACAGGAACGTCAAGAATTTACACATACAGGTATAATCACCGTCGCGTCCCTGTCTTATACATTCCTTCGCGAATGTACGGCAAAACTCCGCTTTCTGCTCCGGTGTGGTTATCAGGCACGAGCGTACAAACGATATCTCCCTGCTGTCGAGCATCAGTTCCGTAAATATCGGCAATATCCAATTGAAATAATCACGCCATTCGTATTCATCACAGCCCAAAAGCACGACTTTTTCACTTTCGGTAAGCGTCTTAAGAGTTTCTTTTACTTTATAATATTCCTCTATATTATCTATCTTTTCGCATTCAATACCGAAGACGAGTGCGAGCAATCTTCCCGACACCTTTTCCTCCTTGACCTGCGTAACGTAGCGAACAAGCTCGTTCAATACGGTTCTGTCGCCGTTTTCGGGGCAGGCAAGCGGTATTCTCAGCGAAATATTCGTTATGTATTCGTCGCACGACGGCGTTATCACGCCTTTTTCGCTTACAGCCGAAAATATTTCGTCCACTGCCTGTGCCGTATATACTCTACCGTTATTTTTCGCTATTCCATAGAAAAGCTCGGTTGCCGAAATGAAATATTCGTCGCTGTAATCTTCTATTATCGAGAAATAATTATCGCACATTTCGCCGAACAGCTTCAAGCAGATCTCCACATCCGCCGTTCTCATTATTCTATCGAAAACGGCGTAAAGTGTGGCGTAGTCCTCGAGGCGAACAAAGTAGTCGTACACTTCGCGTCTGCAATCAAAGCATGTATTCGCACATATTTCCGCAAAGCAACGACGAAGTTCCTTTACGTTTTCTTCGTCGTTTTCTCCGTCCTCAAGCGATGAAACGCAACGAGAGTAAGCCGAGGAAAGCAGGACATTATTTACGCCGAGGCGTTTTATCGCACAAAGTGCCAACGAAAGCGAGGTTCCGTTTTTCTTTCCCGCCGAAACGATATCGCATATGAACCTGCCGAAGGGTGAATCGGCACTCAGCGGTTCGTATTCCTTTTTGCTTTCCCCGAGGTACTCGAGCATTTGCGTAAGAGCAATTTCCGCTTTCCATTCGCACGGATCGTAGCCGAGTATAGCCGTAAGTTTTTTACGATTGACCTCGTTCATAAGCTCGCCGGAAAGCGAAAATCCGACCTTACCCGTGATATTTCTCAAATCGTTATAGAATCTGTTAAACGCCTCTCTGTCGCCGTTTTTACGTATAAGTGCCATAAGCACGCACTGTGCGACGCTCGCTCTTATATTTTCACGGTGGACGGAACTTACGCAACGATACGGTGAGCAAACAGTCGCAAGCACACGCAACAGATAATTCAGAGGCAGAGTTCCTACCTCGGAACACTGCGAGCAAAGCTTTTCCGAAAGAGCCACCGCAAGTGACTGGCAGCAACGGCTCAGCAAGCTCGCACACGCCTCATAATCCTCGAAGCCCACCGCAAGCACGCCTTTTTTCAAAACGGTATACGCCGTATAAGCGATACATATATCGTAGCACGGCTCGGAAAAATCGAAGCTGTCGTCGATGAATTTATTAAAGTTTTCGATTTCGGAATAATCATGTGTCATTCCGTTTATCAAAAATTCGAAATAAGCTTCACACAGCTCGTCGTTCGGATACATTTGGGCATATGCGTCGAATACCACATGACCGTCATCGGCACTGTCGACGGAATATACCGTTCCGTCCGGCATTGCTCCGCATATATCGGTCTGGACTGTCATCGGATCGAATGCATAGGTAGTGAACGTTATGCTTTTCGCAAGCCGTGACGGCAGAGCATAGCAGACCGCACCTATCCAAAGAGGTATATTGTCGGGCGAGTCGGCGATTATTATGCGTTGCTTATTACGTCTGCAGACAAGCACTCGTTTTACGAGCTGTGCGAATGTCTTTTCACGTCCCGCACTTATAAATTTCATGACCTTATTCACGTTGACGCTTGAGCCTACGGCAAACTCACGCACTCCGCAATAGCCGTCCGCAAGCTGCTGTGCATCGGACGTAAACGACGGCGAAAGATAATACTCTATCGGCAGTGCAAGTTTTTCCTTATCGGGAATTATCCAGTGTGCAAGTCCGATATCGCCGTCGTTATCTCTGCCGACAAACGTGTTTTGCATAAAAATGTGTTCGCCGTTCAACACGGTATACATGAAGCTTTTCGGCATCATTTCGCACAGATCACGTGTCAATTCGATATCGCTCGGTATCTGAACGGGCGTATATTCGCTTTTTTCGAGTATCTTCGGCACAAGCTCCGCCGGGAAGCCTCTGTCGGCACACAACACGCCCATGCCTTTTTCTCCGGTATAAAAATCCTTTTCCGTTTTCGTACAAATAATCTGATGCTTCATTTTATGCCTCTTCTACATATTCCGTAAACAATTATTTTTCGAGAAGCGATTCTTCCCATGCCGCAGGCTTCTCCAAGTCGAATATATCCGCAACAGTCGGTGCGACATTGGCAAGTCCCGCTTTGTCGAGCGTCTTGAGCTTATAATCTCCGTTTGCCACTATAAAAGGCACTGGATTGAGCGAATGTGCGGTACGGACCTGTATTTTTCCTTTTTTCGTTTTTTCGAGCATCTCGTCTGCGTTGCCGTGGTCCGCCGTAACGAGGAGGACGGTATCGGTATCGCGACACGCCTTAAGTATTCTCGCAAGGCAGAGGTCAAGTGCCGAAACGGAAACTATGACCGCATCCAAATTACCCGTATGTCCGACCATATCTCCGTTGGGGAAATTGCAACGTAGAAAATCGTACTTGTCGCCGTATATTTCTTCTATAAGTCTGTCGGTGATGTCCGCACACTTCATCCACGGTTTGAGGTCGAAGCTTATATTATCCGACGGGATCTCCTCGTACTCTTCAAGCTCCTCGCTGAATTTTCCGCTCTTATTTCCGTTCCAGAAATAAGTTACGTGTCCGTATTTCTGTGTTTCGGATATAGCATATTGTCTTATATTGTGCTTTACCAAAAGCTCGGAGAGCGTGTCCTTTATTTCGGGGGGTGCCACGAGATATCTTTTGGGTATATTAAGATCTCCGTCGTATTGAAGCATTCCGGCATATATCACGTTGGGACGTCTGCCTCTGTCGAAATAAGGAAAATCGTCGTCGTCGAACGCCATTGACAATTCTATCGCCCGGTCGCCTCTGAAATTAAACAGGACAACGGCATCTCCGTCTGTCATTTTTCCGACAGGCTCGCCGTTTTCCGCAATTACGAATGCGGGCAGATCCTGATCTATGATACCTTTGTTCTCCGTTCTGTACGCTTCTATCGCTTCTTTTGCCGAAGCAAACTGTCTGCCGATGCCATGCACATGAGTATCGTAGCCGAGCTTTACCATATTCCAATCGGCTTTATATCTGTCCATAGTGATCTTCATACGTCCGCCACCGCTCGCTATTTTGCCGTCAAAGCCGTTCAAATTCAGCTGTACGAGCTTTTCCTCGAGCATATCGACATACGTCAACGCACTGGTTGCAGGCACATCGCGTCCGTCAAGCAATATATGGACTCTCGCCTTTTTTATTCCCTCGCCGGCGGCATGCTCCAGCATCGAAAGCAGATGTGAAATATTCGAATGCACGTTTCCGTCGGAAAGCAATCCGATAAGATGAAGCGTTCCGCCCGCTTTGCAAGCGTCGGCGATCTCGCCCCACGCCGAAGATCCGTATATTTTTCCGCTCTCTATGGATTCGTTTACGAGTTTTGCTCCCTGAGAATATATCTGTCCGCATCCCAAAGCGTTATGTCCGACCTCGCTGTTTCCCATATCGTCATCGGAGGGCAATCCCACCGCCGAGCCGTGTGCCTTAAGGCTGACACAAGGACGCTGCTTCATAAGCTCGTCGAGTGTGGGTGTGTTTGCCAGCGTCACACCGTCGCCCAAGCCGGTCTTCGATATGCCTATTCCGTCCATTACAACAAGTACAACTTTTTTCATGTTTTTCACCTATCCGTTATTTTCCGTATTTTATAAGATTTCCGAAACGATTTCATATATTTCATCACCGACTTGTTCTGCGGCTCTGTCGGTATTGACTATTTGCACATTGTCCTCGCCGTTGAGCATTCTGAACACATCGGCAAAACGGTGTTTGATCTTTCTTATCATGTCCTCGGTTTCGAATATTTCCTTTGTGGTTCTCGTGTTTGCGATACGCTTAGCACTCACCTCTGCGGGAAGTTCGAGAAAGATGCATATATCCGGTTTTATTATGTCCCGACAGCCTATATTGCAATCGACGAGCCATTTCATGCTTGTATCGACACCCTGATACGCAAGTGAGGAATAATAATACCTGTCACACAAAACGTCGCAACCGGATTCCAGCATTTTTCTTATTCCGTTCACCGGATTCACATTGTGGTGTATTCTGTCCGCCAGAAACAGTGCGGCAAGCTCCGTTGACGAGCGTTGAGTATAACCGCTCAGCGTATCTCTTATAAGTCCTCCGACAGCTCCCTGTGTAGGCTCCGCAGTCGTATACACGCGTCTGCCGGCTTCGGTCATTCGCTTTGCGAGCCGTGCGAGGTGCGTCGTTTTACCCGCACCGTCGATACCCTCAAGCACTATGAACGCTCCGCCGGATCGATTCTTTTTTTCCGCATTCGAGGTATATTGCAACGTTTTTCGGCTTTCGTACATTGCATACAGCACATCCGAGGACATTTTCGCCGATGTCGCTTTTTTCAAAAAAGCGTCCGCCTCTTCGCCCGTGCCGAAGCTTTTTTCGCCGACACCGCAACACCAGAGATACAACTCGAGTGCCGTATCCGCATCGGTGCCTGCCCAATTCGACAAAGCGGTTGCATCGGCTTCGCCGAGTCTGCTTCGTATAAAATCGTAGGATTCGTCCTCCGTTTGCAAAAGTCTTAATTCCGATATCAAAATAAACAGCTCCGAATTAAATAATTTGTTTTGCGTTTAACGCAAAATCGTACATTGCACTCATTATATCATATTTTAAAAGAAAAATCAATATTATATGCAATCACAACTATGAATTTTTATGTTTTTTTCATGTGATTGAAAGTGAAAATGTAAATTTTTTGTGTAGCATATTGTAAAATATCTCGTTTTATGTTAATATCGTGTTGTAAAATAATATTGATACGGAAGTATTGTATGAAAGTTTTCAAACGCATTATCACGACAATTATTTTGCCGCTGTTGTTGCTTTCGTCCTGCTCGGTAGCCTCCGACAGCGGCGAAGCGACGACGGATGCACAAAAAAGTGACACAAACGAGTCCTCGCCCGTTGAGGACACCGTTTCCGAGCCGAATACGGACGGAACAATGCAGGAGGAGTACGGCACTATGCACGCAGAAACGAACAAAGAAGAAATCACCGACGGCATGACCGCAACACCCGAAACCGAACCTGTGTCCGAAACCGAAGAAGTGACCTCGGGTACAACGGAAGTCACCTCGTCGCCCGAAACGACAAAAGCTCCGGAAACCACGAAAGCACCCGAAACGACAAAAGTTCCGGAAACGACAAAGCCGATCGAGCTTCCCGAGCCGGAGGAGGTCGGACTTGATATAACCGACCGCACCGACCTCGTTTCGATATGTTATTCGATATGGTTCGATCCAATAATAGATTCGGGTATATACAACATTCAACAGGCACTCGACGGCGTGTCCGACTGGGGACCCGTAAACGCCTTTCACTACTGGGGCGAGCCGGCTTTGGGCTATTATAAAAGCACGGACAAATCGGTAATACGCACACACATGACGCAGCTTGCGGATGCGGGGATTGATTTCATCATAATCGACAACACAAACGGAAACGCAAAGGATTGGGGTAATTATTACACCAGAATGGTCACTAATCCCATGACCGCATTGCTCGACACGATACTCGAAATGCGTAGCGAGGGCTTGAAAACGCCATATGTCGTTATGTGGAACAGAGTTGCCGACGACTGTTTATGGTCGACCGCGGAACAGACATACACCGCATTCATATCCAAGGAAAAATATGCCGACTGTTGGGTATATTGGGACGGCAAGCCTTTCATGTGTCTTACGAAATTAGGCAGCAACAGCTGTCCGCTGAGCAATTTCAAATACAAAAACGAATTGACCCTGCGTCAAATGACGGTCGAAATAATAACACGCACGCTTAAAACGAATGAATGGTCGTTTTTATACGACCTGCAAAAGCCGTGTCTTGACACAAACGGCAATTACGAGCAGATAAGCATTTATACTGCACGTCAAAGTACCTATATGTCCCTGACAAGCACCGCACGGGGCAGACAGGGCGGAAAGACGTTTTACTACGGCTGGAAAAAGGCCTTTGCCTATCACCCGAAAGTGGTCACGCTCACTTGGTGGAACGAATGGGCGGCACAGCGTCTGAGTGACGGCAACGGCGGTTACGTCTTTGTAGACAACTACACCATGGAATACAGTCGCGATATCGAGCCTATGAAGGGCGGTCACGGTGACAAATACTATCAATGGATGAAACAATACATTGCGGCATACAAGTCGCACAAGGATTGCCCGAAGCTCTACGACTGAGCATCATTTGCGTTTTTCTTCATAATATACTTTAATCTGGTCGCCTCGCCCCCTCGCAGGTGTCGCTGTGCCTTGTTTTCCGCAAGCACAGCTCCGACATCTGCCCAAAGGGACGGGGCGATTTTTTTTAATTTTTCCGTCACGTCCTTATGTACGGTTGATTTGGAAACACCGAATTTAGATGCACAGCCTCTGACCGTTGCCGAATTTTCGACTATATATTCACCGAGCAGCACACATCTTTCTTTATCGTCGCAGTACATATTAACCCCCACAAAAAATTCTCACACTCGATATTATGTATCACGCTTCATTTTTATTCGGTCAAGCGTCGTATTCAGTGTCATATCTTCTGTTAAATGTCATGCGTCCTGCGGAATTTCACACATTTTTTTCCGTTTCATATCATATATCAGAACATTCACGGGGGGTAACTTATGGAAATATCCGAACAACCGAACACTTATTTTGCCGCTTGCAATTCAATGAACGGATTTTTATGCAGATTCGATGAAATTCTTTTCACCGACGAGATCAAGCGGATATTTATTTTAAAAGGAGGTCCCGGTACCGGGAAATCGTATCTTTTACGTGTTTTGGGTACTCACGCGGAAGAGCAAGGAATACCTGTCGAATACTTTCTTTGCTCGTCGGACACAAGCTCGCTCGATGCGATAATGTTCCCCACTCTCGGCTGCGTGATCGCAGACGGTACCGCGCCTCACGCACTCGAGCCTAAATATCCCGGAGCGGTGGAAACTATAGTCAATTTGGGCAATTTCTTTTCACCCGACGTTCTTACGCATCGTGCCGAGGAAATAATATCGCTTGCCAACGAAAAATCGCTCAACTACCGCAGTGCATACACATATCTCAAGTGTGCCGGATCGCTTCGGGAACACTGTGTATCGTACATCGAGCGTTGTATCGTTCCGGCAAAAACGGAAAACATTGTCAAGCACGAACTTTCCCGACTGACGCTAACCTACGGAAAAGAAAAGCTACGCCTCATAAGGGCAATCGGCGTTCACGGGCAAGTCGAGGTAAGCGGTTTGGACAAAAATGCCGTCAGGCGTGTCGCCGTGACCGAGCTTTACGGTGCCGGCTACGCTTTTACCGAAGCCTTACGTCAAAGACTGCTCAAAGAAAACGTCGAATTCATTTCAAGCCGCGATCCGCTTTTGCCCGACCGCACGGACGCACTGCTTTGCGGAGGCGTTTTATACAAAGTCACTACGTCTTCTTGCGAGGAATACGACGCAAGCATAAATTCCGCACGATTTATCGATGTGAAAAAACTGCGAACCGTTTCCGACGAGCTTAAACGCAGCAAAAAAATCGCCTCCGCATTGACTGCGGAAGCGATCAAGTATCTTACTAGATCCGGAGAAATACATTCCGAGATCGAAAAAATTTATTTCGAAGCAATGAATTTCAAGGCGAAAGAAGAGTTTACCCGAAAATTCTGCTCGGAGCTTTTCGACAACGGTTCAGGTCTTGCTTAAATGCATGACCAACGAATGGGGTAGGAGCTTTGCGAAAACGCGATAAAATTTGTAGAAAAATTTATTCGTGTAAACGCTCCTGCCCTTTTTCGCATTTTTCAATGCACCTTTTGCCACTTTTTGCGGTATACACCTCGGAAGTGTATTGAATGTCTTTGATTTATCGTATATATCAGCCACCGACAAGAACTCCGTATCCATAGGTCCCGGGCAAACGGCAAGCACGTTTATGCCCCTTTGCTTAAGCTCGAATCTCAGCCCTCTCGAATAGCTCATAACATACGCCTTTGTCGAAGAATAAACCGTCATTCTCGGATTCGGTGCAAAGGACGCTATGGAACAGACGTTGATGATAAACGAGTCTTTTTCCATATACTTCAAGCACATTGTGGATATTGCGGTAAGTGCCTTACAGTTCACGTCCACCATTGCCGCCTGAGCGATATACGTTTCGTCCTCGATGTTTCCGAGCTTACCGAAGCCGGAATTGTTTATAAGTATTTTAATATTCGGCTTCACCTCGTCAAGCGTATCGTACAGCCGCATAAGCGATTCATCCAGTGACAGATCGAGCGGTAATACTCTCGTTTTTATACGACACCCTTCGCCGAGCTTTTCAAGTCTTTCCTTCCTGCGTGCTATAAGCCATATTTCGTCGATATCCTTATATTTTTCGCATATCTCGTCGAAAAAGCATTTTCCGAGTCCCGACGACGCACCCGTTATTATTGCCGTATTCATGCACATCACCTCGCCGTAATTGTAACACAGCTTATAAAATTATTCAAGACCTCGGCAATAAATTTTACAAATCGCAGAAGCTCATTGCGATATTTTGTTTTTCAATCTCAGATTATCGGAGATCATTGCGATAAATTCGCTGTTTGTCGGCTTGCCGCGACTGTTTTGAATGGTATATCCGAAATAAGAATTGAGTATGTCGATATCACCTCTGTCCCATGCGACCTCGATAGCGTGTCTTATCGCACGCTCGACTCTGGAGGGCGTTGTCGCATACTGCTTTGCCACGGTGGGATAAAGCACCTTTGTTACGGAATTTATTATATCTCCGTCGTTTATCGCCATGATTATCGCCGTTCGCAAATACTGATATCCTTTTATATGTGCGGGAACGCCTATACGGTGTATTATTTTCGTCACCTGCGTTTCCAGATCCTCCGTATATTCTCCTCCGTGCGACATCATGCGTCCCTGCCTCATTCCCATCAATCTTATCATTCGGTCGGCAAGTACATTGTAATCAAACGGCTTCATCATACAATACGCCGCACCCGCTTCGTCCGCTTCTATGTAAATGTTCTGATTGTTTACTATAGTAAGCACTATAAACTCCGGGTACGGAGGTTCAAGTACCTCGTTTGCTTCCCTTATCAAATGGATACCGTCTATTTTCGGCAGCCATGCGTCGGCAAGCACGAAATCATAACTTCCCCTCTTTATTTTCTGCAACGCTTCTTCGCCGTTTACCGCCTCATCGGCTGTAAAATTACCCGTTTTAACGAGATTTTCACGGCATATCGCACGAAAATCCGAATTCGAATCCGCTATAAGTACCTTGATTTTTGTTTCCATTACGTTTTTCCTTTCTATCCTCGTAAGTACACTGTAATAATACCATATTTTTCCATAAATTGCAATAGTCGGAACAAAAAAATAATTAACAAAATTTAATTTCCATTTTCTGTATAATTTGTATAATATTTACTTTTTAACCATTTATTTCTATTTTGTTTGCGTATCAAAGACAAAAAAATGCCCGTCGAAATGCTCGACGGGCAAATTTATTCCGTTTGCGGGTGTGCGGGTGATGGAAATTTATTTAAGCAGTCCCTTTGTTGCGAGAGCGAGCTTTTCAACATCGAATTTGGGCTTTCGGTCGTATGTATAAAGACCGTTTTCCTCCTGTTCGACATCCGTGAGCTGGGTATAGCAAAAAGCACAGAAGTTGTCGTTATCGTATATCGCTTTGATAAGTCCGGCGTATCTCTCGATAAACTCGTCCGTATCGTTGACGGCTTTACCGTAGCCCCATGCTCCGCCGTTTGCGGTGCTTCCCGTCCAGCGTGTTCCGCCGAATTCGGATATAAAGCACAGCTCGGGCGATTTTTCGGTCATTTCTTTGAGAGCCTGAGCGAATTTTTCGGGATCCTGCTCGTAATTGTGTGCATCGAGCATATCGCCTATGCCCTCTACATGAACCCAACCGCTCGTATCTATAACGGGACGTGTGGTATCCACCGTTTTGGTAAGTCTGTAAACGGTCGCTATAAGCTCGTTATCCTGATCCTGATGCGTTTCGTTAAACGGACACCAACCGATTATTGCGGGATGGTTATAATCTCTGTCGAGTGCTTCGCACCATTCGGAGATAAAGCCTTTATACGCCTCGGGCTTTGAAAGGTCAAGCTCCCAGCTTGCATGCTCTCCCCACACCATATAACCGTGAACGTCGCAGTAATGCAAAAATCTCGGTTCGAATATCTTCTGATGAAGTCTTGCACCGTTGTAGCCGCACGCCTGTGAAAGGAGAATATCGTTTTCGAGGGCCTCTGCGGTAGGAGCCGTATATATGCCGTCGGGATAAAAGCCCTGATCGAGGATAAATCTGCCGTATATTTCCTCGCCGTTGAGGTAGAATTTATGATTTTCGACACCCACCTGTCTGATACCGAAATAGCTTTTCACCTTATCCTCGCCGAGGGTAAGCACAAGATCGTACAGATTAGGTTCATCGGGTGACCAAAGCTTCGGTTCACCGAGCTTAAAGAAAAGTTCGCCGTTCGTTCCGCAGACCGTACATTCTTCATGTGCAAGCAACTCGCCTTTGAAATACACATCAGCCGAAAGCATTTTACCGCTTGCGTTTTCGGTAAGAGCGGATATTCTTACGCTTCCGTTGATGCTTGTATTGTATTTTGCTTTGACAATATACGAATCCGGGACATTTTCAAGCCACACCGTTTGCCAGATCCCCGTGGTACGGGTATAAAAGCAACCGTGCGAGTGATATTGAAACGCCTGCTTGCCCGTGGGTAAAAAGGGCGAACGCGTGTCGTCCTCGGCATACACTGTCAACGTATTGTCGCCGCCGTGAAGCAGCTCTGTTATATCGCAGACGATCGGAGTATAACCGCCGAAGTGAGTTGCCGCTTGCTTTCCGTTCACCCAAACGGTCGTGCGATAATCGCACGCACCTATGTGAAGTACGGTGCGTCCCGATTTAAACTCGTCCGCATTTATAACACGCTTATACCATACGGCATACATGAAATCCGTGTTTTGCACGCCCGACAGCTTGCTTTCGGGGCAAAACGGGACAATTATCTCGCCGTCAAGCGTTTCCTTTTCGGGATAGCCCTTCCATATGCCGTTTTTGCCGTTATCGATCTCAAACTGCCATTTTCCGTTAAGATTGATCCATTTTTCTCTTTTCCACATGGGATTGGGGTGTTCTGCTCTCGGAATACCGTTCATTTTTTGACAGACCTTTCTGAATTTAATAATATTTTATTATTTTACCGTTGAAATTTTTTGCTATTTTCGTTATAATCATACGGTAATTTCTTTTTTCATTCGCTCATACTCGCACAAGGCTGTGGAATGAAGCATTCTGCGAAATCTCAAATGCTTTGTGTTGGAGCGTGTATAATGCACACGGTTTGAAAGAATGACCGTAAACATTCCCGTTGCCGAATCGACGTAAAGCGACGGACCGGTAAAACCCGTATGACCGTATGACAACGGTGCGTACAAACCGCCCGCAGAGCTACGGTAATTGACGGAGAGATCGAATCCGAGTCCCCTGTACTCGGAACCGAACGGGGTATGATTTTTCACCGCCGCCGCAAATGTTGACGGGGCAAGATAATATCCGCCGTTATATTCTCCTTTGCCGGAAAGCATTGTTGCGAATTTTACCATATCGTCAATGCACGAAAAAACTCCCGCATTTCCCGACACTCCGCCTCCGAAGCGTGCGTTTTCATCGTGTACGATACCCTGCAAATACCGTTTAAGCTCCGGAGAATACTCCGTTGCGGCAAAGCTGTAACCGTTTGCTTTTCGGCATTGCAACGGCACATAACAGGTATCGGTCATTCCCAACTTGTCGAAAACGAGCCGCTGTGCCAAAGCGTCGAGCCTTTCGCCCGTCGCTCTTTCGAGCATATGAGCCAAGAGTATGAATCCCATGCACGAATACTCCGTTTTGGTCTGTGCATTATACGCAAGCGGGTAATTAAGCACCGCATCGAGTATTCCGTCCTTATCGGCACACAGCGAGGACAGGTGAAAATGCGATTTGATCCCGCTCGAATGTGTAAGCAGCTGAAAAACGCTTATCCCCCGTTTATCCCCGGGTGCGTCGGGTATAAGGCGTCCGACGGTATCGCAAAGCGTTATTTCTCCCAGCTCCGTAAGTTTCAATGCGATCATGGTCGTCGATATAAGCTTTGAAAGCGATGCCATATCGTACATCATTTCAAGCTTTGCCGCCGGAGCGTTTTGCGGTATTTCGCCGTCAAACACACCTGTCGGTGCTTCGTCGTCGAGAATGACACGTTCGTAACCGAACACTTTTTTATAATATACTCTGTCCCTGTCGCCCACGGCAACGGCGAGTGACGGCGAAACTCTTTCGTTTATGCCTTGAATTATTTTTTGCTCGGTGTTTTTAAAAAAACTCTCGTAATTTGAAATATTTTTCATTTTATTAAAATTCCAATATAGAAATTCAGAAAGCCGATCGATCATGAAATGTGAATTATGTCCGAATCGTTGCGGTGTTGACCGCTCATTCACCGTAGGTAGATGCGGTGTCGGAAACAAGGTCAAGGTGGCACGTGCCGCCTTACATATGTGGGAAGAACCGATAATTGTCGGCAAAGGAGGCTCGGGGACTGTATTTTTTTCGCACTGCACGATGAGATGCGTATACTGTCAGAATCACAAGATCAGTGCGGAGGGCTATGGCAAGGAGATAAGCGACGAGCGGCTCGGCGAAATTTTTCTTTCGCTCGAACAACTCGGTGCGGAAAACATAAATCTCGTTTCCCCGACGCCTTACGTTTTCAACATACTTAACGCACTCGACATCTGTGAAAAGCCGAAAATTCCGATAGCCTGCAACGTCGGCGGCTACGAGCTTGCCGAAACGGTCGATCTGCTTTCGGGCTTTGCGAGCATTTTCATGCCCGATTTCAAATACGGTGACGATGAGGGCGGGTACAAGTATTCCGGGGTTTCGAATTACCCGTTGCACGCCTTACGCAGTATCGAACGCATGCTCGAAAAGCAGCCGACCGCAGTCACGGAAAACGGATTGCTTAAGTGTGGCGTGATCGTGCGTCATCTTGTTCTGCCGTCACGCAAGGACGACAGCATAAAAATACTTCGCACACTTGCCGAAAATTTCGGCACAAAGGGCTATTATCTCAGCCTTATGCGTCAGTACACGCCGTGTCACAGGGCGTTTGAATACAAAGAGCTTAGCCGACGTCTGACGAGCTACGAATACGATCGGGTAGCCGACGAGGCACGTGAGCTGGGCTTTGAGGGCTTTTTGCAGGAAAAGCCGTCGGCAAGTCTTGAGTACGTACCGGATTTCGATCTTACCGGCATATGAGCGATATTTCCGCATGGGATTATATCATTTATCGGACGTTTTGTCAATAGGAAAGAGCAAACACGTTCAGTCCGACAATGCGGCAAGATTCCTTTCGGTGATAACTATGATAATATAATCCGGGCAAAGCGACTCGATCGTTTGCATATCGGGCGTATATCTCCACATTTTTTCATATACAGCCGACGAAAAATGCTCGCTGAGCAACGGATACAGCTGTGAGGAATACGAATCACGCATAATGTACGCCGTGGGAAGCGACGCATCCGAAACGGTCGTGGTAAACGGCTCGGTGCATTCCGCACGTCCGATGGTATCCGTATCGCACAGCCGCTCGTTTATGTGCGATTCGAAATTCTTTTCGAGATACGGTACGCTTTCGTAAAGTACATCTCCTATATCGAGGTAGCCTGCAAGATCGCCGCCGCAACTTTCGCATATATTCACGGTAAAATCGTCGAGAGAATGCGGCTTCACGCACGAGAAATCCTTTTCTATCTCCGACATGAGCGTATAATAACCAAAAAACGCTCCGAGTTCGCTCCAATGAGTATCGGTTTGATAATATAATTTTCCGAGTTCCTTGTTTTCCGACATTATATCGGCAAGGTACGGCATAATAACGCTCTCCGAAGCATCGAACAATGAGGCAAGCTGCTTTGTTCTCGTGTTTTTCGCACGGGCGTTTTTTATTTGCTCGACCGAATCCGAGCCGTAGACGGCAACCGGATCGGGAGCGACGAGTATCGCAAGCTTTGTATCTTTACCCGTAAGCTTTCGCACGTCGGAAACGAAATTTTCCGCACTTGCTTTTGCGGCGGCAAGTTCTTTATCCGAAAAGAGCCTTTTGCCTTTGTATTCCGTAAGTGCCGGGGCATAATACAACATATCTCCGCCGTACACGACGGAATTTGCCGAAGGAGCGGTAACCGAGTATTTCACCGTAACGTAGACAGGATCGGATATAAGCTTGCCGCTTGCACTTGCCGTTATTTTCAGCTGTTCGGAAAGAGAATACATTTTCGCTTCGAGAATAAAAAGTCCGTCGCGGCACACGCACGTTGTGCTGTATCCGTCGTATGTCGCAGTGATCAACGCACCCGATTCGGCGTTCCCGAAAAGCAGTGCGGTGCTTCGATCCTTGTTTGTTTTTGCGGTTATTACGGGTGCCGATGTTTTTTCGCTCGACAAGCCGACTTCGTCAAAGCTACGTGCGTCGTCCGTATCGAGCAGTCTGTACAATTCGTCCTCTCTAAGCACGGTCATAACGCAGGACGGGTGATATTTCTCGATCAGCTTTTCCGAATAGTTCTGTCCCACCGTATATACGGCACTCGCAAACGACGAGGACAAAAACGGTTGCAAAAGATTTCGCTCGTACCGAGTCGGTATTTGGAAAGCAATACACCCTCCCGCCGTCGAGCCGCCGTATTCGTTTTTCAGCCTTGTATATTCCTCTCCGCTGTCCGAGCTTTCCGTTTCGTACATTTCGCAGAAGCGGGAAAGAGAAAAATACACATCGTAATTTCTTATCAAGCCGTCAAGTCCGGTACCGTCGGTCAGGCTCTTGCCCTTGGTGTATGCCGTTTTGATCTCCGTTCCGTCAAGTGCATTCTTTCTCGCTCGCTTTTCGACCGTTTCGGGCAAGTGAGAAAGCATACAGCGGTACAAATAATATCCGCCGAGAGTATTTGCCGTGTTTTCCGTATTGTTGTACAGCGGGTACTCGCCGTCGGTGTCAAGCGACGCCAAATCAATCCTTATATCCGCTTTCGACAAATACTCGACAAGCTGCTTCGCACGGCTCGTGCCGTCCGCTCTTTCGTCCTCGACGTATTCTCCGTAAACGGTCTGGCTGTTCGGTATTATAAACAGACAGTACTCCGTTCCCGTTCGGGCGTACACGCTTTTTCTTTGCAAAACGATATTTTTCAGTTTCTCCAACTCCTCGGCGGTGTACATATTTTCTCCCCGCCTGTCGGCTACGTAATCGAATCTGCCGTTCATACTTTTCGTCGGGAACAGAAATCCGTTTTTTCCTTTTTCGGCGTTTTCGGAATCGAACACGCCGAAATACTTGTATTTTATTTTCGTCCACAGCTCCGATACGGTGTTTTTGCGGCTCACATTGTAAAACACCTCCGAAAACGTCGGCTGTCCATCGTCTTTCTCGGACTTAAGCTCGGAATATACGCACCCCGCACTCAAACCGTAAAATATCAATGCCGAAGCGAATGATACGGCGCAAAGCACCGCAGTGAGCTTGAACGCACGTTTTTTCATACGGCGGAGCCTTGAATTATTTCGCATTCGCATTTGTATTTGCTGTCGGCGGTATAGACCAGCTCCGTTATGCTGTCCGCACGAATGTGTCCCGAGCGGGGATTTTTCACCGAAAGGATATTTCCTTTTATCGTCGCCTCAACGTCGGAATACTCGAAAGAAAGATCCGCCGACTCCGTTTCGCAATCGATCAGTCGCAGTCCCTTACAATAACAAAGCGGCTGTGTTCCGATTATTTTACAGCCTATAAGCGTAAGATCCGTCGAATACCACGCAAGGTACTCGCCTTTTATAACGCTGTTTTTCACCGTCACGTTTTCGGAGTGCCAAAACGCATCCTTTGTGTCAAGCACGCTGTTTTCGATAACGACGTTTTTCGTGTACTGAAACGAATACTTGCCCTTAAAGCGTATCGAATCGGCTTTAATGTCGCTCGCTTCCAAAAAAGCGTATTCGCTTTCAAGTTCACTCCCCGTTATCGTAATGCCATGACTTTTCCAGCCGAATTCGGGTGAAACGACGTGCGTATCGCAAATACGCACGTTTCCGCACTCTCTCAACGCCTTTATTCCGAGCAGGTGCGACGAGCTTATTTCGACGTTTTCCGTATACCAAAGAGCCGCACGGCACTTATCGGTCATCGTCACGCCGTCGAGCCTTGCGTTTCGGCAATGCCACAGCGGATAACGCAAATTCATAAAGCAATCCTCAAGCCTTATATCGCCCGCTTCTTTAAGTGCCGACTCTCCGTCCTCTTTTCCGTCAAATGTACAGTGTCTTAAATGCACTCCGTTCACCGCATACAGATCTCTTTCGTACGGAAAATTTTTATTCTCGATCAGTTTCATATTTCTCCCCCTACGGCACGCCGAAGCACGGCATACCGCCCATGCATTGTATTTTACCATAAAATGCGAACAAATGCAACCGTTTTCCGAAACTTATTTTTATTCTTTATTTTCATTTGTTATCGCATGCCCGTTCGCAAATATCGAGTATGCAAGCGTGCGTGAACATACTTTGCCGACTTTGTGAATTATACATACATATATATATTGTTGCAACGTGCCTAATCCGCAAAATTTTATTTAAGCGAAATATATATTTTTTAACCAAAACTATTGACGATTGCAAAGCCGTCATGTATAATGATGATACGGAGTAAAGATTCCATTGCGTTTTCTTTAAATTTCCGATCAATTCCGAACAAATGTGCGGCACGGAGGTATATTATGAAGATTATCTGTATTTTTTAGGTTGCGATTTTAACTGTTTGATTTTGCGGTTGAAATCGTGCTTACCGATTTATCGTTGCACACTCCAACTCATAATTCATGAAAGGATTACCAAAATGAAACAGATTCACACCACATCGAAAAAATTATTTGCAATGAAAAAATTAACCGCTCTATTACTGCTTACGGCGTTTTTACTGTCGTTCGTTTCCTGTTCGGGCAATTCCGATATGACAGATTCCGACACGAGCGGTGACACGGGAAAACAGGCGGAAAGCACTTTCTGTGATACGACAGATATTCCTCCGACAGTTGAGTCTTCTCAAAACAGAATACTCGACGATGACGGCTTTGTACGCACATCGAGCGGAGTTCTCTGTCTTGATACGGAATACAACACGGCATATAAGCAACTGATAAAGGGGCTTCCGATATATCTTGCATACACAACCAACGAAACGTTTTATCTGTCGCACGATGTCGAAACTCTCATTCCCGAAAAATACACGTCTTACGGTTTGTATTACGAATGCAATGAAAGCAAGACCATGTACACTATACACCTTATGCTGATAAAAAGCTCGTACGGTTCGGCCCGTGCATATGTGATAACATACGATGCGACAAGCGACAAATACACCGTCGAGCCGAAATACACACTTTCGGAAACGCTCATCGCTTCCGACGGAAGCTACTACGCCTCCATGCCGACCGATGTAAACGGATATACGATCGATTACGACGACAAAAGTCCCTCATGTGTTCTCAACGAAAAATTCGAATTTATCGTTACGCCCGGAACGCTTGAGCATGGCGAGTACTACCCGTTTGTCGGAAGAACGGATATAATCGCCAAAAACAACGAAATCACCGAAGAATGCGGTGTAACGGTCACTGTCACGGCAGACGGAAAGCAATATATCGACCACGGCGGTATCGGTTCGCCGCTTATGAATGTGGCAATCGTTTCTTGTAATACCGAGTATGTTAAATTCGATCTGTTCGCAAAAAAGACTTACACTGTCGGTGACACATTTCCCTCCAAATCAAGTACCATCGGAAGTACACTTGATTTTGAAGTGCCGAATTACGATGAAAAGAGAGATAAGCCGAACAACTACGTTTATCGTTCACGCAACATCGCCGGTGAAAAATTCGAAACGGTGGTCGACAGCGACGGCGAGAACATATATTACGGCTGTTCCTACAACGGAAAAATCATTGTAGAGCCGGTATACACTTCTATTGTTTACAGTATAAGCAATACATCCTTGTATTTCATGATATTAATGAATGAAAACGGTATGATAATTGTAAATCAAGAAATGCGGAGCATTAAAATATACTCCTTTGACGAATATGTATATACCGACTCATTGCTTTATGTAAAGCGTGCGGACGGCAAATGGGGAACGATCTCACCGTACAGTAAGCTCTTTGCATACGGTTTAACGGCATACGACTTTATATACGATGACGTAAAATACGAAGATGTGGCGATATTCACTTGTCACGACGAAAACGGCGAGGTATATTACAGAGTAAACGAAATTGACGAAAAATTCGCCTCGGTCGAATCCGAGGGTTACAGGATCAAAGTCAAGACGACGGACGGCGAAGAATTTTACATGGCGGAATCGGGATACGGACTTTGCAAAATAATTTACGACAGATAATATCAAATATTTTTCCGCACCCCGTGTTGATATGCACCTCAAAAAGTGTCTAACTTTTGGGGTGCATATCAACACGAGGTGCGGATATTTTTGTTTTCTTTCGCATAAGCATATTGTAATATCCGGCACGGAGGGGAAACAGGCGTGACAGAACAAAAACAAAAAATAGGTCTTACGGCAGAACAGGCACGGCAAAGCGGAGAGCTGTACGGCTATAATATCATAAAGCGAAAAAGGCAAAAGCCGTTTTTGCGACTGTTTTTATCGTCGTTTAACGATCCGATAATAAAAATTCTTCTTGTCGCTCTTTTTATCAATATAATTTTACATATAAGTGATTTTAACCCCTATGAAACGATCGGCATAGCGGCCGCCGTATTGATATCAACGCTCGTATCCGCATCAAGCGAATACGGCAGTGAAAAGGCATACTCGACGTTGCTTGACGAAAGTGAAAACGCAACGGTAACGGTGTTTCGTTCCGGTACGCCCGTCAGTTTGATGTCATCGCAAATAGTCGTCGGCGATGTCGTTCTCCTGCACCCGGGAGAAAAGCTACGTGCAGACGGCTATCTTTCGCACGGGCGGATCACGGTAAATCAGTCGCCTCTAAACGGTGAAAGCGAGGAAGTGACCAAAGCTGCCGGAAAAAGACCGTCCTCCCCTTCCCTTTCGGACGTATGCAGCTTATTTTCCGGTTCTCTCGTATGCGGCGGAGAAGGGTATATGACCGTCACGGCTGTCGGAGAAAATACATACTACGGAAACATCGCAAGCGAGCTTGCCGTTGAAAGCGGTGCTTCGCCGCTCAAGGAAAAACTCGGCGTACTTGCAAAGACTATCAGCAAATACGGTTACATATCGGCTTTTCTCGTTGCCACGGCCGATCTGATAAATTCCGTTTTTATTGATAACGGATTTTCACCCCTGCTTATTGCAAAAACGCTGACTTCACCGTCCGTTATCCTATCGTTACTGCTTCACGCCCTGACGCTCGCACTGACCGTCGTTATCGTTGCCGTTCCCGAAGGGCTTCCGATGATGATAGGCGTCGTGCTTTCCCGCAATATCAAAAAAATGAAGCACGACTGCGTCATGGTACGGCGTCCTGTCGGAATAGAAACCTCCGGCGGAATAAACATACTTTTTACCGACAAGACAGGGACGCTCACCGAGGGTAAAATGAGCGTAAGGGGCTTCATGACCGGTGACGGCGATTACAGCGAAGGAAAACTGCCCGAAGCACTGATATCGCATTACGCCGCTTCCTGTCTGCTCGACACCGCCTGCATTGAAACCGATAAGGGTATACAAGGCTCTTCTTCGACGGACACCGCATTGTTCTCCCATGCGAAAATTTACAAAAGTCGCATAAAAAATTCCGAAGTGATCTCGAAAACGCCTTTTTCGTCGGATAAAAAATACTCCTCCGTTACATTGAAAACGGATGGCGGTGACATAATATACCGCAAAGGTTCTCCGGAGCTTTTGATCTCGAAATGCTCCCATTACCTCACCCGCAACGGCAAAAAGGCCGTGCTTGACAAAGGTAAGGCACTTTCCTCGCTTGCCGTCCTCTCCGAATCGGCGTACCGTGCGGTAGCGATAACATATTCGCAGAACGGCAAATGCGTTTTAGTCGGTGCGGTCTTACTGTCCGACGGAGTAAGAAAACAGGCACGCAATGCCGTGGCACGACTTCAAGGTGCGGGTGTCGAGGTCATTATGATAACGGGTGACAGCGAATTTACCGCACGTGCCGTCGCCGAAAAAACGGGCATAATAAAGGACGAGCGAAGCAGAGTTATCACGGGGCAACAGCTTTCCCGACTTAACGACAGCGAGATCGAACAAATTCTGCCGTCCATTGCCGTTATCGCACGTGCTTATCCGTCGGACAAAAGCCGCATGGTACGTATTTGCAAAAATGCGGGCTATGTTGTGGGAATGACGGGCGACGGAATTAACGATTCACCGGCTCTGCGTTCGGCAGATGTGGGTTTTGCGGTCGGAAGCGGTTGCGACGTGGCAAAGGAGGCGGGTGACATCATTATAACCGACGATGATATTTCGTCTGTGGCAAAGGCGGTACTGTACGGCAGGACGGTCTATAAAAGCATAAAAAAGTTTTTGCTTTTCCAACTGACAATGAATTTCTGTGCCGTCGGAATATCTCTCATAGCACCGCTCATCGGCTGTGAAACGCCTGTCACGGTCATTCAAATGCTTTGGATAAATATCATAATGGACACTCTCGCCGCACTTGCATTCGCCGCAGAAGAGCCGAGGGACGAATACATGCTTCAGGTCCCCGCAGATCGCAACGAAAACGTACTGAACGCAAAAATGAAACGTCGAATAGCGTTCACCGGTACGCTTTCGACGTCGATAATGATATGGTTTTTGAAATCCGAATTTGTCAAAGGCTTCTTCGGCTTTTATCACGATCCGCTTCCGTTTTACTGCGGCTTTTTCGGCTTATTTGTCTTTACCGGCATATTTAACTGCTTTAACGCCCGAACGCATCGACTTAACATTTTTTCGCATCTTTCGCACAACAAATCGTTTTGCTTTATCATGTCCGCCGTGTTTGCGGTACAACTTGGGATTATGTATTACGGCGGCATGACGTTTCGCTGTACTCCGCTTTCGCCGTATGAGCTTTTATTCGTTCTGCTTCTTTCCTTGCTTGTCATTCCCGCAGATCTTTTGCGTAAGCTGTTCGACAGAGGCGAAATATGATTTTCCCGAATCACAACGGGGCTGTAGTAAAAACAGCCCCGTTTTTTGAATTGTATCGATTTATTCGAGTCCCAAGCTTACCGAGATCGCATCGTTCACCTTACACATGATGTTTTCGTCGAGGTGACCCATTTTTTCTTTAAGTCTTGTTTTATCTATCGTTCTCATTTGCTCAAGCAAAATAACGGAATCCTTTGCCAATCCGTAGCTTTCGGCATAAACGCCGATATGTGTCGGAAGCTTTGCTTTTGTGACTTGGCTTGTGATTGCGGCGGCGATCACCGTCGGACTGTATCTGTTTCCGACATCGTTCTGTACGATAAGTACGGGACGCAGACCACCCTGCTCCGAACCGACCACAGGCGACAGGTCGGCGTAAAAAATATCTCCTCTTTTAACTATCATTTTCAAGTCCTCCGGTCAAAGAAATAGGTGCATTACACTTATATTTTTCCGACCTTGCAAGACTTTTAATCACTTTAAACGAAATTTAACAAAACATATTAAATAAAGGAGCGGTAAGCCTGTTGTAAGCGGGCATTGCCTCATCCGTCGACTTCGGCGATGCCTTTTCCGAGGGAAGGCTATAGATGGGGGAAATTTCGCTAACATCTTTTTCGAGAAAAAGCTATACGGCGTTACGGTATTCAAATATCGAGTTCTAACTTTTCGAAGCCGTCATTGTAAAGCATAGATCTTTTGACAGATCGTTTCATGGGATCGTAAACAAATTTACGGCACGAATACGCAACGGGGACGACACCTTTTTTCGAGCATATCATATGGTCGCGATTATACAACGGCGAAGCATACTCGCAGTAGGCACACATTTTTTCATATTCGGTTTTTTCCATTTATCCGTTACTCCTTAAACACTACTGACGGAATTATACAACAAAAATCTCTCTTTGTCCATAGTTTAATCGAAAAAAATCGAAAAAGTGAGAAACGATAAGACAAACGTTGTCGCCGACTGTATCAATTTGCCTTTAATATACGTTTTCGATTCGAGTTTCGCCGTATTCAGGCAGGCGGCGATCTGCGACAAAACACACAAGCCGGAAAATGAAGCAAACGACGACAAGGCGGCAAAGGAAAGCGGTGACAGGGCGATATCGTTTTTCACGTTTACCATGCCGACGGTTATTTCAAGTAGTAGCAACACGGCATTTCGCACGCATCCGTTTTTCACGAGTTCTTTTAATCCTGCGGATATGACCGAAAAAACGACCGTAAATCCGCAGATAACGGGCATTGCACCGACCGAGGACACGACGGCGGCATTAAACGACGGGATCCTGCCCGACGTTTTGCTTTTACAAAACGCACTTCGGCATTTTTCCGCACCCACACCCGAAAAATACGCATACAAAAACGATGACATTCCGATACAGGCGTACATCACCGTTCCAAGTGTTAGGCTTCCCAGAACGGAGCCGCCTATAAAGCCTATGACAAAGGATGGGGAGGGATTATTCGAAAACGATATCAATCTTTGTACCTCTTCCTTTGATATTTTATTTTCTTTAAATAAACCGACAGACAGCTCCGCACATACGGGATAACCGCTTACGTATCCGAGCAAGAACACCGACGTGCTTATTTCGCTCAAATTCAGTAGTTTTGCGACTTTTCCTCCGAGTTGTTGTGCGACGATATCCGCATCGCCCGAAAGATAAAAATATTTCGCCAATACCGCAAACGGAAGCACCGACGGCACGATCGCACAAGCACACAGTCTGAGTCCCTCGGCGGCGGCAGGTACCGCCTTTTCCCTCATATATATCAAAAAGAAGCCCGCCGTAACATACGGCAATATCAGCAATAAGATCTTCAGTCTTTTCATTCTTCCTCCGTCATGCGATTCGGTCATACACTTGATATTTTAATAATATTATTAAGAGGAAAGAAATATTTAAGGTGGCATATCAAATCATGAAAAAAAGAAGAAAAGGTGATGCACCTCCCGACGCTTTATCGCCTCTGCCGTCGTTTTTGCTCACGGGGCAGTCCGAATGTATAATCGACGGGAAATGCGAGCTTGTATTTTATTCGGACAAATGTATTTCGTTCGATATTTTCTACAAAAATCGAATTTTTTCGATATACGGAGCTTATCTTGCATTATCCTGCATATCGCAGGGCAGCTGTGCCGTATGCGGAAAAATCGAACGTATTGAATTCGAGGACAAAAAAACATTTTTCGAAAGCACGGTACACAACGAATGAAAAGCTTTTCATATTATATTTCAAATATCACCGTTTTCTGTCCGTTCGAATACAAGGAACGACTTATCACGTTGTTTTTGCAAAACGGTATCGGTTTTACGGCATTAAGCGGTGACGGGGACGGAATGTATTTTAAGCTTTCGCAAAGCGAGAGCGAAAAAATATGCGATGACGGCTTATTCAAGGTCACTTCGCACGGCGGTATTTTGCCGTTTATTTCGTCGCACGTCGATCGAATCGGGCTTTTGATCGGTGCGATCATATGCATTCTGTGTCTTTACGCATCCTCGCTTTTTATTTGGGATATACAGGCCGACGGTGAGGGGATAAACGACGAACTGCTTTTATCCGTTTTATCCGACAACGGTCTGAGCTACGGTGCCTACATTCCGTCGCTCGACATAAAAACGCTGGAAAACAACGTTTTGATCACCTGCGAGCAATTGTCGTTCATATCGATAAATCTCGACGGAAGCACGGCACGGATAGAATACGGCATTCGAGAGGCTATTCGCAAGGACGACGACGATAACACGCCGTCGAACATAGTTGCGGACGAGGACGGGCAGATAATAAACAGAATAACTCAAAGCGGTTCCGCCGTTTGCTCACAAGGCGACGTTGTGAAAAAAGGCGAGCTTTTAATATCCGGTTTATACGAAAGCAATAGATTCGGCATACGGGCGGTAAAAGCACGGGGAAAGGTATATGCCGAAGTAAGTCGCAGAATAGAGATCTTTTATCCGTTCGAGGTATACGAAAAAGTCTACACCGACAAAAGTTCAACCGGCTTGAGCGTCACGTTTTTCGGAAGCGAAAAAGTTATTTACACCTGTAAGGAAGCACAGTTGTACGACGATGTCAGCAAATGCGAAAGCGTTACCGTATTCGGCGTTGTCAAATTGCCGATAAAGTTGCGAAAAACGGTACGTCGTGAATACGAATACGTAAAAAAAACTTATACCGACGAGCAGGTGATCCGTTATGCGACATTTGAGTATGAAAAACAGCTTTCGGAAATGCTTTGCGACGGTGAGCTTACAAGCAGAGAAACGACTGTGGCTCTCGAGGACGACGGTTGCCGTATAATCTGCAATTTAACGCTTATACGGGATATTGCCAAGCAAGTACCGATGGGATAAATCAAAAAGCGGAGCATTTGCATAAAATGATATTGCGGAACACCGCAAATACTCGGGAAAGGAGGAATGCCTGTGGAAACAGGACGGGTGATAATTGCGACCGCATCTCAAACATACGCTTTAAAGGGTTCAAGGCTTCTGTCCGAAAAAGGGATCAGAAGCCGTGTGATAAGACTGCGTCCGAGCAAGGCACGGGACGGTTGTACATACGGAATTTCCTTAGCCACCGACAAGCGTGAGGATGCCGTTCGCATTTTACTGTCGGGCGGTGTACAGTATACGGAAATCATCGATGAATAATATAATATACCTCGACAACGCCGCAACGACGTTTCCGAAGCCCGATAACGTGATAAAAGAGGTTCGTCGATGTTTGACGGAATATTGCGGAAATCCCGGCAGATCCGCACACCCGCTTTCGGAAAAAAGTGCGGAGCGGATATACGAATGCAGAGAAAAACTCTGTGCGTTTTTTAATCTCGGACAGGCGGAAAATGCGGTGTTTTCGTTTAATACCACATACGCTCTGAATACCGTGTTAAACGCACTGTTAAGCTACGGAGATCATGTCATAACGTCTAACGCCGAGCATAACTCCGTGCTTCGCCCTCTGGCACAGCTTTCACGCAGTAAACGTGTTTCGGTTTCGTATATCGACGCATTCACGACGCAGAACGATATATTGCGGCAAATCAAAAATGCGATCAATCCGAAAACGAAAGCCGTCGTACTGACTTACTGCTCAAACATCTGTCCGCTCGTACTGCCGATAACGCAAGTAGGAGCGATCTGCAAACAATACAAGTTGCATTTTATCGTCGATGCGGCACAGGGTGCGGGAGTTTACGATATTGACGCAAAACGTGACGGAATTTTCGCTCTTTGCATACCGTCGCACAAATCACTGTACGGAATACAGGGAGCGGGTGCCGTATGCTTCGGCGAAGGCTGTAATGTATCCGAGCTGAAAAGCGTTTTCAGCGGCGGAAACGGGATAGAATCAAAAAAAGACACCATGCCCGAATTTTTACCGGAACGGTTTGAAGCGGGAACTCTCTGTACTCCCGCCATCGTTTCGCTCGCCGAAGGGATACGCTTCGTAGAACGAACGGGGATCGAAAAAATTCGGGAAACCGAATGCTCACTTTCGCAAATGCTGACGGAAGAGCTTATAAAGACAAAAAAAGCCGTCGTTTACGGCAACGGCTTTTCCCCATGCGTACTTTTCAACATCAGAGGAAAGGATTGTGAATACGTAGGGCGGTATTTGGCATCGCTCGGCATATGCGTTCGTTCCGGGTTTCATTGCTCGCCTCTTGCACATAAGCGGCTCGGAACGTATGAAAGCGGTGCCGTTCGTGCTTCGTTCGGATGCTTCAACACCGAGCGTGACGTTGCCGCGCTCGTAAAGGCGATAAAGGAGCTTTAGAGTACGCCGCACCGTTCACCGTTACTCTTAAGCCTTCCTTTACGGAAGGCTTAAGAGCCGATATGACTTTTCGTTCAACGGCAATGCCTATTTTATCATATATCCTCTGCCGTCCCTGAATGAACCGCATACGATCATAATAAAATCGCTGACAGTTCCGAATCCGAACAAACCGAGCGTAATCATCCACAGCAGTCCTGTCCCGACCTTGCCTGCGTAGAACCGATGTATCCCCAGAAAGCCGAGCCAAAAGCACAGCACCGCTGCGACTCCCCTTGATCTTCCGGAAATATATTCGTCGCGTGGTAATGTCGTTTGCCTGTATCCCGTACCGTTTTCGTTTTGGTTATAATAATTCTGCACCGGGACACTTTGAACTTGCGAATATTGTTCTCGTGCATACTGACTTTGTGCGTTTTGTGTTTGACTGTTTTGCGTTTGACTGTTTTGTGTTTGACTGTTTTGTGTTTGACTGTTTTGTGTTTGACTGTTTTGTGTTTGGCGAGAACTTTGATCATAATCGCTCGGTTTCGATGTCAGCCTTGTACCGCAGCTAGTGCAAAAGATCGCCTCGTTATCATTCAGGACATTACAATTCGGACAATGACAATACATATTTTTTCTCCTCAAATCAAAAATCTGTCGAAAAGCTTCTTCGCATTTCAAATTCGCTTTTCGTAACGAAAATTTATTATTCCGTTTCGGAATTATTTATAGTATAATTCCAATTTGGAATTTTGTCAAGAGCTTTTTATCATAAAATCATAGAAAACCTAAATTTTTTAAAAAAAGGCAGTACTTGATGAAAACGAGAAAGCAAGAATACGGAAAAATGAATGCCGTGGGTAAAAATGTCGAAAAAATGCGTTTACAACGGGGAATAAAGCAACGTGATTTCATTGCTAAAATGCAGGCAATGGGCTGTGACATAAATCCGACGAGCTATTCGAAGCTTGAGGGACAAGTCAGAAGTGCCACGGATATCGAAATATATGTAATAGCAAAAATACTCAACGTCGCAATGGAAGAACTGTTCGACGCAAACGAGCTTCAATTTAAGCAATTCGAAAAAACGTATAGGCTTTAAGCAACACTTCAAAACAAAAAATCGGATCCGATCGTTTCGGTTCCGATTTTTTGTTTCGATCTGACTTTTTTCAAGCGGTATGTTCATCACACTTGTTCGGATGGACTGCTCACATATTTTTCGTTATCATATCGCCCATTTGACTGCATGAAAGCTCGTTTTTTCCTTCTTGCATTATATCCGCCGTTCTGTAACCGTCGTTTATCACACGATCGACGGCATTTTCGATATTATCGGCTTCTTTCGGCATATCAAACGAATATCTGAGCATCATGGCAACGGAAAGCACCGTACCTACCGGATTTGCGATATCAAGTCCCGCAATATCGGGTGCGGAGCCGTGGATCGGCTCATACATTCCGAGGCTCGTATTCGAAAGCGACGCAGACGGCATCATACCGATAGAGCCTGTAAGCATCGACGCTTCGTCCGACAGGATATCACCGAACATATTCTCGGTGACCACGACGTCAAAGCGTGTCGGGGCTTTTATCAGCTGCATTGCCATATTATCGACCAAAATGTCGCAATATTCCACCTGCGGATAGCTTTCGGCAAGCCTGTGCATTACCTTTCGCCAAAGTCTTGATGTTTCGAGGACGTTTGCCTTATCGACGGAGGCTATTCGTTTGTATCTTTTCATCGCCGTTTCGAATGCCACTCTGCCTATTCGTTCTATCTCATGTTCCGAATACGCCATGATATCGGTTGCTTTCGCTTCGCCGTCTGCGTTTTCGGTTTTCTTTTCTCCGAAATACACGCCTCCGGTAAGCTCACGCACTATCACAAGGTCGATACCGTTATCGGTTATTTCGCTCTTAAGCGGCGATGTGGATGCCAACGGAGTAAAAAGTTTTGTCGGTCTGAGATTTGCGAAAAGTCCCAGCTCGCGTCTTACCGCCAGCAGAGCCTTTTCGGGTCTTATATCGGCTCGGCAGTCATCCCATTTCGGACCGCCTACCGCACCGAGCAGGACGGAGTCGGAGGTCTTACATATATTCATTCCCTCTTCGGTGATCGGTACTCCGTGCTTATCGATACAGCATCCGCCGATATCGACAAAATCATAATCGAATTTATGACCGAATTTTTCGCCCGTTTTATCAAGCACTTTGATAGCCTGTGCTATTATTTCGGGACCTATACCGTCGCCGGGCAAAACTGCGATTTTTTTATTCATTTTGTTTTATTCCTCCGTGATCGACCTCATCAGTCCGCCCTTTTCGATTATCTGTTGGATAAACGGAGGAAAGGGCTGAGCATTATATACTTCGTTTTTTGTGAGATTCAAAATTTCTCCCGTATTGAAATCCACTTGAAGCTCGTCGCCGTTTTCAACTCTTTCGCTTGCTTCCTCGCACTCCAATATCGCAAGGCCGATATTTATGGAATTACGGTAAAATATCCTTGCAAAGGTCTTTGCGATAACAACGGATATTCCCGATTCCTTTATTGCGATCGGAGCGTGTTCCCGGCTTGAGCCGCAACCGAAATTGGCACCCGCAACTATGATATCTCCGTTCCGCACGGTCGTTGCAAAATCCGCATCGATATCCTCCATGCAATGACTTGCCAACACCGCTCCGTCGGAGGTGTTAAGATATCTTGCGGGGATTATTACGTCCGTATCGACGTTATCATTATATTTATGTACTTTTCCGTGTACCGTCATGTTATTTCTCCTTACAGGTCACGCACATCGCAGATATATCCTTTGACCGCCGATGCCGCAGCCGTTTGCGGCCCGGCAAGGTAGATCTTCGAAGTTGTATGTCCCATTCTTCCCACAAAATTTCTGTTTGTCGTGGCTATCGCCGTTTCGCCTGCGGCAAGTATTCCCATGTACCCGCCGAGGCACGGACCGCAGGTCGGCGTAGATACGGCACAGCCCGCTTTTACGAAAATTTCGATATAGCCTCGTTTAACGCATTCGAGATATACCGCCTGCGTTGCGGGTATGATTATACACCGCACGTTCGATGCCACATGTCTGTTCTCGAATATTTCCGCTGCCGCCGCCATATCGGATATTCTTCCGTTAGTACACGAGCCTATGACGCACTGGTCTATCTTAACGTCGTTAAGTTCCGAAGCGTTCCTCGTGTTTTCGGGCAAATGCGGACAAGCGACTGTCGGTTCGATATCGTCGAGTATTATATCATACACTTCATCGTACTCGGCATCGTTGTCGGCTTTGTACACGGTATACGGGTGTGTCGCTCTTTCCTTGTAATAATCGAGCGTAGTTTCATCGACATCGAAGATCCCGTTTTTGGCACCCGCCTCTATCGCCATATTCGCCATACACAGTCTGTCATCGACAGACAGGGATTTAAGTCCGTCGCCCGTAAATTCCATCGACTTATACAACGCTCCGTCAACACCTATTTTGCCTATTATGTGCAAAATAACGTCCTTGCCCGAACAGCATTTTTTGAGCTTGCCCTTTATATTGAATTTTACAGCACTCGGGACCTTAAACCACGCTTCTCCCGTTGCCATTGCCGCCGCCATATCCGTCGAACCTACGCCCGTCGAGAATGCTCCCAACGCTCCGTATGTACAGGTGTGCGAATCAGCACCTATAACGGCATCGCCCGGTGCGACAAGGCCCTTTTCGGGGAGAAGGGCGTGTTCGATCCCCATTTCGCCGACATCGAAATAATTACGTATTCCGTAAGTTTTAGCAAAGCATCTGCACTTTTTCGTCTGTTCTGCCGCTTTTATGTCTTTATTCGGCACAAAATGATCCATAACGAGCGATATTTTGTTTTTATCGAATACCTGCTTAAAACCGAACTTTTCAAATTCATTTATCGCGACGGGAGATGTGATATCGTTTCCCAAAACCATATCCAGTTTGACCTTGATGAGCTGACCGCTTTTCACCTCGCCAAGTCCCGCTTTATGTGCAAGTATCTTTTGAGTCATCGTCATCGGCATTTTATTTTCCCCCTTTTATTTCAAACTGCGGTTGATCGCCGAAAAAAGCGCATTTACGGAGGAGGCAATGATATCGTCGTGTATTCCGACTCCCCATACCATATCTCCGTTCGGTTCGGTAATGCTTACATACGTGATAGCCTGTGAGGACGAGCCTTTTGTCAGTGCGTGTTCCTCGTAAGTCAAATCGGTGAACGAAAAATCGAGGCTTTGCTTCAATGCGTTGCTCACGGCGTCAAGTCTACCGTTACCGCTTGCCGATATTTCTCTTATCTCTCCGTCTGTTTCGACGTGAAGCGTTACATTCATGACATTTGAACGAACGAAGCGATAATCCACGAGCTTAATACCGTCGTTTATGTTGACATATTCGTTTGTGAACGCTTCAAGCACCTGCCTCGGTGAAAGCTCCGCATGAGCGTGATCGGACACGCTTTTCACGGTATAGCCCACATCCTCGCGCATTTTCACGGGAAGTACATATCCGAAGTTATGTTCAAGCAGATAACCGATACCGCCTTTTCCGGACTGGGAATTTATTCTTATAACATCAGTTTCGTATTCTCTGCCGACATCGGACGGATCTATCGGAAGATACGGCACTGTCCATTTATCCGCATTTTTTTCTTCTCTGTACCGCATACCCTTTGCTATCGCATCTTGATGAGAACCGGAAAATGCCGCAAAAACGAGCTTACCCGCATATGGCTGGCGATCGTACACCTGCATACCGGTAACACGCTCGTAAAGCTCCGTTATTTTCGGCATATGCGACAGCTCGAGCTTCGGATCCACTCCCTGTGAGTACATATTCAAGGCAAGCGTTACGATATCCGCATTTCCCGTTCTTTCGCCGTTACCGAAAAGAGTTCCCTCTATCCTCTGTCCGCCGGCAAGTATGCCAAGCTCGGAATCGGCGACCGCACAGCCTCTGTCGTTATGCGGATGCAATGAGATCACCGTGTTTTCCCTGTATTTCAGGTTTTCGCACATATATTCGACCTGGTCGGCATAAACGTGCGGTGATGACAGTTCGACCGTAACGGGCAGGTTTATTATCGCCTTACGATCCTTTGTCGGTTTCCAAACATCAAGCACCGCATTGCATATCTCCAGTGCGAATTCGGGTTCCGTTCCGGTGAACGATTCCGGCGAATACTCATATCTATAGCTTGTACCCGTTTCTTCGGCGATCTGCTCGAAAAGCCTTGCACCCGTCAACGCTATATCTATTATTTCTTCCTTGCTTTTTGCGAATACCTGCTGTCTTTGTGCGACGGAGGTGGAATTGTAAAGATGAACTATTGCATTTTTACAACCGTGCAACGCTTCGAAGGTTTTTCTTATTATATGTTCCCTGCTTTGCGTAAGCACCTGCACCGTCACATCGTCGGGAATCATATTTTCGTCTATAAGCGTTCTTAAAAATTTATATTCTGTTTCCGAAGCTGCGGGGAAACCGACCTCAATCTCCTTAAAGCCCACCTCTACGAGCAGCTTGAAAAATTCAAGCTTTTCCTCAAGGCTCATAGGCACGATGAGAGATTGATTTCCGTCCCTCAGATCCACGGAACACCATATAGGTGCTTTTTCTATGTGCGTTTTTTCCGCCCATTTTCTTTTGGGCTTTTCTATCGGAAAAAACTGTAATTCGTATTTGTCTGTATTTTTCATATTTCCTTTTTTGTTCAAGGCAAACAGCCCTCTCATATCCGTTCATACCGTTCGGAAAATGAAAGAGCCGCTTCAATCAACGCTTATTTTACGCCGTCATTCGACAGCATACCACCCTCGGACAGCTTATATTCAAACGAATCGGTCAAAGCGATAAAGCTCGCTTCTATAACGTCGTAAGATACACCGACCGTCGTCCATGTTTTTTCTCCGTCGGTCGTTTCTATAAGGACACGTACCTTTGCCGCCGTCGTAGATCCCGAATCTATCACACGCACCTTAAAATCCACCAAGCACATTTCGCCGATCTGCGGATAAAACACGCTCAATGCGCGTCTGAGTGCCAAGTCAAGTGCGTTTACGGGACCGTTGCCGAGCGACGCACTCGTTTCCGTTGCTCCGTCAACCTCGACGACTATTAACGCACTTGCGGTCTGCCCACCCTCCGCCGACGGATAATCGTCTGTCGTTTTATAAAGCTTGACTTTAAATTTGGGAGAATATTTATAAAATGTTTTCGCCAAAAGCAGTTGCAACGACGCATCTGCCGCTTCATAGTGGTAGCCGTAATGTTCCTTTTCCTTAAGTGCTTCCAATGCGACGGCAAGCTCGGGAGAATTTTTATCGACATTCGGCACAAAACGCCTTACCTTTTCAAGCAACGTGCCTCTGCCCGACATTTCCGAGAGCAAAAACTTTCTTTCGTTACCCACAAGCTCGGGATCGATGTGTTCAAAGCTCGACGAGCATTTTTTGACCGCATCTATATGCATTCCCGCCTTATGATTGAACGCACTTTTACCGATATACGGCTTATTGCTTCGTATTCTCGTATTGGAAAGCTCCGATATCTCGTTTGCCGTTCTCTTGAGCTGCCGCATATCCTGCTTAAACTCGTACCCGCATTTGAATTTCAAATTCGGTATTATGATCGACAGATCCGCATTGCCGCAACGTTCGCCGTTTCCGAGAAATGTACCCTGTATCTGTGTTGCCCCCGTCTGTGCGGCAATAACGGAATTCGCCGCAGCACAACCGATATCGTCGTGGAAATGCACCGCAATGCGTTTTTCGGGAAATTTTTCGCAAACGACTCTCGTTATTTTTTCCGCATTGAGCGGAAGCGTAGCTCCGTTCGTATCGCACAGACACAACACATCGGCACCCGCATTCGCCGCACATTCGAGAACTTTTATCGCATACTCCGGATTCGTATCATAACCGTCGAAAAAATGCTCCGCATCGAATATCACTTCCTTGCCGCATTTTTTCAAGTATGCCACGGTCGTTTCGATAAGCGTCAGGTTCTGCTCATCGCTTATGCGAAGCACGCTTTGCACTTGCTTTGAGGAAGCCTTTCCGAATATCGCAACGCACGTGGTATTCGCATTGACAAGTGCTTTTATTCCGGAATCGTTTTCGGGTTCGATGCCGTAATGCACCGTACTTCCGAACGCACATAAGCGGGAATGTTTCAGTTCGATACTCTTCATTCGTTCGAAATATTCGGCATCCTTAGGATTTGAGGCGGGAAATCCCGCCTCTATATAATCGATATAAAAGCTGTCAAGTGCTTTTGTGATCTTGATCTTATCACTCACCGAAAAGGACATTCCCTCGCCTTGAGCGCCGTCGCGAAGCGTAGAGTCGTAAATTTCGATCGTTTTACTCACCGTTTCTTTTTGTTAACAACGATCGCCGCTGTCGTTATTCCTCCGGCTACCGCAACTCCGGCAACTATAACTACGACCAGTACCGTCGTATTCGTTCTGCCGTCTGCACTTGTGCCGTCGGTGACCGTCGCCGTATCCGTTACGGGATCTACAGACGTGCCGGGCTGTGCCGTGATGTCGCCGGTAAATGCGAACATAAATCTCGCACCGGGAGCAACGTCGCCGTTGGTGTAAAAGTCCATGATATCGCCGTCCGTCTGCATATTATCGGACCACTTGAAATTAAATTCAAGACTGTTTTCAAGTCCGAGTGCGGAACGAGGAACGGCTATTTGAAGCACATTACCAGATACGGAGTAATCGACATCGGCAGCCTTTTCCCAATTCCAGCCACCGGTCGAGCGTTCGAGCGTCGCTTTTTCACCGGGATTGACACGGTTGATAACGTATTCGTATTCCTCCCAGTCAACACTGTCGGCTGTAGCCTTTTGAGTATCTATAAACAAACGCATCCACGCATTGTCCGTTGACGGCGAAAGCTCGTCCACGGTACGTACATAGAAATATATGTTATCGTTATCGTATGCAACACGTGCCTGAACGATATCGTTTCTCATCGTTTCGTTCGTATATTTGATTCCGCCGTAGCCTCTGTTCGAACGGTCGTAAGTGTTATTTATATAGTGATTAAATATAGCGACACTATCGAAATCCCACTGCGACACATCGCCCTTTACGTCGATGGTCTTTGCCGAAGCATAAACGCTCGGAGCCGTCACGCCTTTGTATCTTCTTATGTTGGATACGAGCTGATTGTAATAGTGGTCCTTCAGATCGCCCTTTGTCGGTTCGCAGTCACGTGAGTTTTCGTCATCGAACTGGTCGGGGAAAGCGTTTTCGAGGCTCGTCACCTGATCCGGCGGCCAATAATTATGTCTGCCCGCAGTCCACTCGTTCCAGCCCGTAACGAATATTATTTCCGGATCTACCGATATTGCGTAATCCCACTGCTGTTGGAAGTTACGTCCGTACAGCTTCGAATCGGATATGTTCGCATCGACCGTCACGGTTTTATCTCTGTACGTGTACGAATAAGAATAATCGCCTTTGGCATAGCTTCTTCCCATGTTGTTCGGACCGTTCATCGGCTGTATTATTCCAAGCTCGTAGTTATGATTAAGTGCGACGCCGACCGTCGTCATTTCGACGCCCCTACCTCTGTTTTTTGTATACAATGCCTGCGGATATACGTGCAACCAGCCCCAATAATCATTGGTCTTATCCGTTCCCACATAGCTGGCCACATTCGCACGCCATGTAAAGTAATCGTATTCCTCGTCGCTTTTTGAGAGGCAACTCTTGTAGCCGATCATAAGCGGCTTGCCGTCAAGGCAAAACCACATATCTGCATACTTTTCTTTGGTATAAAATTTCTTATAGATGTTTTTTACCGAAGTCTTGGAAGTGGATTGTTCGCCGAAATTGAGCATAAACGTCACCTGAGGCACGTCTACGCCGTCGTTTTTCGCTTCAAGCCACGTATCGAGAAGTTTTTTTGTAGCTCCGTCCCACGTAAAGCTGCCGTTTGTACAGTCGAAAGCGACAAAATCGACATCGGCATCCGCCAAAAGCTCCGCCTGTTTACGCAGTACGTATGCGTCCGCTCCCGAATAATAGCCGTAGATAGGCTCGTTCCAGAAAAACGCACCCGTGCAGTCTTCCCATGCCGGATTATCGTAATCGTTTATCGCATCCGGGTGAAGTGCGGAAAATTCCGTAAGATTCGTGACCTTACCGCTTGACATAAGCTCTTGATGCCATGTCCAGTAGAAAACGCCGACGGTCTTATCCTTTTTGTCACCCGCTTCACTGTAGGTGGTAAGCTCTCTGCCGAGACCGTCCACACCGACCCATTGAGTGGGATCGACTTTGCCGGCAATATCGGCTTGCTTTACCTCTTCCTCCGTATTATCCGCCAGTGCCGAAAACGCAAGCGGCGATAGCAGCATCAAAGCGGAAAGCAATGCGGAAATGCCTTTACACACTCTTTTCATTTTGTTCTCCATGCCTTTCGAATTACTTTAGTTTTATAACGCTACGGCGTTCGCCGTATTTTTTCGTTTTGAATTTATTTCGTGCGTGCAACGTTTTTGACATACACTCCGCCTCTGTTATTGCTCCACAGTCTGCAATATCCGCCGAAATACGTTTCGCTGTCCGTTTCGAGGCAGTCGCATATTTGTGCGAATCCGTCGGCGTATGAGTAAACATCGATTTTTCCGCTGCCGAATACGAGCCTGTACAGCTCCGTTTTTTCACCGTTATCGGAATACACGCTTACCTTTACCATATTTTCGCTCTGTATATCCTCTATGCACACACGTCGAAACTTTTCCGTAAACGAGTACGGCAACGTGTACTGTTTAAGCCCGTCAAGTCCCGCCGAATATTTAACGGCAAGTGTGTTTTCTTTTATGCCGAGCCATATTCCGTCATTTTCCTCCGCAGTTCCCGTTTCAAAGTACACTCTCAGTCCGACAAAAAGCGTATTTTGCGGCTTATTGTATTCCTCGTTTTCATTTTTCGGTGTATAAAGTTCGAATTCCAATGCGTATGTTTTTTCGTCGTTAAGCTCGTGCTTATTTACCAAATTGAAGCCGCCGCCGTCCTTATTCGCACCGACATAAGTACCGAAATACAGCGGAGTATTCCAACCGGTAAGCACCCAATCCTCATCGTCTGCCATTATTTGCTCCGTCATATCGGCAAAGTACCATTTTTCGTCATAGGTGACCTCATTGTCCGTATCGATGCTTTTTGTTTCACTCCCGGCGTTTTCGAGTGCAACGCTTTCCGAACCTGTATCACCGGTCATTTTTTCGGTTTCGCACACCGTCTTTTCACAGCCGCAAAAGCCGAGCAGGAGCAAAAACGCAAGCGGCACCGCACCGAATTTCAATATATTCATTTTTTTAACTGCCTTTTTAAGGTATATCGGATATATCGGAAAATTCCGTCCTAACATACGCAGTATATCATATTATTTTCATTTTGTAAACCTGTTTTTCGCCGATAAATAAAAATTTTACAAAATTCCTCATTTGACCTTTACTTTTTTGCTTAATAACACGAGGCACGTTGTATTGAAAAGCGTCAAAAGGCATGTGAACAGATCGGAAAGCTCCCATACGCTTTGCGAGGAAGTCAACGCACCGAAAAAAACGCACGCACAGTACAGGAAAAGATAGAATTTTTCCGCTTTTTCGCTTTTTGTCAGATAATTCAAGCACACCGTACCGTAATAGGATTGGCATACGACGGTGGCAAATGCGAAAAACGCCGTTGCCGCAGTTATAAAGTGCTTGCTTATTTTCGGATAAAACACGGAATACGCAGCGGACGTTATCAGCACCCCGTCATACGTATCGGTATCGACTCCCGAAAGCAATATCACAAAGGCTGTGAGCGTACACATCAAAAGCGTATCGACCGTCACCTCCAGCATACCTATAGCACCCTGCCTTGACGGGCATGAAGTATCGGCACAGGCGTGCGATATAGATGCCGTACCGGCTCCCGCCTCATGCGAAAGCACACCCTTCGCCACTCCGTGCTTCATTGCGGAGGCGACGGAATGGCCGCAAACGCCGCCTGTGGCGGCTTTGAGATCGAATGCCCGAAAAATTACCGTTTTTATCGCATTCGGCAGCTCGCTGCGGCATCGAAGCACCGCACAAAGCGACATGAGAAAAAATATTCCCGTCACGGCGGGTATCATTTTTTCGGTAAAATGCGATATCGAGCCTATACCGCACTTAACTATAACGAAACACAGCACGGCAAAGATCGCACCCGTAACGGCACACGGCGTACCGTAGGCGTTTTCCAACGCGATCGATGCCGAACGCACCTGAACGATCGGAGCGGACACGAGCGACGAGGTGAGGCACAAGCATGAAAATATCGCAGCGGGAACGGGCGAGCCGAAACATTTTTTCATATAATACATCGGTCCGCCTATGTAATTTTCCCCTTTCACGGTCCTATACTCCACGGCGAGATAAGTTTCGGCATATTTCAGGCTAAGACAGCATATCGCACTTATCCACATCCAAAACACAGCACCCTCTCCGCCCAAGGCGACAGCCGCCGCAACTCCCGCAATATTTCCCACACCGAGAGTACCCGCCAAGGATACGGTAAGGGCGGAAAAGGGTGATATCCCGTCGTTTTTTTCCTTAATAAACGGTTTTTTCAGCACGCATGCAAGCACTTTCGGGTTGAAGAATTTCAGCCTTACCGAAAAATATATTCCGCACACAATAACGAAAACGACAAGAACGGGAAGTAAGATATATTCGTTTACAAGCTTCATGATAAAGAATATTATTTCTTCTCGTCTTTTATTCGTTTATTTTTCCGACAGCATTATGATATCCGTATCACCTCTTATTATTTCCTCGCAACCGCTTTTCATAATGCTTTCGTATTCGTTTCCCGCAAGCTCGTCCCTTAAGTACTGCGTGATGTACGTTTTCCCGACGTTGTGCAACATAACGAACGGAACTTTATCGGAGGTGACCGAGCCGTATATAACCTCGGTATTTTCGTCCGCGAGCTTTTTTACCGCACTTACCGCACCGAAGCTCGGATAAGGAATATAAAGAAGCTTTTTTCCGTTTTGTATGTACAGAGGAGCAAGCCTTTCTCCGTCGAGTGTATACGTGCCGCACAGCGATATTTCCGTTTCCGAGTCGGAAAGCCGGGTGTTCCCGGACGGAAAATATTTTATCAGCCTCGCACCGCACGCTTCCGCATATTTTTCGAATTCTGCTTCCGTATCGTCATTCTCACCGTGCACATCGGGAATATACAAGCTGTCGAGCGACAGCTGTGAGCAAATATATCTCACGCTGTTTACATTGTTATCGTTCGTTCTTGCGACAACGTATGAATCGAGTTTTGTTATTCCCTTTTTTCTCAGCATTTCGGTAATTCGGCTCAGCTGTGTCACATCTTCGCCCGTGCCGTAGTCGCATATTATCGCTTTTTGCTCGAAAACCGCACAGATAATATCGCCGTTGTCGGTACATTTAGTAATGACGTAGCTTTCGGATGAGTAAAAGGAGTTCGCAACACATGCAAGCACGATATAAACGACAAGGCTCACGCACAAACAACGGATATACCTGCCATATGAGGCTTTTTTGATCACCAACACACCCGTTACCACCGCCGTTGCCGCCAAAAAGAACGGTGTGAAAAAGTAGTCAAGCGAAACGGAGATATCGGAAAACGACATACAGAATCGAGCCGTACTCACGGTAAACCCGGCAAACGCTTCGCAGACCGTACCCGCAAGCATTGCGACGGGTTCGCAAAACGAAAAGGCGACGAAAAGCGGTGCCAAGCACAAAGTCGCCGTAACAGACGGGGACAAAAGCAAGGTCGTAACGGTTGAAAACGGGTAAAAGCTTCCGTAATACAGTGCGAGCGGAACGATAACGCCAAGCGATGCACATAGCGACACTGCGACAGCCGAGGCGACGGAATAGAGCAGCTTGTCCCAAAACGGCGGCAAATCCTTTCCGCTCATATATCTTTTCAACGATTTTATAATCGGCGAAGCAAAGACCACTATTCCGAATGTCGCACTCAGCGAAAACACCAATCCTATATCCGCATAAGCATACGGCTCGAAAAGAAGTATGATATGTGCGGCAAACGACAATGATGTCAGGCTGTCCGGCGTTTGACCGCCGAAAAACGAAAGGAGAAACAATGCGTACATTATTCCGGCACGTGTCACGGACAACGAGGCACCTGTGAAAAGAACGTACGACACGGTAAGTAAAAGCAGCACTGCGTGCTTCACCCGTCCTATCGGCAAAGCGTGTGTCAGCAGCGTACCGACAAGTGCCAGCACAGCCGCAAGGTGCATACCGGACACGGCACAGATATGCGATGTTCCGGTCCTCTTAAAGCAAGCGTACACATCGTTCGGTATCGCATTTTTATCGCCGAAAGCAAGCCCCGAAACAAATCCTGCCTGCTCACCGCAAAATTTTTCGGCACACCTCACCGCATAGCTTCTCATTTTATAAAAAAATGCGAAAACACCGTTTACCTTTTCTCCCGTTGCCGTATGTTCGCCGGAGCATACGACGAGAATGCCCTTAGCCTTATAATAAGCGGTGTTTTCCGCATATTCGGAAATATCCTTTACCGTTCCGTACAAGGTAAAGCGACGGTAACATTCGTTAAACCCCGTGTCCGAGTTGACGGCACATTTTATTTTTTTGCCGTTTTCGAGCAGGAGGTATCCCTCGCTTCTGTCGGTCAGATACACCGTAAGCTCTTCATCGCTGTCGTTGAGAGCGTTTTGAGAGGCTTTGACATAGTATTCGCCGTAGGCAAACGACGAAAATGCCATTGAGCCGCACATCACGAGTGTCATTATGTAGACCCGAGCGGAATATTCGCCGAAAAATCCTCTGCCTATGTTTTTTCCGAAAAAACAAACGATGCCCGCAGCGATAAAGCACACAGTCGAAGCTACGAGCCTTATCGTCGCAGGCACCAAAGAGCATATCGATAAAATGAGTAACGAGCAAAACGAGCCGAACATTATCGGGCGGTGCTTAAATAGATACATTTTTCTCTCCGTTAAGTATGGATTACCGTGGATCGCCGTAGAAATATTACCATATTTCCGTCGTTTTGTCAATGCCCGTTTATCTCATAAGTTCGCAATAAATCATCTAATCCTTAATCCTGTCCGAATTTACTTTAAAACGTCCGTCACGCCTCCTATTTCGAACCAAAAGTCCGAACCTTTGCCCTCGTCGCTTATAACGCCGTATTTTCCGCCATGCAACTCCACGACGCCTTTCACTATCGAAAGTCCGAGACCGGTACCCACTCCCGCACGCTTATGTGTGCGATTTTCCTTATAATATCTCTCCCATATATATTTTATGTTTTCCTCGGCTATTCCGATACCGCTGTCAAGCACATCGAAACGAACGCATCTCTTCCCGTTGTCCGTCGTATTCTTCGTAATGCTTTGTTTTATCACGACAGTCTTATCGTCGCCCGTATAGTTTATCGCATTGTTCAACAAATTATATATTACCTGAGATATTTTAGTTTCGTCCGCACATACGATCACCTCGCCGTCGTATTCGAAGCTTACGGTATACCCGTCTATGCCTTTCATTTTCGAATATCTCGCTATTATATTCTTGATGCTTTGCGTTATGTTATACTCTTCGATATCCGCACTGTCCATGCCGGCTTCTATCTTCGAGATAGACAGGATATCGTTCACGAGCCGTCTTAAATGCTCTGCCTCGTCTATCACGACCTGAATGTTTTCCGGTGTGTTTTCACCGGGTATATCACGCATCACCTCGCTGTAGCCCGTGATCATCGTCAGCGGTGTACGTAGGTCGTGTGAGATATTCGCTATAAGCTCACGTCTGAGCGTATCGACCTTGGACAGTTCTTTCGCCGCCGTGTTCAGCGTTTCCGAAAGTTCGTAGACCTCTCTGTATCCCTCACCCTCAAAGCCGATATCGTACTTTCCCTCTCCGAGCTTTTTCGCACTTTTATTGATCTTTATTATCGGTTGTGAGATATTCCTCGAAAGTATTATTCCGAGGGCGATCGCAAGCACGATAAATACGGCGGAAATAATGTAAAGTTGCTTCTGTATCGTTTTCACCGTCGCACCGACAGGTGTCAGCGTTACTGAAACGAGGATATACTTGTGTACCCCATCGTCTTCTTCAAGCACACGGCAATATATCATGTTTTCGTTCGTGCTTTTGGAAAACGGATTTTGTCTTTTTTCTACGTCCTCCGTACTTCGTCTTATACACGCTCCGCCGTCCTCTATCGCCTGCTTTACCATGTAATTCACTATAAGGTCGCTGTTAAGAATACTTGAGAACGAGAGTGCCTTTTCCGTCTTGCGATACTTATCGGTCTGCGTTATAACGAGTATATCCGCACCGTTTTCGCTCGCACGATTATATATTATGCTTCTCAGCTCGTCATTATCGATATTTTTTTCGATCACGTCCGCCGTATTCATAAGCTCGTTCATTTTTTCGTTTTCGTAAAATTCATCGAGCAGCACCACCTGAAACAGCCACACCGCAATGAGCAACACCACGGTAAAGGCGGCAATGTATATTGTGACCTTCCAGCCGATCCCGAGTCTGTTTTTGCTCTTTTCGAGCTTTGTCTCCGCAGTCATAGATCACACCTGCCCCGCTCATTCCTCAAAGCGGTAACCGACTCCTCTCAGTGTGACTATATATTTCGAATACTGCTTAAGGCTCTTGCGAAGAAGCTTTATATGTGTATCCAGCGTTCTGTCGTCACCGTAAAAATCGTAGCCCCAGACCTCGGTTATCAGCTTTTCTCTTGTCAGGGCTATTCCTCTGTTTTTCACCATATAAAACAGCAGATCGTATTCTTTCGGTGTCATATCCGCTTTTTCGTCGTCAATGTATACGAGTCTGCCGGTAAAATCGACCGTAAGCCCTTCGAATTTTATTATATCTTTAACGCCCCGATCGACTGCGTTCTTCGTTCTTTTTATGACCGCACCGACACGCATCATCAGCTCCTTGGGCGAAAACGGTTTGATAACGTAATCGTCCGCACCGACCTCAAAGCCGTGTATTCTATCGTATTCCTCGCCTCTTGCCGAAAGCATTATTACCGGCACGCTTTTCGTTTTGCGTATTTCTCTCACCGCCGAAAAACCGTCGAGAAACGGCATCATTATATCCATAATAACAAGATCGTAGTCGTTTTTGCGGCATTTTTCCACCGCTTCCATCCCGTCGCTTGCTTCTTCGGTTTCATAGCCCTCGAACACGGCATATTTTTTGATAAGCTCTCTTATTTTTTCCTCGTCATCGACTATAAGCAATTTATACATATTTTCCTCCGTTTTATTCGGTGCCATCATATCATTTCACTGTGACGGACATATGTCGGCAAAATGACTATTTTTTCGGTCTGTAGCCGTTCAGTGGATTACTGTTTGCCGCCTTTTCGATATCCTCGTTCAGAACGTGTGTATATATCTGCGTCGTATTCAGTTGCTCGTGTCCCAGCACCTCCTGAAGCACACGCACATCGACGCCGCCTTCGCGGTACATCAGCGTTGCCGCCGTGTGACGCAGCTTGTGCGTCGAAAGCTTTTTATATCCGAGACCCGCCTCGTCGAGGTATTTATACACGAGCCACTGTACGGTCTTTCGGCTTATACGCTGTTTTCTGTTCGACAAAAACAGCGGGTGCTTGCCCTTTTCGACGCAATCGCAGGTATCTCTTATCGGCATATAAGCGTCTATCGCCTCTCTTACGCCGTCGTTTATGTAAACGACTCTCTGTTTATTCCGCTTCCCGGTTACCATAAGTCGTGTATACTCGTTGTCGAAATCCTCTATATTTATCCCGACAAGCTCCGCAAGTCGCACGCCGGTGTTCAAAAAAAGCATTATTATTGCGAAATCTCTCTCTTTTGTCTTTGATCTTTCATCCGCATTTATCGCATCGAGCAACATATGCGTTTCGTCGAGCGTCAAAAACTTGGGGTCGCGTGTTTTAACTCCGCTTCTTTCTATATCCGTTGCGGGATTTTCCTTGAAGTATCTCATTGTCGAGCAGGTATATTTGAATAGCATCTTCACCGACGAAAGCTTTCTCGCACTCGTTCTTTGGCTGTCGCCTCTCACCGTGCTGACATACGAAAGATAGTCGTATATCTCGTGACGTTTTATGCTTTTCGCAAAATCCGCATCGACGCAATCGAGCGGGATCTTGTCGAATTTTTCGCCCTGCACCTCATCTCCGCGTCTTGACGCTATTATGAATTTGAAAAACACCCGCAGGTCGAGCATATATTCCTCGACCGTACGCACCGAGCGAAATTCGACGCTCAGCTTATGATTGTAGTATTCTCTGAGCAACGGCGACATCAATGCGTCCGCCATAATTCTTTTGCTTGCCATATTCGACTCCCTTTCCGCACTTTATTATACAAAATTTGCAGAGTTTTGTATAATATTCTTTCGTGAATAATATGTAAATTTTAAAATTATTAAATATATGTCGGTTGTAATTTACACTCGAATATTGTATAATCGGCACATCGGCTGTGCCGTTCGGTTCGGTCGAAACACGAAATACACGGAGCAAATAATGTCATATTTCAAATCGTTCGGATACGAAACTTTCAAGCTGTTCGTGACGCAGTTCGTCATGGCGATATTCGGTCTTTCCGTCATGGCGGCACTCGCCGGAAAGAGTGGCTTTCTGCTTGCCGCAAGTATTGCGGCGGTCATTCTTTACTGTTTTCTCATATATTCTCAAATGTGGGAAATAGGCGGAAAGGACAGGATACGTGTCGATGCCGGAAGAAGCGAAAAGGATCTCAAAAAGCCTCTGTACATGGCATTGCTCGCCAATGCACCCAATTTTGTTTTGGGGCTGCTCGAGATTATCGGATATTTCGCGAAAGCCGACTCGCTTCAATCCGTCGCTCATGCGGCGGGATTGTTTCTGCAAAGCTACCTTTTGGGAATAATAAATTACACCGGTTTAAAGGGAAATCCCTTCGTGCTTACTCTTACGCCGTTCTTCGCCGTTTTCATCACGTTTTTATCTTATCTTTCGGGCTACAGCGGCATTTCGTTTTTACACACCGAAAAGCAGGAAAAAAAGCTCAGAAAATAATCATTTCGCACCGTCAAGTGTCATATACTGAAAAAAACGAAAAGTACACGGTGACGGTAATGCCAAACAAAAAGATATTTTCGATACGCTCGTTTGCGGCACAGCTGTTATGCTCCTGTTGTGCCTTTGCTCTCGTCTGCTCGTCATTCATTCGCTTCGGAACATCGCACGCATCGCATACCGACATACAAGCCGATGTTCTTCCGAGCGACGACCGTTCGTTTCCCGTGCTTGTCATAGATGCGGGGCATGGCGGTATCGACGGCGGTGCGACTTCGAGCGACGGAATACTCGAAAAAGACATCAATCTTCAAATATCGAAAAAGCTTGCCCGACTTGCCTCCGCATACGGCATAAAATGCGTCATGACACGCTGTGACGACGAGCTTCTCGGTTCATCGTCAGGTTACGGAAGCCGCAAGTTGCGTGATCTGCAGGCAAGAGTTGACATCGCAAAAGAAAACGGCAATTGTTTTTTCGTAAGCATTCATCAAAACAAATTTCCGATAGAAAAATATTCGGGGTTGCAGGTCTACTATTCGCCTAACAACGATTTTTCGCAGATCCTCGCACGTAATATACGGGACTGTACCAGAACTTATCTTCAAAGCGACAACAACAGAGAAATAAAGCGGGCAACGTCCTCGATATACGTCTTAAACAACATATCCTCTCCCGCAGTGCTTGTGGAATGCGGTTTTTTGTCAAACCGAAGCGAAGCGAGCCTGTTGTGTGACGAGATCTACCAAAAAAAACTGTGTGCCGTGATATTCGGTGCTGCGGTTAATTCTTTAACGGAATACGAAAACAAATGAAAACGAAAACTACATATGAATGTGAGAATTGCGGTTACACCTCGTCGAAATGGCTCGGAAAATGTCCGTCCTGTTCAAGCTGGAACACCATGTCCGAACGAGAGAACGCACCCGAGCCTACGAGCAATGGTCGAATGTCCGTTGCCTTTCCCTTTTCCGAGCCGAAAACGCTCGAGGAGTTGCAATTACCCGATTACATACGTACGCATACCGGCTCGACCGAGCTTGACCGTGTTTTGGGCGGCGGTCTTGTTGACGGTTCGGTCGTTCTCATGTGCGGAGAACCGGGAATAGGAAAATCGACGCTGTTGCTTCAAATATGCTCCGGCTTGGGAGAACACGGCAGTGTGCTTTACGTTTCGGGCGAGGAGTCGGCTTCTCAGCTCAAGCTGAGAGCGAAAAGGCTCGACGTGAAAAGCAAGAGCCTATACGTTCTCACCGAAACAAACGTCGAGCGTATAACAGCCGCCGCCGACAAGCTCCGACCGAATTTTATGATAATCGACTCTATACAGACAATGTATTCCGACAAAATACAATCCTCTCCGGGTTCGGTGACACAGGTCAAGGAATGTGCAATGCATTTTATCAACACGGCAAAAGCATATTCGATACCGATGCTCCTTGTCGGACACGTCAACAAGGAAGGTGCCATAGCGGGGCCGAAGGTACTCGAGCATATGGTTGACACGGTACTGTATTTCGAGGGCGACCGTCAAACGAGCTTACGCATAATACGTTCGATAAAAAATCGCTTCGGCTCAACGAACGAAGTCGGCGTTTTCGACATGGACGAGCATGGGCTGGCAGAAGTGCCTAACCCGTCGGAAATGCTTTTGTCGGGCAGACCGCTCGGAGTTTCGGGCAACTGCACCGTATGTACCGTTGAGGGAACGCGTCCGATACTTGCGGAGATACAGGCTCTCGTTACCCCGTCGTACTATCCCTCTCCGAAGCGTACCTCTTCGGGTATAGACGCAAACAGGCTTTGTCTGTTGCTCGCACTGCTCGAACGCAGGCTCGGCTTGAAATATTCGACGCACGATGCATACATAAACGTCATAGGCGGTTTAAGACTCGAGGACACCGCCTCCGACTTGCCGGCGGCACTTGCACTTGTGTCGGGGCTGAGGGATATACCGTTTCCCGACAACATCGCCGCATTCGGCGAGCTTGGACTTTCGGGCGAATGCCGTCCCGTTTCAAACGCCGAAGCCCGCATAAAAGAATGTGCTTCGATGGGCTTTGAGCGGATAATAATTCCGTCCAAGAATGCCGAAAAGGTCAATGCGGAAAAATACGGCACCGAACTTATCGGCGTTAAAAGTATTTACGAAGCAATAAGGATATTCGGAAAATGATAAAGGAAGAAACAAGGTTTACCGACAGCTGTCTTTTCGAAGGCATGATATCACTCAGTGCCGTCTTAAATTCCGATTGCAGTGACAGAAAAATAGAAAAAGTGCTTTTCGACCGCACGCTTGTCGAAAAAAAATCACGTGAACTCGGCTATTTAAAAAAAATGTCCTCTCTACGCGGCTTCGAGCTTTGTCTTTCGGAAAAAAGCGAAATAGATGCGGTAGCTACGGGAACAAGCCACGGAGGCATAGTCGGCTACTGTACCGAAAGAACGTTGCCGCCTCTCGATGCATCGCACATAAAAGAAAACGGTTTTTACGTGTACATAGAGGGGATAGAGGACCCGTACAATTTCGGCTACTGCGTTCGCTCGCTGTATGCCGCCGGAGTTGACGGGATAGTGCTGACGCCGAGAAACTGGCTTTCCGCAGCGGGTGTCGTTTGTCGTGCCTCCGCCGGGGCGAGCGAGCTTATTCCGATATATGTTGACACTCTCGGGACTTGTGTTTCCGTTTTCAAGTCCGCAAATTACAAAACGGTATGTGCCGACACGGAAAATGCGGTCGATATATGCGATGCCGATCTGACGTTTCCCGTGTTTCTTATAATAGGCGGAGAACGTCGGGGAATATCCAAGCGTCTTTTGTCGCAAGCGGACACGGTCTGCAAGATAGAATACGGCAGATCATTCCCACAATCGCTGTCGGCGGCGAGTGCGTCGGCGGTTCTCGCATTTGAAATTTTGAGAAAGAACAGGAAAAGATCGTGACAAAGGTACTGGTAGCAATGAGCGGCGGCACGGATTCCGCCGCCGCCGCTTGTCTGCTTAAAGAGCAGGGGTATTATGTAGAGGGCGGTATAATGCTTTTGAACGAGGACACGGACACTTCTGCCGCACGCAAAGTGTGCGACGAGTTGGAGATAAGACTCAATGTTTTCGATATGAAAAATGAGTTTTCTTCCTTGGTCATAGAGCCGTTTTGCGAGGAATACAAACGCAACAGAACTCCGAATCCATGCATTTCCTGCAACAGAAATTTGAAGTTCGGCAAGCTCCTCGATCTCGCTCTGTCCCTCGGCTTCGACAAGCTGGCGACGGGACACTACGCCGAGATCGTCTGCGAAAACGGCATTTACGGATTAAAAAAAGCGACAAACGCAAAAAAGGATCAAAGCTACGTTTTATATAACATGACACAGCACGAGCTTTCTCACACGCTGTTTCCGCTTGCCGATTTTGCCTCAAAGGACGAGGTTCGGCAGTATCTCGCACAGAAGGGAATATCCGCCTCACAAAGCAAGGATTCGCAGGATATCTGCTTCATTCCCGACGGCGACTACGCCGAGTTTATAACGAAAAACACGGGATTTGTTCCTTGCGAAGGCAACTTCATCGATATAAACGGAAAAATACTGGGCAGACATAACGGGCTTTTGCACTACACGGTAGGTCAACGTCGCTTTCTCAACATTTCCCTCGGCAAACGCACTTACGTCATTGACAAAAATCTTGCCGACAACACGATAACTCTCGGTGAAAAAGAGTTGTTGTACAAGCCCTCGCTGATCTGCGGGAAGCTCAGCTTTACCGCCGCCGCTCCGGCATTTCCCGCCACCCTACAAGTAGTGACTAGATATAAAAAAACGGCGGCGGATGCCGTTTTATCGCTTATCGGCAAGGACAGGGTAAAATGCGAATTCACCTCCCCGCAATGCTTTATCGCCCCCGGTCAATCGGCGGTATTCTACGACGGCGACTATGTCATAGGCGGCGGAATCATAGAATAAAACCGCTTTTTCGCAATTTAACATCACAATTTAACGCAATTTAATAATAAATCACTTGACTAAATCGAAATTCTGGTGTATAATCGGGTGTATAATTTTAATATTATTAGCTTTATGTTTGAAAGGAAGATGACAAATGAACAGAGCTTACAATTTTTCCGCCGGTCCGTCGATGCTTCCGATGTCGGTGCTTGAAACAGCCGCCTCGGAGCTTATTTGCTATGGCACTTCGGGTATGTCCGTAATGGAGATGAGTCATCGATCGAGTGCTTACGACGAGATAATAAAATCGGCACAGTCACTGCTTCGTGAGGTCATGAACATTCCCGACAACTACAAGGTCCTCTTTTTACAGGGCGGTGCGTCCCTGCAGTTTGCCTCCGTTCCGCTCAATTTAATGAACAAAAACAAAAAAGCAGATTATATAGTTTCGGGTCAGTTCTCGTCGAAAGCGGCAAAGGAAGCCGAAAAATACGGTGAGGTACGCATAGTCGCTTCGTCGAAAGACAAAAATTTCACGTACATTCCCGAGCTTACGAGGGACGACTTTTCACCGGATGCGGACTATGTCCATATCTGCTTTAACAATACCATTTACGGTACAAAATACAATTATATTCCCGACACGGGAGATATCCCTCTCGTTGCGGATATGTCCTCCTGCATTCTTTCCGAGCCGGTAGACGTCAGCCGCTTCGGCTGTATTTACGCCGGTGCACAGAAAAACGTCGCTCCCGCCGGTCTTACGATCGTCATTGTACGCGAAGATCTGATCGGTTCGGCAAGAGCCGACATTCCCGCCGTTATGGACTACAAGATCATGGCGGACAACGATTCGATGTACAACACGCCTCCTTGCTATCCTATTTATATAGCAAAGCTTGTATTTGAGTGGATAAAGAGCCTCGGCGGACTTGAGGAAATGAAGCGGATAAACGAGGAAAAGGCCTCCCTTCTCTATTCCTATCTCGATTCGCAGTCGTATTACACCGCTCCCGTCGAGAAAAAATATCGCTCGATGATGAACGTAACCTTTGTCACCGGAAACAGTGACTTGGACAAAAAATTCGCACTCGAAGCGGACAAGCTCGGCTTGAAGAATCTGAAAGGTCACCGTTCGGTAGGCGGTATGCGTGCGTCGATATACAATGCAATGCCGAAGGCCGGCATCGAAGCCCTTATAGAATTTATGAAAGACTTTGCGAAAAACAATCCCAAGGAGAACGCCTGATGTATAAGATAAAATTATTGAACAAAATAGCGAAGTGCGGTACACGTGTATTCGACGAAAAATACACGGTCGGCGATGAGGTGGAAAGCCCCGATGCGATAATGGTCCGTTCCGCCGCCATGCATGATATGGTATTCGACAAAAATCTGAAGGCCATAGCAAGAGCGGGTGCGGGTGTAAACAATATCCCCGTTGACCGCTGTGCCGCAGAGGGAATAGTCGTATTCAACACACCCGGTGCCAACGCAAATGCCGTTAAGGAGCTTGTAATGGCGGGAATGCTGCTTGCGTCGCGAGATGTCGTGGGCGGTATAGAATGGGTAAAGGAAAACGCCTCCGATCCCGATATCGCAAAAAGCGTCGAGAAGAACAAAAGCAGATTCGCAGGTCACGAGCTTATGGGCAAAAAACTCGGTGTCATCGGTCTGGGTGCTATAGGCGGTCCTCTTTCCAACCTCGCACGTCATTTCGGCATGGACGTTTACGGTTGCGACCCGTACCTTTCGGTAGACGCGGCATGGAGGATCAACAAGGAGATACACCACGTCAGAACAAGAGAGGAAATTTACAAGGACTGCGATTTCATTTCGCTTCACGTACCGTTGATAGCCGGTGACGATCCCAAGACCTCGACCAAGGGAATGATCGATGCACGTGCCATTTCGATGATGAAAGACGGCGTTGTGGTAATGAATTTCGCACGCGATCTGCTTGTAGACGAGGACGCAATGTTAGATGCGTTGAAGTCGGGCAAGGTCGGAAAATACATTACGGATTTCCCCAACACAAAGACAGCGGGAGCGGAGGGAGTTATCGCAATACCGCATCTCGGTGCTTCGACCGAAGAAAGCGAGGATAACTGTGCCGTTATGGCGGCTCACGAGCTTATTGATTTTCTCGAATGCGGAAACATCAAGAACAGCGTAAACTATCCCGATGTCGTTCTTCCTCACAACGGCGATTACCGTATGTGTGTATTCCACAAGAACATACCGAGTATGCTCACACAGATCTCGTCGGCGATATCCGATGAAAAAATAAACATCGAAAACTTCATAAACAAGTCCAAAAAGGATTACGCCTATACCGTTGTCGAGATCAACGGCGAGCTTCCCGAATCCGTTATAGATGCGGTGAAGAGCATAGACGGGGTTATAAAGGTAAATATCATAAAATAACTTTACGACTTTCGTTTTTTGCCGAGGTGCGATAACGAAGTATTATCTAAGACGGCGGCATAGTGAAAGCTGTGTCGCCGTCTTATTGTTGTCAAATGTTCCCGTTTTTTATTTTTCTTCTGCGTAGTGTTACAATCGAAAAAATATAGAAAAAGCGATCGAGTTTCGTTAAAACAGAATCGCCGCAATCACTCAACAGAAAGGACTCGATCGCTTCATGAAAGATCATACCCATACAGAACATTTGTTTACCGATATCCTCGGTGACGGTTTTGAATATTTGTCGTAGATAATGGGAATACTATTTGCTTCACACAAGAGTTTATCCCGTCTGCTCGGAATAGAACAGACGGGATAAATTATTTTATTCGCTTAATTTACAAAGTGCTTTTTCTTTTTACTGTATGCTACTGTGCCTACCAAAGTGCCGCCGCTGACAAGAGCAAAAGCAATCCAAAGTGTCATGTGGCTGTTATCTCCGGTTTTGGGGCTTTCGATTTTTTCAAGCTTTGCGATAACGGTATCGGCAAGAGTGATTTCGTTTTTGCCGTCTTTATCGCTGAAATACTTGCCGCATTCCTCACAATGCCAATATTCCGTATTGCCCTCCGCATCGACCGTTGCCGCTTTTGCTTCGGTATGCTTCAGCGTGGTGTGGTTATCGGCATTAACTTCGCCGTATTCCGTACCGCAGACTTCACATTTCGCCTTGTGAGTACAATCTGCTGTGCCGCCGGTGTGTTCTGAAATAACCGTAACTTCCTTGGTTGATGTGAAATCAAAACCGTCAGATGTTTTTGCGCAAACGATAAGTTTGAACGAGCTTTCATTCTCAATTTCATCAGCCGGAATTATAATTGTATACACACCGTTTTCGTAAGTCGGAGTTAAATCGCCGGTGTCCTTGTTTTCAAAGTCATAGCCGTAAACAACATCGGTTGAGCCTTCGGGGAGTGTGAAAGTGAATTCCCAATCGTGACCTTCACAAACGGTATCGTTTCCGTTGATTTCAAACTGCGGAATGTCTGATTTTTCGGTTTCGTGGTCACAATATTTGCATTTCTGCCAATACTGTCCGTTTTCGTTCTGCCATTCGTAGGTATGTCCGTCATTCACGGTAACGGTCATTTCGGTTTTATTGCCTGCTTTGTCGGTAACAACGATTTTCTGTTCGCCCTCTGCGGGGGACAGAGTGAACTGTCCGTTTGTGTCAGGCGTTACGGGATTTCCGTTTACCGTTACGGTATCAACATATTTTTCCGTTACGGTTACGGTCTGTGCAGAGCAGTAGGTTTTGCCATCTGTAACACCCGAAATAACGGGTGCAACATTGTCAAGCACGATACCGTTTGAGTTAATATATGCTGCATTGCCTGTCGTATCGGTCAACTTTGCATAAATAACATATTCATTATTCGGTTCAATGTTGAATTTTCCGTTGTATGCGGTAAAGGTTGCCTTTGCAAGCTCATCTGCCGTAAGCTCTTTATCGCTGAGCAAATATTCTATCGTTACATCCTCGCCGCTGTTGTCTGTTGCGGTGATCGTTACCTCCTGCGTGTCCTTAAAGAACAGACCGAAGGTGATATTGTTAAGGAAACTTCTCCAGCCGTTTGTGCCGAGTTTAATTTCACCTGTCGGTGCGGCAATGTCCTTCCATTGTGCCGTAAGCGGAACACTCATAACGGTATCGGATTCTGCCAATTCCGCATAAGCGGTATCGGCTGTGACGGTTACATTTTCGCATTTCCAACCCGTAAACTCATAACCGTCCCTTGTCGGATTTGTAATACCTTCAAGCACCTTATCCGTCCACTTAACATTTGTTTTTGGGTTTTCGGAAGTGCCGCCTGCGGTGTCAAAGGTTACGGTATATTTGCTGTTTTCCTCCCACTGTGCCGTGAGGGTAATGCCCGTAACGGTATCATCTGCAACCAAATCTTTATAGGCTGTATCGGCGGTTATGT